>JBOHZO010000168.1:0-6019 GCA_050738555.1 Steroidobacteraceae bacterium | reverse complement strand
TGCCCGAGCCGCAGCCGTAGTCGAGCAGACGCTCGCCGCCGTGAATGCGGGCGTCAAGCCACTCCAGACACAGGGCCGTCGTCGCATGGGTGCCGGTGCCGAATGCGAGGCCCGGATCCATCTCGAGGACGGCCTTCGCATGCCCGTGCGGCTGCTGTCCCGCCGGGCAGATCCACAGCCGCCGCCCGAACCGCATCGGCCGGAAATCCTTGAGCCATTCGCGCTCCCAGGCGCGGTCTTCCACGCGCTCGATGCGCACGCGCCCGGGCGGGAGCCCGAGCACCACGGCGAGCGTCGCGGCAGCGACCGAAGCGTCGGCGGATTCGGTAAACAACGCACGCAACCGGACCGAGCGCCAGAGCGGCGTCTCGCCGGGCGCAGGCTCGAGCAGCGGCTCGTCCCCGGCGTCGGCGAGCGAGACCGCGATTGCCCCGAGCCGCGTGCAGGCTTCCTCGGCCCGCGCAATCCCGGCGCCGTCCAGCTCGATGACGAGCTGCTGAAAAGGCATCCGCTGCCCGCGCGCCTATTTCAGGCCGAGACGCCGCTCGAGGTAATGGATGTCGAGCCCGCCCTGGCGGAACGCGGAATGCCCGAAGATCTCCTGGTGCAGGGGCGCGTTGGTCTTGATGCCTTCCACCACCATCTCGGAAAGGGCGTTCCTCATCCGCGCGATCGCCGTGTCCCGGTTCTCGCCGGAGGAAATGAGCTTGGCGATCAGCGAGTCGTAGAAGGGCGGCACGGAATAGCCGGAGTAAAGGTGACTGTCCACGCGCACGCCCGGCCCGCCCGGCGCGTGCCAGAGCCGAACCGGCCCGGGCGAGGGGGTGAAGGTCTTGGGATCCTCCGCGTTGATACGGCATTCCATCGCCCAGCCGCGCAGCACGATGTCCTCCTGCTTGAAGGGCAGGGGCTCGCCGGCGGCGATCCGGAGCTGCATCTTGACGATGTCGATGCCGGTGACCAGCTCGGTCACCGGGTGCTCGACCTGCACGCGCGTGTTCATCTCGATGAAATAGAAGTGGCCGTCCTCGTACAGGAACTCGAGGGTGCCGGCGCTGCGGTAGCCGACCGCGGCGCAGGCCGCGACCAGCTTTTCGCTCATTTCCGTCCGCTGCTTCGTCGTAATGCCGGGCGCGGGGGACTCCTCGATGATCTTCTGGCGCCGGCGCTGCAGCGAGCAATCGCGTTCGCCGAGCGACACCACGCTCCCGTAACTGTCTCCCAGCACCTGGAATTCGATGTGGCGCGGCTTCTCGAGGAATTTCTCCAGGTAGACCGTGTCGTTGCCGAAGGCCGCGAGCGCCTCGGTCTTGGCGACATTGATGGCGTTGACGAGCGTCGCGTCGCTGTGAACGACGCGCATGCCGCGGCCACCGCCGCCGCCCGAGGCCTTGATGATCACGGGGTAGCCGATGCCCCGGGCCAGGCGAAAGCACTCGTCCTGGTCCTCCGGCAGGGGGCCGTCGGAACCGGGCACGCAGGGGACGCCGTGCTCCTTCATCACGCGGATCGCGGAGACCTTGTCGCCCATCTGCCGGATGGTTTCGCTCTTCGGCCCGATGAAGACGAAGCCGCTGTTCTCCACGCGCTCGGCGAAATCGGCGTTCTCGGACAGGAAGCCGTAACCCGGGTGAATGCCGACCGCGTCGGTCACCTCCGCCGCACTGATGATTGCCGGCATGTTGAGGTAGCTGTCGCGCGATGCCGGCGGACCGATGCAGACGGTTTCGTCGGCGAGCAGCACGTGCTTCAGGTTCTGGTCCGCCGTGGAATGTACGGCGACCGTCTTGATGCCGAGCTCACGGCAGGCGCGCAGGATGCGAAGCGCGATCTCGCCGCGGTTGGCGATGACGATCTTGTCCAGCATCCCTTACTCGATCGCGAACAGAGGCTGGCCGAACTCGACCGGTTCGCCGTTCTTTGCGAGCACGGCGACGACCGTGCCGGCGCGCTCGCTCTCGATCTGATTCATCATCTTCATTGCCTCGATGATGCAGAGCACCTGGCCGACACGGACTTCCTGGCCCACTTCGACGAAGGGTTTCGCGCCAGGCGTGGGCGAGGCATAGAAGGTGCCCACCATCGGCGCGGTCACGAGATTCTCATCGCGCGCGGCAGGGGCATGGCGGGCCGCCGACGCAGGAACCGCCGGCTCCGCGGGCGCCGTGCCGGCAGTTGCCGCGGGAGCAGGAGTCTGAACGCCCTGGGACACGACCGCCGCGCCGTGACTGAAGCGCGCGATCCGCACCGATTCCTCGCCCTCGGAGATCTCGATCTCGGCGAGCCCGGATTCCTCGAGCAGTTCGATGAGCTTCTTGATCTTGCGGATATCCATCATTCCCCTCCGGAAGGCCGGTCGAGACGGTCGAGCGCCGCGGTGAGCGCGAGCTCATAGCCCTGAGCCCCGAGGCCGACGATGCTGCCCGCCGCGATGTCGGAAAAATAGGAGTGCCGGCGGAACGGCTCCCGCGCATGCACGTTGGAAAGATGCACCTCGATGAAGGGCACGGAAACGGCGAGCAGCGCGTCGCGGAGCGCGATGCTGGTATGGGTGAACGCACCCGGGTTCAGGATCGCAAAGTCGACGGGCTTGGCCGCGAGCGCCTGGACGCGTTCGACGAGCTCATGCTCGGCGTTGCTCTGGAAACTCTCCAGGGTCGCGTCGCGCTTCGCGGCCTGGGCCTTCAGGCGCTCCTCGATGGCGGCCAGCGTCACGTCCCCGTACCAGCCGGATTCGCGGCGGCCCAGGAGATTAAGGTTGGGCCCGTTGATGAGAAGAATCCGGCGCATCCGCCGGCATTATGCACGATCAGGAGCCGAACTGCGTCGATCTAACGCCAATCTAGTCGATTTTCGGCATCTCGGCCCGGATCCGCTCCCGCGCGGTCTTCATATTGATCTGGCCCGCATCGACCGCCCGGACGGCGGCCAGGATGACCTCGGCCTGCGGTCGGTGCAATTCGCCCACGTGGATGGTCGCGATCCGGCCCGTTTTGTCCGTGAAGGCCGTGAATGGCAGGCCAAGGGATTCCATCCCGAAGGCGCGCGCCGCGTCCAGGCCATCCTGCTCGCCGATCAGGACGGTGTAGTCGATCGGCGTTTCCGTCAGGTAGCGGAGCACGTCCTCGCGGAAATCGATCGCGATGCCGATGACTGCAAATTCCGGGTAGTCGGGGTCGCGGGCGAGCGCATTCAGCATCGGGATCTCGCGCCGGCAGGGAGCGCACCAGGTGGCCCAGAAGTTGAGGACCTGGGGTTTGCCGTCCCATTCGGAGAGCGCGCGCGGATTGCCCGCGCGATCGGCGAGGGTGACGTCGGGCCGATATTCGGGGATCACCGCCGGCTGAATCTGCGGAAGCGCGGGTTTTTCAGGAGCGAGGACCAGGCGGCCGATGAAGAAGGCTGCGACACCAGTGGCCAGGGCGATGAGGGCGACGAGGGCCCAGCGCCCATGACGCTTCGTCGTCAGCATTCGCGCGCGAACCGGGCGAGATGCGTCCGGAAATCATCCGCGGCCACGAAGCCCACGAGGCGGAACGCGCGGCATTCACGGCCGTGTGCTCCGAAAAACGCCGTGGTCGGCGGCCCGTAGACGCCGAACCGGCGGAACAGGGCCTGGTCGGCGTGGCTGTTCGCAGTCACGTCGGCCTTGAGCAGGACGTAGCCGGAAAGATCCTGCTGCACTTCCGCCACCGAAAACGTGTACTTCTCCATTTCCTTGCAGGACACGCACCAGTCCGCATAGAAATCGAGCATCGCCGGTTGGCCGGCAGCCTTGGCGGCCGCGAGCTCCCGGTCGAGATCCTCGATCGAGGCGATTTTCCTGAAGGGAAGTTCTGCCGCACTCCTCGCCGACGCTTCGCCCGCGAAACCGGGCAATGAGACGCCGCGCAAGGGCTGCATCGGGTCGTGCCCTCCCGCCGCGGCGCCGACCATCATGATGATGCCCCAGACCATGGCGGCAAGGCCGGCGCCCCGGGCGACCAGCCGCCAGGCATCGGCGCTCGCAGGCGTCCTGCCGAATCCGCCGAAATAGTAGCCGCCGACAATGACGAGAAGTGCCCACAGCGCGAGCGTCAGGGAACCCGGCAGGATGCGTTCGAGCATCCACACGGCCACGGCCAGGAAAAGCACGCCGAAAAGCGTCTTGACCGTCGTCATCCAGGGTCCCGCGTGCGGCAGGAACCGCCCGCCCGCGACGCCGACCAGGAGCAGCGGAGCGCCCATGCCGATCGCCATCGCGAAGAGGGCGAGCGCCCCCCGCGGGACATCCCCGGTCTGCCCGATCACGGCGAGCGCTGCGACCATCGGCGGCGCGACGCAGGCAGTGACGACGAGCGCCGAGAGCGCGCCCATGATCGCCGTGCCGACGAGGCTGCCGGACTTCTGCCGGCCTGAAACAGCCGCGAGGCGCGTTTCCAGGGCGGCGGGTATCTTGAGATCGAAGAGCCCGAACATCGCGAGCGCGAGCACGACGAAGAGCGCCGCAAAGGAAATGATGATCCAGGGCTTCTGAAAGAACGCCTGCGCCTGTTGTCCGGCCGCGGCGAAGGCCGCGCCGGCGAGCGTGTAGGTCAACGCCATGCCGAGGACGTACACGACCGACAGCGTCAACGAGCGCCGTGGGGTCGCCGCCTCGCCCTGGCCCGCGATGATGCCGGACAGGATCGGGATCATCGGCAGCACGCAGGGCGTGAAGGCCAGCAGCAGGCCGAATCCGAAAAAGCTGGCCATGATCGCCAGCAGGCTGCCGTCCGCGATCAGGTTCGAAAGCCGGTCCTGTTCCGACACCATCGGTGTCGATTCGGTGCGCGACGGCGTGCCGGGCGGCGGCAATTCGATCGCCACGGTCTGCGTGACGGGCGGATAGCAGAGACCCGCATCGGCGCAGCCCTGGTAGCTGACCGCGATCGCGAACGACGAGGCGTCGGCGGGCCGCGTGACCGGGACCGTGGCGGTGAGCGTGTCGTAATAGACCTCGACGTCGCCGAAAAACTCGTCCGTCTTCTTCTTGCCGGCCGGCATCGCGATTTCGCCGAGGGCGAAATCGGGCGTCGTCGTTTTGGCGGACACGCGGTGCCGATAGAGGTAATAGCCGGGCGCCACCTGCCAGTCGAGCAGCACCTGCTCGCCGCCGTCGGCACTCGCCGTGAATACGAATGCCTGGTCGACCGGGAGGAACTGGTCCTGGTTGGTCGATGGCCCGAGCAGGCCCTGCGCGGAGGCGGGTCCGGAGAGCGCGAGACCCAGCAAGAAAAGGACCAGCCTGAAATTCGTCATGGCGCGGAGGTTAGCGGCCTCCTGCCTGCTTGTCGCGACGGCTTGCGCGGTTTCGCGAACCCGCCGTGTCTCGAACGGGCGACGAATTGCGGATACGCATTAATTTTCAATCGGTTACAGCGTTCTGTCACTCGGTGCCAGAGAGTGCTTGAATTTGGGGCGGCGATCCCTATCATTAGCACCCGGCCGGGGAGAGTGCTAAGGCCACATCGGCACCGCCCTGGACACAACGAGTGACCACCCAAGGAGTGTTGAACCATGAAGATCCGTCCGCTTCATGATCGTGTGATCGTCAAGCGCGAAGACGAAGAGCGCAAATCACCCGGCGGCATCGTGATCCCCGATACCGCTGCCGAAAAGCCCATCCGCGGCAAGATCGTCGCAGTTGGCAAGGGCAAGATTCTCGAGAATGGGAACATCCGTCCGCTCGACCTCAAGGTCGGCGACAAGATCCTGTTCGGGAAGTACGGCGGAACCGAAGTCAAGGTCGACGGCGATGAACTCCTCGTGATGCGCGAGGAAGACGTCATGGCCGTGATCGAAAAGTAAAGAGGACAAGTACCAATGGCAGCCAAGGAAGTCAGATTCAGCGATGACGCGCGCACCCGTCTGGTTCGCGGCGTCAACCTGCTCGCGAACGCCGTCAAGGCGACGCTCGGCCCGAAAGGCCGTAATGCCGTGCTCGAGAAGAGCTTCGGCGCGCCGACCATCACCAAAGATGGCGTCTCGGTCGCGAAGG
>JBOHZO010000167.1:0-7344 GCA_050738555.1 Steroidobacteraceae bacterium | reverse complement strand
CTGTCCGACCTGGCCCTCGAAAGCTGCGACCGACGCGGTGTGAATGAGCAACCCGCGCTCGCCGTCGGAATCGGGCGTATTGTTCTGCATGATCGCAGCGGCCGCTCGATCCAGCAGAAAGGTGCCGAGCGTATTGATGCTGAGCACGCGCTGGAACGCGGCCGACGACAGCGGTCCGTCGCGGCCGAGCAGTTTGCCGGGCGTGGCGACTCCCGCGCAGGAGATCGCGACGTTGAGGCCGCCCATCTGGCTGGCCGCTTCCCGGACCGCCGCATCGACATCCGCTTCGCTCGTGACGTCGCAGTGCCTGTAGCTCGCCGATGCTCCGAGCGCAGCCGCCGCCTTGCGGCCGATCTCATCCTGCACGTCGAGCAACGCGACCTTGCCGCCACCCGCGACCAGCCGCGCCGCTGTCGCATGGCCGAGACCCGAAGCGCCGCCGCTGATGACCGCGCGCACCCGATCGAGATTCATGACTTCCCCTTCCCCGACAGTCTACAGCCTCAGCCCGCCATCGACTTCGATCACGCGCCCGGTCACGAATTCGTTCTCCGCGATGAAGATGGCGGTATCGGCGATCTCGGCCGGATTGCCGAGCCTCCGGAGCGGTATCGCGGCTTTGACGCGGGCCAGCATTTCCGGCTTCATCGCCGCCAGGATCTCGGTCGCGCAGAAGCCGGGCGCAATCGCGGCGCTTCGGATTCCGTAACGGGCGAGCTCCTTGGCCCAGACGACCGTCATCGCGGCGACGCCGGACTTGGCGGCCGAATAATTCGTCTGCCCGGCGTTTCCCTCGCGCGAAATCGAGGAAATGTTGATGATGAGTCCTCCGTGTCCCAGGCGAATCATCCGTTCCGCGGCCTCGCGCCCGCACAGAAAGACCCCGGTCAGGTTGACGTCGATCACGGCCTGCCACTGCGCGAGAGACATCTTCGAGATGATCGCGCCGTTCTTCGCTTTCACGAGCAGGGCGTCGCGCGTGATTCCCGCATTGTTGACGAGCACGTCGAGGCGCGCGGAATTCGCGACCACGGCGTCGAGACTCATCGCCACCTGCGATTCGTCGGTCACGTCGGTTTCATAGGCCTTCGCGCGCGCGCCGCGCGCTTCGCATTGCGCGCAGGTCTCCGCGAGTGCGGCGCCGTCGATATCGAGCGCGGCAATTTCGGCGCCGCGCGCGGCGAACGCGAGCGCGATGGCGCGGCCGATGCCGCGCCCGGCACCAGTGACCGCCACGACCTTGTTGCCAAGCTGCATGGATCCCTTTACTGCACTGCAATTTAATGTGCAGAAATAGTTATGGGGTCAGGACCTTAGCGATTATTGCGCCGCAAGACAACCGTCAGCCGGGCGCTATGTCAAAGAGCACGGTCTCGGCATCGACCAGTTCTCCCGGCCGGGCGCGCACATTCAGCACGCGGCCGGCGCGACCGGCCCGGATCGCGTGCTGCATTTTCATTCCTTCGACGATCGCGAGCACGTCGCCGCGCGCGACCGCATCGCCGGGCTTGACGCGCAGTTCGACGACGCGTCCCGGCAGCGGCGATGCGGGATGCGCGTCCGCATCCTCCACGCTCCGCTCGTAAGGCCAGGCGGGGGCGAGCGCGATGGCGGTCGCCTCGTCGCCGACGATCTGGAGCTTTTCGCCATGACGGATCAGCTCGAATTCGCGCGCGACTGCGCCGGCATTGACCACGTAACGGCCTCGCCCGATCGCCTGCACGCGACCGTCGACTGGCTGGCCGCCATACTCGATCTCGAGCCGTTCGGCGCGGCGGCGGGCGCGCAGACGCAGGAAAACCGGCGTGCGCAGGCCGATGGACTGGCTATCCACGCCCGCGCCACGCCATCCGTCGCCCGGGGACCAGGGCGAAGCGCGCGCACCGGCCGGCGCCGCGCGCTCATCGAGTGCGACGGCCGCCGCGAGCAGCAACGCCTCGGGCGGAGGGGCCGGTTCGCGCGTCAGGGCCGCAAGCTCGCGGTCGACGAAACCGGTATCGACGTCCCCCGCGGCAAAGTCCGGATGCCGGGCGAGGGCGCGCAAGAGCGGGAGGTTGCTCGCGACTCCGAATATCGCCGTCCGATCGAGCGAATGCCGGAGCCTCGCGAGCGCATCGGCACGATTGCTGCCCGAAGCGATGACTTTCGCGATCATCGGATCGTAGTGCACGGTGATCGCGTCGCCGTCTTCGACGCCGCTGTCCACGCGCCAGCCTTCGCCGGCCGGCGGATGAATGAACCGCTCGACGCGCCCGACGGAAGGCAGGAATCCGCGCCGTGGGTCCTCGCTGTAGAGCCGCGCCTCGATCGCATGGCCGTGCTGGCATATTTCGCGCTGGGCGAGCGGCAGGGCCTCGCCGGATGCGACGCGGAGCTGCCATTCGACCAGGTCGAGCCCGGTGACGGCCTCGGTCACGGGGTGCTCGACCTGCAGGCGCGTGTTCATCTCCATGAAGTAAAAGCTCCCGTCGGCGTCGACGATGAACTCGATCGTGCCGGCATTGACGTAGCCGACGGCTTTCGCGGCGCGCACGGCGGCCGCGGTCATCGCCGCGCGCGTCGACTCGTCGATGAAAGGCGAGGGAGACTCCTCGATGATCTTCTGGTAACGCCTCTGCACCGAGCATTCGCGCTCGAAGAGATGCAGGCAGTCGCCCCGCGTGTCGCCGAACACCTGCACTTCGACGTGCCGCGGCCGGATGAGAAAGCGCTCCAGCATCAGCCGTCCGTCGCCGAAGGCGCTGTCGGCTTCGCTCCGCGCGCCGCGGATCGCTTCCTCCAGCGCGGCCGGCTCCTGCACGACGCGCATGCCCTTGCCGCCGCCGCCTGCGACCGCTTTCACGAGCACCGGAAAGCCGATGCGCCCGGCTTCCCTGGCGAGCCGCGCCGGTGCCTGGTCCTCGCCCATGTAGCCCGGAACGACCGGCACGCCGGCTGCGGAAACGAGGGCCTTCGCCTCGTGCTTCAGGCCCATCGCGCGGATCGCAGCAGCAGGCGGCCCCACGAAGCGGATCCCCGCTTGCTCGCAGGCGTCCGCAAACCCGGCGTTCTCGGACAGAAAACCGTAGCCGGGATGGATCGCATCGGCGCGTGCGCGCCTGGCCGCCTCGATGACCGACGCAATGTTCAGGTAGGAATCGCGCGCGGGCGCGGGTCCGATCCCATGCGACTCGTCCGCGAGGCGCACGTGCAGCGCTCCCGCGTCGGCTTCCGAATGCACCGCGATCGCGCGCACGCCGAGACGGCGGCAGGTCCGGATCACCCGGCAGGCGATTTCCCCCCGGTTCGCGATGAGAAGTCGCCCGATCTTCATTCGTCGCGGATCCAGCCGGGCTTGCGCCGCTCCAGGAACGCCGTCAGTCCTTCGCGGCCTTCCGCTTGCGCGCGAACGCGCGCGATCCAGCGCGCGGTGTCGGTGAGCATGGATTCATCGACAGCGGAGCTGCGCCCGGTCACGCGGTGCAGCAACTGCTTGATTTCGGCCTGTGCCTTCGGGCCGCCCGCGAGCAGGGCGTCCATGATCGCGCGCGTCGCGTCGGGAAGCGATGCATCGTCCACGGCCTCATGCACGAGACCGATGCGGAGCGCAGTCGCCGCGTCCATCGCCTCGCCGGTCAGGAACCAGCGGTGCGCCTGCCGCTGCCCGATCGCGCGGGTCACGTAGGGCGAGATCATCGCAGGAACCAGCCCGAGACGAACCTCCGAGAACGCGAATCGCGCGCTTGCCGCGGCGATCGCGATGTCGCAGGCGGCGACGAGGCCGACCGCGCCGCCGTAGGCGGCGCCATTCACGATCGCGACGGTCGGTTGCGGCTGCCGCTCCAGGGATTCGAGCACCTGCGCAAACCGGCGCGAGTCCGCTTCGTTCTGTTCCGGCGATGCGGCGCCTGCCGCGAGCATCTCACCGATGTCGGCGCCGGCGCAGAACACTTTTCCCGCACCGGTCAATTTCACGATCCGGACGGAGGAATCGCCGGCGAGCGAGGCGAGCGCCTCGGCGAGGCGCGCGACGAGCTCCGCGGAGAGCGCATTCCGCGCATCTTCGCGTTCGAGCGTCAGGGTGGCGATTCCGCGGGCGTCGCGTTCGATGCGGAGCATCGGCATTACATCCGGAACACGCCGTAGGATTCCGGCAGCGGCGCCGGACCGTGCGCCACGACTTCGAGCGCGAGCCCGAGCACGCGGCGGGTGTCGAGCGGATCGATGACGCCGTCATCCCAGAGGCGCGCGGTCGCATAGTAGGGGTTCCCCTGCCGCTCGTACTGGTCGCGGATTCCCGTCATGAATTCCTTCTGCTCGGGTTCGGGCCAGGAACCGCCTTTCGCCTCGATGCCGTCGCGGCGCACGGTGGCGAGCACGCTCGCGGCCTGCTCGCCGCCCATCACCGAGATGCGCGCGTTCGGCCAGGTCCACAGGAAGCGTCCCCCGTAAGCGCGGCCGCACATCGCATAGTTACCGGCGCCGAAGGAACCGCCGATCACGACGGTGAGCTTCGGCACGGTCGAACACGCGACGGCCGTGACCATTTTCGCGCCGTCGCGTGCGATCCCGCCGCTCTCGTAGCGCTTGCCCACCATGAAGCCCGTGATGTTCTGCAGAAAGACGAGGGGCAGCTTGCGGCGATTGGCGAGCTGGACGAAATGCGCGCCCTTCAGCGCCGATTCGGAGAACAGGATGCCGTTGTTGGCGAGGATCGCGACCGGATAGCCCCAGATGTGCGCAAATCCGCAGACGAGCGTCTTGCCGTAGAGCGCCTTGAATTCGTGGAATTCCGAGGCGTCCACGAGGCGCGCGATCACTTCGCGCACGTCGTAGGGTTGGCGCAAGTCGCGCGGCACGATTCCGTAGAGCTCTGCTGCGTTATACCCAGGCTCCGCAGCATCCCGACGCGCGAGCCACGACGACGGCCGATGATTGAGGCTGCCGACGATCTCGCGCGCCATCGCGAGCGCATGCGCATCGTTGTCGGCGAGATGATCAACGACACCCGAGGTGCGCGCGTGCACGTCGCCGCCGCCGAGCGACTCCGCGTCGACGATTTCGCCGGTCGCTGCCTTCACGAGCGGCGGCCCGCCGAGAAAAATCGTGCCCTGGTTGCGAACGATGATCGATTCGTCGCACATCGCGGGAACGTAAGCGCCGCCCGCGGTGCAGGAACCCATCACCACCGCGACCTGCGGGATGCCGGCGGCGGATAGCCGCGCCTGGTTGTAGAAAATCCTGCCGAAATGCTCGCGGTCCGGGAACACCTCGTCCTGCAGCGGCAGGAAGGCGCCCCCCGAATCGACCAGGTAGACGCAGGGCAGGCGGTTCTCGAGCGCGATTTCCTGCGCGCGCAGGTGCTTCTTGACTGTGATCGGGTAATAGGTGCCGCCCTTCACCGTCGCGTCGTTCGCGACGACGACGAGCTCGTTGCCGTGGATCCGGCCGATGCCGGCGACGAGTCCGGCGGCCGGCGCGTCGTCGCCGTACATGCCGTCCGCGGCGAGCGGCGCGACTTCGAGAAATGGACTGCCCGGGTCGAGCAGCGCCTCGATGCGGTCGCGTGGCAACAGTTTGCCGCGCGCCAGATGCTTGATGCGCGCGTCCTCTCCGCCGCCGCCGGCAACCTGCGCATGGCGGCGGCGGAGCTCCACGACGAGCGCCTCCATTTGCGCGGCGTTGTCGCGGTAGTCGGCGCTGCCGGCGTCGACGCGAGACGCGATGCGCGTCATGGGGCCGTTGCCCGCAACAGCTCGCGACCGATCAGCATGCGGCGGATCTCGTTCGTGCCGGCGCCGATTTCGTAGAGCTTCGCGTCGCGCAAGATGCGGCCCGCGGGGTATTCGTTGATGTAGCCGTTGCCGCCCAGGACCTGGATCGCCTCGAGCCCCGCGCGGGTCGCGTTCTCGGATGCGGAGAGCAGACAGGCCGCGGCGTCATAGCGCGTCGTGCGCCCCGCATCGCAGGCGCGCGCGACGGCATAAGCGTAGGCGCGCGAGGCGTTGCAGGCAGCGTACAGATCGGCGAGCTTTGCCTGCATCAGCTGAAAACTGCCGATGGGCCGGCCAAACTGTTCGCGATCGTGCAGGTACGGAACGATCAGGTCGAGAGCCGCGCGCATGAGGCCGAGCGGGCCACCCGTCAAGACGAGCCGCTCGTAGTCGAGACCTGACATGAGTATTTCAGCGCCGCCACCCGCCTGTCCCAGTAGATTGGCGTCCGGCACGAAGCAGTCCTCGAAGACGAGCTCGCAGGTATCGGAGCCGCGCATGCCGAACTTGTCGAGTTTCTGCGCCGCCCGAAATCCCGTCATGCCGCGTTCGACGATGAAGGCCGTGATCCCCCTGGCGCCGCTTCCGGGTTCGATGTTCGCATAGATCACGGTCGTGTCCGCTTCCGGCCCGTTCGTGATCCACATCTTGCTGCCGTTCAGCACATAGCCGCCGGGCTTGCGCTCTGCGCGCGTTCGCATCGAGACGACGTCCGAGCCGGAACCGGGTTCGCTCATGGCAAGCGCGCCGACGTGCTCGCCGGTCACGAGTCGGGGCAGGTAGCGCCGCTTCTGTTCGTCGTTGCCGAAGCGCCGCAGCTGGTTCACGCAGAGGTTCGAATGCGCGCCGTAGGAGAGTCCGATCGAACCGGATGCGCGGCTGATCTCCTCCATCGCGACGACGTGCTCGAGGTAGCCGAAGCCGAGTCCGCCGTATTCCTCGGGAACCGTCATGCCGAGCAGGCCCATGGCCCCCATCTCCGGCCACAGCTCCCGTGGAAAGCGATTGCTGCGATCGATCTCGTCGGCCTGCGGCGCGATGCGGCGGAGCGCAAATTCGCGCACCGCCTGGCGGAGTTCGTCGACCCGTTGCCCGAGTTCGAAATCGAAGTCGATCGGAAACATCAAGGCCTCCGCCGGAACGTCAGGCTTGCCAAGCACATCATATTGTCCGACAATCCGACAGGCAAGCTTGAGACAGAAATATGGGATGCATGTTCGAACCGCTCGGCTATGCGCCGGCCTATTGGCGTGTCTCGGAAGCGATCCGGACCCGGATCCTGCGCCGCGAGCTCCCGGAAGGGCAGCCCCTCCCGACCGAAACCGAGCTCGCGCGCCAGTTCGAAGTCAATCGCTCCACGGTGCGTGAGGCACTCCGAAAGCTCGAGAGCAGTGGTCTGCTCGGCCGCCGGCGCGGCGGCAAGCGGCTCTACGTGACGCGCCCGACGCGGGAAGCGGTCGGCGGCGGCTTGTCGCAGGCGCTTGCCCTGCATCGCGCCCGCGTCGTCGACGTCTGGGAAGCCTTGCAGGCGGTTCAGCCGGGCATCGCGGCGGCGGCGGCCGAGCGGCGCTCGGCGTCGGCACTCGAGGAG
>JBOHZO010000166.1:0-8277 GCA_050738555.1 Steroidobacteraceae bacterium | reverse complement strand
CTTCTGGCAGTGTCCGGGCTGCAAGATCTGGGACAGCCAGCGCCCACTGCTGCGCTTCGATGTCGTTGCCGGTCTCGAGCGCGGCGGCAAATAAAGGGGACGTTAAATAAAGGGGACGTTCACCTTCATCGAATAAAGGTGAACGTCCCCTTTATTTAACGTCCCCTTTATTTCCCATCGAACGCACGCAATAGCTGGGCGACGCCCGCGGCGTTTCCCGATTACTTTACTCCCGGGCGCGGCGGTGGTCGCCGCGCGCGAGAAAAGGGAGTGAAATCATGTTTACCAAGGGACTGGGTGCGGCGCTGGTCGCCGCAATACTGCTCGCGCCGAACGCCATCGCCGGGCCCGTCGACGTCAACACGGCGGACGCCAAGACGCTCGCCCGCGAGTTGCAGGGCATCGGAATGGCGAAGGCTGAGGCAATCGTCAGCTACCGGCAGAAGAACGGCCCGTTCAAGAGTGCGGACGACCTGGCCAAGGTCAAGGGCGTCGGCAAGAAGCTCGTCGAGCAGAACAAGGCGAATCTGAAGTTCGAGGCCGGGAAAGCCGAAGGCTGAAGATCGCCCGCCCGCGGCGCGGGCCGGCTCGCGGTGTCTCCGGTATCATGCCGGACGTGAGCCGACCCGCACCGATCCGATTCGCGGTATTTCCCGTCGCCGGCCGCGGCACGCGCTTCCTGCCCGCCACCAAGGCGAGTCCGAAGGAAATGCTGCCGATCGTCGACAAGCCGCTGATCCAGTACGCCGCCGACGAAGCGCTCGCCGCCGGCGCGCGGCAACTCGTGTTCATTACCGGAAGTTCCAAGCGCGCAATCGAGGACCATTTCGACTCGGATCACGAGCTCGAGGCTGCGCTCGCCGATCAGGGCAAGACGGAATTGGTCGATTTGCTGCGCGGCATTTTGCCGGCCGATGCGACCTGCATCTACATCCGGCAGCCGGCGCCACTCGGCCTCGGGCACGCGGTCCTCTGCGCGCACGCAGTGATCGGCAACGAGCCGTTCTACGTGCACCTCGCCGACGACTTGATCGATGCGGAGGTGCCTGTGCTCGCGCAGATGCGCGATCGCTATCTGAAGTCCGGCGGCAGCCTGATCGGCGTGCAGCAAGTCGCGCGCAGCCAGACCGGCAGCTATGGCATCGTCGCGACCGATGGCCCGGACGGCGAACTCGCGCGCATCCGTCGCATCGTCGAGAAGCCGAAGCCCGCGGATGCTCCGTCCGATCTTGCGGTCGTCGGCCGCTACCTGCTGAGCGGATCCATCTTCGAGCGCTTGCGGAAGATCGGACAGGGCGCGGGGGGCGAGATCCAGCTCACCGACGGCATCGCAGCCCTGCTCGCAGATGAGCCGGTGTATGCCTACCGCTTCAAGGGCAAGCGGTACGACTGCGGCAGCAAGCTCGGGTATCTCGAAGCCACGGTCGAGTACGCGCTGCGGCACCCTGAACTGGGAGACCGGTTCGCGAGCTACCTGCAGGGGTTCCTCGCGAGCCGCAAGACCCGCGCCTGAACGAGACTCCTTAGTTCAGGACGTAAAATTCGGACGCCAGCAGCGCGACCGGCGGCTCGCGCACCGGCGCGGAGATCGCGCCATCCCAGCGGCGCGTGTAAATCTGCAGCCGGATTTCGTCGGCATCCTCGCCGCGCACGCCTTCGAGCCTGAGGCCCGCGACCGCGCGATCTGAAACGCGCCACTCGACCGACGCCGCAAGTCGTGCACCGAGGCCTTCGCGCGAGTCGCCGGCGTAACGTGGATCGCCGCTCGCCGCCTGCAACGCGGGATCGGTCGGGAAGAACTCGCTCGACGATTCACGCACGACCTGCCAGGCGAGGCCGCCTTCGAACCGGATGCTCTTCCCATCGCGGCGCCCCAGCCATTCGAATGTCGGCCCGACCGAAAGGAATTTCCTCGGGCTGAAATATCCCCCGTGACCGAGAGTGAAGTGCGAACGGTTGGCGTCGTAGCCGGTTGCCTGGACCGCACCGCCAAGATTCGCCGCCCAGCTGTTGCCTGAAGCGGCGCGCTTCCAGAACCCCGCGTCCGTCCGCCACTGCGAATTGCTGTCGACCCGGTGGCCATCGAGAACCGCGCCGGACAGCACGCCATACATCGTGAAATACTCGCCGCCGAAGCGGCCGCCGAAATAGGCCCGGCTGCGCGTGACGCCGCCCCAGGCGCGTCCGTCCAGCGGATCGACAGTGCCGGCGAGCGACAGCAGCGAATCACCAACGATCCGGCGATCCAGCCCGAAACTCCACGGGCCTTCCGGCGTATCGACCCGGAAACGAAGCGCGCCAATGAGGTTGCTGACCTCGAAGGAACTCGGCGTCGTGCCGAACTCGACGATGAGCCCGTTACGTGGCGCCCACTGGGCGAGGGCGGCGATGCCCCGGTCGGACTGGGTTTCCGAAAATGCGGGCAGTGCGACCAGGCTGCCGAACGGTTCTCCGGCAGGCACGCGGTCCGATTCCGGGCCTAGCCCGTCGACCGAGAGACGCATCCGGCCCCAGCGCGAATGACTCGCAGCCCAGGCGAGCTGCAGCTGCGGCAATTCGAGATGATCGTGATCGACCGCGCCGTTCCGCCAGCGTGCGCCGAGCGCCGCCTCAATGTGCGAGACCCAGTCGCGCTCGATCGCCTGCAAGCCGGGATCGATCGTCAGGCGTTCCGGCGCGAGGTCGCGAGCGACGACGAATGCATCGTAGGGGCGGTTTTGCTCGAGCAGTGTGTCGACCAGCTGGCTCGCCGCGCCCGGCGCCTGACCGTCGACTGCGAGCAGGTCGCGAAGCGCCCGCTCGCGGGCGGGCGCGTCACCGCGGAGATCCGCGAGATCCGCGCGGGCGCGGAGTGTCGCCGGATGGTTCGGCCGCAATTCGTCGAGCACCGAGTACGCCCGGCCCGCGTCGTTGGCGTCGCGCAGATCGTGCGCCGTCACGAATTCGTGCAACTCGACCTGGTAGCGTGCCTCGCGTTCGAGTTCCGCGAGCGACGGATCCAGGCGCACCGTAGACCGGGCGGCGACGAAATGCACGAGGGCCTGGCGCGAATTGCCGCGGCGAACCGCGAGGATCGCGAGCCCGGCTTGTGCGCGCGCGTGGCTCGGTGTTGCCGGCGGCACGTCGGCGAAATACATCGTGGCCAGCGGGTCGATGCCGAGATCGAGGCAGAGGTAGCCGAGCGCCGTTTCGAGCTGCGCGCGCTCCAGGTCGGGAAGAGCCTTGAGTGCGACCGGATCCAGCAGGCCCGGCATGGCGCTTCGCGCGGCGTCCGGATCGATGGCCGCGAGCGCGCGAATCCAGGCATAGCTGGACCAGGGATCGGATCGGTTGAGCATGCGCGCCTTCTCGGCGGCTTCCATGGCGCCGCGGAAATTACCTTGCGCATACAGTGAGTCGGATTGGGCGCGCCAACCGGCCGCGTCGCGCGGCCCTTCGACCGGCGCAGCGAGTGCAAGCGTCGCGAACAACGCGACCGTCAAACTCATGCGGCGGTCCCCTTGTGCAGCCGCGTCAGGTTCAGTGACCGCCACCAGGACTGCTGGAGCCGCTGGCTCGCCGGTCGCTCTCCATCATAGCCGCTTTCGAGTGCTTCCTCACCTGTGATATTTGATGAGGGCTTTAGCTTTAGTGATTGATTTAACAAATATAAGGCACTAGCTTCCGGTGGGTGTCGAGCCGTGTCATTTACGCCATCGTGGTGCTGATCTGGGGCACGACCTGGTATGCGATCAAATTCCAGCTGGGCGTCGTGGCTCCGGAAATCTCGCTCGTGTATCGCTTCGGCATTGCAGCCATCTGCGTATTCGTCTATGCGCGCGTGACCGGCAGCCCGCTGCAACTGTCGTGGCGGGATCATCGCTACGTGGCGCTGCAGGGCTTGACGCTCTTCTGCCTGAATTACTGGATGACCTATCTCTCGACGCAATACCTGACGAGCGGGTTGGTCGCCGTGATCTTCACGGGCATCATCTTTTTCAACCTCGTCAACAGCCGGATGATCTTTGGCACGCCGATCGAACGGCGCGTGCTCGTCGCCGCGGGTGCGGGCATGCTGGGCGTCGCACTCCTGTTTCTGCCGGAGCTCCAGGCGGCACTCGGCGATCGATCGATTGCGCACGGCGCGCTGCTTGCACTCGGTGCGACCTACGTGGCATCGCTCGGCAACATGGCGGCGATGCGAAATACCGAGGGCAGACTGCCGGTCGTCACGGTCAACGCCTACGGCATGGCCTATGGCGCGATCGGTCTTGCCGTGATTGCCGCGACCCGCGGGACGCCTATCGCGTTCGATCCGCATTGGCCGTACGTGGTGTCGCTGCTCTACCTCTCGCTCGCCGGCACGTCGCTCGCCTTCGGGCTCTATCTTGCGCTCCTGAAACGCATCGGCGCGGCGCGCGCGGCCTACACCAGTGTCCTGTTCCCTGTCGTCGCGCTCACCGTGTCGACTCTGTTCGAGGATTACCGGTGGAGCCTGGCGGCATTCGCAGGACTTGCGGTGCTGCTCGTCGGCAATGCGATAGCACTCGGCAAAAGGCCGGAGGGAGTGGCGTCCTCGCGGACCGTGGACCGTTAACGTGCAAGAAGGATGGCTCCCCGAGTTGGACTCGAACCAACGACCCACGGATTAACAGTCCGTTGCTCTACCGACTGAGCTATCGGGGAAGCGGCTTTTCAGGGCGCGGGATTGTCGGCCAAGGCCGCGCCTAAGTCAACAAACCGGCAGGAATTTTCGGCCGAAATCGAGGTTCAGGCGCGCTTCTGTGCTTTCGCACCCGTGAGCGCGCGCTGCATGCGGGCGAGCGCGTCTTTCAATGTCTCCGTCGCGGCGGCGAACGACAGCCGGAAATACCCGGGCGCGCCGAACGCCGAGCCCGGCACGACGGCGACACCGGCCTCGTTGATCAGGAATTCGGCGAAGGCATTATCGTCGGCCGCGCCTACGATCTTCATCGCCTGCTCGACGTTTGCGAATGCATAGAAAGTGCCCCAGCCGGGAATGCATTTGACGCCGGGCAACGCGTTCAGGCCATCGACCACGAGGTCATGCCGCGCCTTGAAAGCGCTGTTGAACTCGGCCACACAGTTCTGCGGAGCATTGAGCGCGACGGTCGCGGCCTTTTGAGAGATCGACGACGCATTCGAGGTGCTCTGGCCCTGGATCGTCGCCATCGCCGCGATGACTTCGGCGGGTCCGCCGCAGTAACCGAGGCGCCAGCCGGTCATCGCGTAGCTCTTCGAGCAACCGTTGATCGTCACGGTGCGGCCGTACAGCTGCGGGTTCGCGGTCGCAAAACTCGTGAATGGCTCGGGCCCCCACCAGATGTGCTCGTACATATCGTCCGTGCCGATGACGATTTGCGGATGCTTCGCAAGCACCGCGCCGAAGGCCTGCAGCTCCGCTTTGGAATACGCGGCTCCCGTCGGATTGCTGGGGCTGTTCAGGATGAACAACCGCGTGCGCGTCGTGATCGCGGCCTCGAGTTGCGCTGCCGTGATCTTGAATCCGTCGCGGATGCCCGCAAACACGGGTACCGGCGTGCCGTCTGCCACGAGCACCATGTCCGGATACGAAACCCAGTAAGGCGCCAGGATGATCGCCTCGTCGCCCGGGTCGAGAAGGGCGCAGCAGAGATTGAAGACCGTCTGCTTCGCGCCGCTCGACACGAGGACCTGGGAACGCGCGTACTCGAGGTCGTTGTCCCGGCGGAACTTGGCGATGATCGCATCTTTCAGCTCGTTCGTGCCCTCCACATTCGTATAGCGGGTGTGACCGGCGCGGATCGCGGCGACGCCCGCATCGGCGATGTGGACCGGCGTGTCGAAATCCGGCTCACCCGCGCCGAGTCCGATGATGTCCTTGCCCTCGGACTTCAGCCGCGCCGCGCGCGCGGTCACCGCGAGCGTAGGCGAGGGCTTGATGCGCTGGACGCGCTTGGAGAGACGGATGGTCACGCAGGGGTACCGGATGGCCGGAAACCCGGCTAAGGTACGGGAAGGCATTTTGCGTTGCAATTCGAGGCAAGGATGAGCGAGCCGAGGGCGTTCGATCTTCAGGCGGCCTACGCGCCGGCGGGCGACCAGCCCGCCGCGATTTCCGCGCTCATCGATGGCATCGCGTCCGGGCTCGCGCACCAGACCCTGCTCGGCGTTACCGGTTCCGGCAAGACCTACACGATCGCGAACGTGATCCAGAGTGTGCAGCGTCCAACGCTCGTTCTCGCGCACAACAAGACGCTCGCCGCGCAGCTCTACGGCGAGTTCAAGGAATACTTCCCGCGAAACTCGGTCGAGTATTTCGTTTCGTACTACGACTACTACCAGCCGGAAGCCTACGTTCCGTCGTCCGACACCTACATCGAGAAGGACGCCTCGATCAACGAGCACATCGAACAGATGAGGCTCTCGGCGACGAAGGCACTGCTGGAACGGCCGGACTCGATCATCGTCGCAACGGTCTCCGCGATTTACGGGCTCGGGGATCCGGAGTCATACCTCAAAATGGTGCTGCATCTCGTGCGCGGCGACCGCATGGATCACCGCCAGCTGCTGCGGCGCCTGGCGGACATGCAATACACGCGGAACGAGCTGGACCTGCGCCAGGGCACGTTTCGCGTGCGCGGGGACGTCGTCGACATCTTCCCGGCGGAATCGGATCGCGACGCCGTGCGCGTGCAGTTCTTCGACGAGGAGATCGAATCGCTCGCCTTCTTCGATCCCTTGACCGGCGAGGTCTTGAGAAAGGTGCCGCGCCTGACCGTGTTTCCCTCGACCCACTACGTGACGCCACGCGAGCGGCTGCTTGCGGCCGTGGACGAGATCAAGGTCGAATTGCGGGGCCGGCTCGCCGAATTGCGGGCGGCTAACAAGCTGGTCGAGGCGCAACGGCTCGAGCAGCGCACGCTCTTCGATCTCGAGATGATCGCGGAGCTCGGCTACTGCGCGGGCATCGAGAATTACTCGCGCTATCTGTCGGGCCGCGAGCCGGGTGAGCCGCCGCCCTGCCTTTTCGACTACTTGCCGCGGAACTCGTTGCTCGTCATCGATGAAAGCCACCAGACCTTGCCGCAACTCCAGGCCATGTACCGCGGCGACCGCTCGCGCAAGGAGACGCTGGTCGAATACGGATTCCGGCTGCCGTCGGCACTGGACAATCGGCCGCTGCGCTTCGACGAGTTTGAGCGCGTGCAACCGCAGACCATCTATGTCTCCGCGACGCCTGCGGAACGCGAGCTGGCGAAATCCGGCCAGGTGGTGGAGCAGGTCGTGCGGCCGACGGGCCTCGTCGACCCGGTCGTCGAAGTCCGCCCGGTCTCAACCCAGGTGGACGACCTGCTGTCGGAGATCCGGCTGCGTGCGGAGCGCCATGAACGCGTCCTCGTGACCACGTTGACGAAGCGCATGGCGGAGGACCTCACCGAGTACCTCGACGAGCACGGGGTCAAGGTGCGCTACCTGCACTCGGACATCGAGACCGTGGAACGCGTCGAGATCATCCGCGACCTGCGGCTCGCGAAATTCGACGTGCTGGTGGGCATCAACCTGCTGCGCGAAGGCCTCGACCTGCCGGAGGTGTCGCTGGTCGCCATTCTCGATGCGGACAAGGAAGGTTTCCTGCGCTCGGAAGGCTCACTGATCCAGACCGTCGGACGGGCGGCCCGCAATGAGCACGGGACCGCGATCCTCTACGCCGACCGCATGACCGGCTCCATAGATCGCGCGCTGGCCGAAATGAGCCGGCGCCGCGAGAAGCAGCTCGCCTGGAATGCGGAGTACGGCATCGTGCCGAAGTCCATCCGCAAGGCGGTCAAGGACATCATGGAAGGCGCGCGCACGGTGGCCCCCGGCGAGCGCGGGCGCCGGAGGATCGTGCGGCTCACGCCGGAGCAGGCGATGCAGCAGACCCGCAAGCTCGAGCAGGAGATGTACCGGCTCGCGCGGAATCTCGAGTTCGAAAAAGCGGCGGCCGTGCGCGACGAGATTGCGGCGATCCGGCATTCTGCTCTCGGCGCTGATGCGGATCGGTTGGCAGGTTAGGAGTGAAGCCACGGGGCCTGAAAGTCAACGTAACCTATTGCTTTAGATGGAATTTCTGGTAGGAGACTGTATATAACGACAGCCTGCCGGAGCCGCTCATGGAAAGCGCGATTGCCGCGGCGATGGCGGAAGGAGCATTGAGCTACTCGAAGGTCCGGGCGCGGCTCCCCGCGGAAGCGGGCGCGTTGTTGCTGAAGGCGCTGCCAGCGGCGGCAGAGTCGTTGCCGGTTCCGGACGTTT
>JBOHZO010000165.1:0-17610 GCA_050738555.1 Steroidobacteraceae bacterium | reverse complement strand
GTCACGGACCGCTCCAACGCATAGTTAGGCGGCGAACTGCATGGGCTCAGTCGATGAAGGTCCATGTTTCGGCTCCGTCGAACTTGCGAACCGGCAAGGAGCTCAGTACGGGAGGTTCAAAGTTGCGCAGGTTGATTCCCACATAGTCCTGGGTGCTGTCGAGCGGCTCCCAATGCGTAATACAGCCGCAGATCTTGCACCGCAGGTTCCGCAAGGTCTTGTCACCCCAGACATACTCGATCGTGTTTTCAGGGTGGCCGGCGATGCGCACAGCCAGCCGGGGGAATCGCGCCCAAAGACCCGCCGTGCGGCGACAGAGTGAACAATTGCAGGAGATGACGGCCTCCGGGAGATGCGCGACTTCGACGGTGACTGCTCCACAGTGGCAACTGCCGACATACATGGCTGGAGGTTCGCCGCCTAACGTCTATTGGGTATGAAAAATGACGTCTTCTTTTACGTCATTTACGCCCATTAATCATCCGGCGCAAACGCAACTCCTTGACTAGCCTACTGATAGATCAGGTCTATCCTGCAAATGTAAAAACAGTGGATGGTTGAACGGCAAGGTCTGTTGGCCGAGGCACAGTTTCGGATTCGGGCTCGTCACATGAGTCACCGGACCGAGAAGACCTACTCGCATTGGATCCGGCGCTTTATCCGCTATCACAAGAAGCGACATCCGCGACAAATGGGCGGGCCGGAAGTCGAAAGTTTCCTTACAGACCTTGCCGTGAATCATAAAGTCTCGGCGTCAACACAGAACCAGGCGCTCGCCGCGATCCTGTTCCTGTATCGCGAGGTACTCGAGATCAAACTGCCTTGGCTCGAGAACGTCATACGAGCGAAGCGTCCGCAACGCTTGCCAATCGTGCTGACACGCTTGGAAGTGCAACAGGTTCTTTCTCGTTTATCCGGAACCGAGTGGCTGGTCGTCTCGATGCTCTATGGATCGGGCATGCGGCTTCTGCAATGCCTCCAGCTGCGTATCAAGGATATCGATCTCGCGAGGCGCGAGTTGCTCATTCGTGACGCGAAGGGCCAGAAGGATCGTGTCACGGTGCTTCCTGATGC
Organism: Steroidobacteraceae bacterium; assembly: GCA_050738555.1. Lineage (GTDB taxonomy): Bacteria > Pseudomonadota > Gammaproteobacteria > Steroidobacterales > Steroidobacteraceae > SCUD01. The sequence goes on along the minus strand of JBOHZO010000165.1, from coordinate 16,536 downwards.
TCTCCTTCCACATCTTCGCGCTCATCTGGAACGTGTGGCACTGCGGTTCGAAGCGGACCGGAAAGAGTGTCGTCCCGGTGTTTCCCTGACGTTTGCGCTGCGTCGCAAATACCCCAAAGCGGCAACCTCGTGGCCCTGGTACTGGGTGTTTCCGGCGAATTCCTTTTGCATTGACCCGTACTCAAACGACCTGGTACGCCACCATCTGTATCCGCAAAACGTGCAGCGTGCCGTCAAGCTGGCAATTCGCGCGACGGGAATCACGAAGCCGGCCAGCACTCACACCTTTCGCCACTGTTTCGCGACTCACCTCTTGGAGGACGGCTACGACATTCGGACTGTACAGGAGCTTCTTGGCCACTCCGACGTGAAAACAACGATGATCTACACGCATGTGCTCAATCGGGGAGGGCGCGGCGTCAGGAGCCCCCTCGACGCGGCCGGTGCCTCTGGAAATTAGCAATTCGATGCCGGCGAGAGATTTCATGAGCGCAACCTTTGCCTTGAGCATAACGGCTGCTCCTGTGTCGTCGCCCGCTGCAGGTCACAGATCGCATCGCGCAGAATTTTGATCATGCGCTTCCGCTGGGTGCGCGGTGTGGCGCTCCGTTTGTCACTGTCCGCGCGCTTGTGCGAATTTTTGAATTTCGGTCCGGAAAGTGACGTCTTGTAGTCGTTGGCATTGAGTTTGCGAACATTCTGGTGAGCGAGAACGTACCAGTGATACTCGGTGCCGACCGGGACGCCCGATCCTTCCGGTCCCCGGCCGGCGCGACGTTACGTCACGGCGTAGCTGATTTGCCAGAGGTCGGGCGTGACCCTCGCTTCTTTATATTCGCCCTCGTCGTAATGCCATTTATGACTGCGGCCAGTCTTCAATCCCGTGTATTTCCGGCCCTCGTACTCCTTGAAGTCGTCGTACGAAACCGCGGTGTCGCTTGGCGATGACTTCCTGCGGGCGCGCGTGGCGGATGAGATAGACCGATTCATCGACTACTTGTGTTTGTAGTACTGCACGGCGCGCTCATGTTTCTCCGCGCCAGCGCGTGTTGGAAATGTTCCGAGATTGCGTCGCTTGCCGGTTTTCGGATCTTTCCTGCGGGAATAGAGCCGATACTTCTTGGAAAGCAGTCTTCGGATCATGGCAATTAAGACGGAACCTTGCGCGGTCGGAGTCTATTTCACGTATAGCATCGGCGTCGGTGCCCTGCAGTGGGCGCATTGCCCGACGACCGGCAGGAACCGGCTGACACGGTGACGGCTACGAGATGACGGAAACGATCGCGTCCGCAAACCGCTCCGGCGCGCCGCTATCCGTGCGTAGGTACAGCGCGGGTTCGACCAGCTCCAGTTCCATGACCCGGAACGTGTCGTCGTTGCGCACCAGATCCGCGCGCGCATACAGGAGCTTGCGGCCGATCGCGGCAATAGCCGCATCGCCGGCCGCGCGCAGAGCAGGTTCTGGCGTGACCGGGCGAATGTCGCTGCCGTGTTCTTCCTGCACGCGGAAGTCGCCGTGCTTCGGCACCTTGAGGACGCTGTGGCTGTACACGCCATTGAGATAGATCATCGAGAATTCGCCTTCCTCGACGATGCCGCGCTCGAATGGCTGGAGCATGAGCGGCCGCGCCGCGAAATACGTTTCGATCTCCGTGGCCAGGGCTTTCGCTTGCGCGCGATCGATCCGCCAGGCGCCCTCGGCATTGCTGCTCATGACCGGTTTGATGACGGCCTCTTCGCTTCTGAGTTCGTCGAAAAGCGGCAATAGTTCGTCGGGCCCGAGCTGCTCGCGCCAGAATGTCGGCACGATCTCGACGCCGCGCCCTGCGAGGTCGCGAAGGTACGTTTTCCGCATGTTCCAGCGCGCGACTTCGCTGCCGTTCTCGAGCCGCGCGCCGCTTTGTTCGATCGTATCGAGCAGGCGAAGGAACTTGTCCGCGTGATGCTGGTAATCCCAGGTGGAGCGGATCACGACGAGCTGGTATCGTCTCCAGTCCACACCTTTGCGGTCCCAGGGCAGCGTATCGACCTGCCAGCCGCGTTTTGCCAGCGGCGCGATCGCGAGCTCGTCGTCCATGACGAATCCGGCGGGATCGCTGAGCGTGAGAAAAGCGACCCGGCGCATGATCAGAATCGGGCAGTCCAGCGAAACGTCGCGCGGCCGAAACTCAGTTGTTCGAGTCCCCAGGCAATGTTATTGCGCGCCTGGCGCTCGTGTCGCTCGCGGAACTCGTGCGTCGAGTAGATGGACGGCCGCATCACGAAAGAGTGGAGGATGGCGCCCCGTTGCTTGCGGTAAAGGGTGGTGGGGACCCACCAGTATTCCGCGCGGATCTGCAATTCGAATTCGGCATAACGGTCGGCGTCGGCGCCAAGGATCGCGAGATCCACGTCCACCAGCAGTTGCAGCGGCGGTTCGCTCGGCTGCGCGCCGTGGCGCGTCGCCAGAATCAGCGCGCGCACCAAATCGCAATCGGCGGCTGGACGGCCGGAGCGCTCCAGCACGCGCACGGCGGCATCGGCGCTTCTCTCCTCGTTCTGGCGCGAAAAGGTGTTGTAGATGGCATCGTGAAACCAGAGCGCGTATTCGACGAGCGGGTTCCACGCCTCCGGGTGACGCGCGCGGTCGAGGATGGCGAGACACTCGTTGATGTGCCGCGTCGTGTGGTATTTGCGCGCCGCTTGCTCGTAATGGGATTCGAGCCAGCGGAATGCGACCAGCGGCTTCAGGATGCCGAGTCGCGCCGCCAGGTGGTTCCAGCGCGCGACGACGAGCGTTTCTTTCACGCCGCGTTGTCCTTCGGGTAGATCATTCTCCGTCTCCGGCGAGGTACACCTAGGCTTGTGCTCCTTCGCGAAGCGTCGCAACCGGCCGCACTAGGCCGAACTGGGCGGCGAGTTCCGCCGGATGCTCGGCGTTCCAGATGACGAGATCGGCGACCTTGCCGGCCTCGATCGTGCCGCGTTCCTTCCTGAGGCCGAGCGCGCGGGCCGCGTGGCGCGTCACGCCGAGCAGGGCCTCCTCAGGCGTCAGGCCGAACTGCGTGCAGCCGAGGTTCATGTTAAGCAGCAGCGACGCCAGCGGCGCGCTGCCGGGATTGAGGTCGCTCGCGATCGCGATCGGCACGCGGTGGACGCGCAGCAACTCGATCGGCGGCAGCTTCGTTTCGCGCAGGTAGCTGAACGCAGCTGGCAGCAGAACGGCAACAGTGCGCGCGGCGGCCATCGCGAGCACGCCGTCCTTGTCCACGTGCTCGAGGTGATCCGCGGAAAGCGCCTTGAACTTCGCGGCGAGCGCCGCGCCGTTCTGGTTGGAAAACTGCTCGGCATGCAGCTTGACCGCAAGACCGAGTTCCTTCGCGCGGCTGAAGACGCGCTCGACCTGGGCAGGCGTGAAGCCGATATTGTCGCAGAAGGCGTCCACGGCGTCGGCGAGGCCATCGTCCGCGGCGGCGGGGAGGATGTCCTCGCAGACACATTTAATATAGTCGTCGCTGCGATCCTTGAACTCGGGCGGCATGGCATGGGCCGCGAGCAGGGTGGTACGGACGGTCAGGGACAGGCGTTTGCCGAGCGTTCGCGCCACCCGCAGCATTTTCAGTTCGTTGTCGCGGTCGAGGCCGTAGCCGGACTTGATCTCGAGCGCAGTCACGCCCTCGGCGACGAGCTTCGCGGCGCGGCCGAGTGCGAGGGTCAACAAGTCGTTCTCGCTGGCGGCGCGGGTGGCGGCGACGGTCGCTGCGATCCCGCCGCCGGCGCGCGCAATGTCCTCGTAACTCGTTCCCTGAAGCCGTTGCTCGAATTCGCGATAACGTGAGCCGGCCCAGACGAGATGCGTGTGGCAGTCGATGAGTCCTGGCGTGATCAGCGCGCCGCGCACGTCGTTGACCGCGACACCTTTCGGCAACGCCGCAGGCAGTTCCTTTTTCGATCCGACCCAGGCAATCCGGTTGCCGGCGAGTGCAATCGCGCCTCTAGGGATCAATCCGTAAGGCCTGCCATCCGTGCAGGTCGCGACGGCCGCATTCCGTATCAGCCGGGTCCAGCCCTGCGTGTCGAGGACGCTCACCTTGCAGAGCTTACCGGAAGCTGTCGCGGTCGCGTTATGCTGCGTGTCTCGGTTGCCTTCCAGCGGAGTCGATGTGCCGGATTCCACGATCACGCGCGAATTCATCGCCGCGTTGCCGAAGACCGACCTGCACGTTCACCTCGATGGGTCGCTTCGCATACCGACGCTGATCGAGATCGCGCGCGCGAATCATGTGGAACTCCCGAGCTACACCGAGGGTGGGCTGCGCGAGACCGTATATAAGGAGCGTTACTCGAGTCTCGGCGACTACCTGAAGGGCTTCCGCTATACGGTCGCGGTGATGCAGAACGCGGAGTCGCTCGAGCGCATTGCCGCCGAGCTTGCCGAGGACAATCAGGCGGAGGGCGTGCGCTATCTGGAGGTGCGCTTCGCGCCGCAGTTGCACGTCCGGCCGGGACTCGATGCGGTGCAGGTGATCGCCGCCGTGGACCGGGGCCTGCGTCGCGCGCGTGATGCCTACAATCGCAAGCCCGAGATCATCGCGGGCCGGGAGCCGCCGTTCGAGTACGGCATCATCTGCTGCGCGCTGCGCATGTTCACGGCCGGCTTCAGCCGTTATTACGACACGCTGTTCGCGGCGCACCCGTTCACGCGGCCCAAGGATCTCTACGCCATGGCGTCGGTCGACCTGGCGCGGGCGGCGGTGCTGGCGCGCGACAGCCTCGGCCTCCAAGTGGTCGGCTTCGATCTCGCGGGCGAGGAGTCCGGCTACCCGGCCGGCGCGCACCGGGACGCGTTCGAATACGCGCACCGGCATTTCCTGAAGCGCACGGTGCACGCGGGCGAGGCCTACGGGCCGGAGTCCATCTTCCAGGCGATCACCGACCTGCACGCGGATCGCATCGGCCACGGCACTTATTTGCTGGAAGCGGCGGAGATCCGCGATCCGGAGATCGAGGATCGCGAGCGCTACGTGGAGAAGCTCGGTAACTACATCGCCGACCGTCGCATCACGCTCGAGATCTGCCTGACGAGCAATCTCCAGACCAATCCCGAGCTGAAGTGGCTCGACGATCACACGTTCCGCCGGCTCCGCGCGGCGCGGATCTCGACGACGCTCTGCACCGACAACCGACTGATGAGCAATACGACGGTGACGAACGAGTTGATGCTCGCGGTCAAGCATCTGGGTCTCGACCGTCACGACCTGAAATCGATCGTCATCTACGGGTTCAAGCGCAGCTTCTGGCCGGGCAATTACCTGAGCAAGCGCCAGTACGTGCGCCAGGTCATCGATCACTACGACGCGGTTGAGCGTAAGCACGCCGCGTAAGCGAGGTCGCTGCCTGCGCGGTTCTCGAGAGCGGAATCAGATCTCGACTTCCGTCGCGAGCACCACGACTCGCCGCGTCGGCATGCGGAAAAACTCCGCGGCCTGGTGACGGGCGGCAGGCTTCAGAAGATCAGTGACACGACGCCAAGCACTGCCGCTGGGTCGGTGCCGCCGCCGATTGCGCGGGATCGGGGCATGGAAGGAGCCGTCCGACGGCGCATATATAATGCCCGATACGCGTTACTCTCGCAGCCCATGAACGCCGAACCGACAGCGTCCACCGCCTTTCCGCGCCCCGTCCGTTCACCGCGCGGCGGTCAGCTGAGCTGCGGCAGTTGGTTGACCGAAGCGCCATTCCGGATGATCCAAAACAACCTGGATCCGGAGGTTGCCGAGCATCCCGACCGGCTCGTCGTCTACGGGGGCATCGGCAAGGCCGCACGCGACTGGGAATCCTTCGAACGCATCCTCGGCGTTCTGAGGCGGCTCAAGGATGACGAATCGCTGCTCGTGCAGTCGGGGAAACCGGTCGGCGTGTTCCGCACGCATCCGGATGCGCCCCGCGTCCTGATTGCGAACTCGAATCTCGTGCCGTACTGGGCCACCTGGGAGCATTTCCACGAGCTCGACCGGAAGGGCCTGATGATGTACGGGCAGATGACGGCGGGCTCGTGGATCTACATCGGCTCGCAGGGCATCGTGCAGGGCACTTACGAAACCTTTGGCGCGTGCGCGCGCGAGCATTTCGGCGGCGATGCGCGCGGGCGCTGGATCCTCACGGCGGGGCTCGGTGGCATGGGCGGTGCGCAGCCGCTGGCGGCCACGATGGCCGGCTTCTCGATGCTCGCGGTGGAGTGCGACGAGTCGCGCATCGACTTCCGGCTGCGCACCGGTTATGTGGATTGCAAGGCCGCGACGCTCAGCGAGGCGATCGCGATGATCGAGGAGGCGCGGCGAGTCAAGAAGGCGATTTCCATCGGGCTGCTCGGCAATGCGGCGGACGTCTACCCCGAGCTCGCGCGCCGCCGCATCGTGCCGGACGCCGTGACGGACCAGACCTCTGCGCACGATCCGCGGAACGGTTACCTGCCGCGCGGCTGGACGCTGGCGCAGGCCGCGGAAGCGCGAAGCAGGGATCCGGCCCGCATCGAGCGCGAGGCGCGCGCCTCGATGAAGCTCCACGTAGAGGCGATGCTGGACCTCAAGTCGCAAGGCGCAGTCGTGTTCGACTACGGTAACAACATTCGCCAGGTTGCCCTGGAGGAAGGCCTGAAGAATGCCTTTGATTTTCCGGGTTTCGTGCCGGCCTATATCCGCCCGCTTTTTTGCGAGGGCATCGGGCCCTTCCGCTGGGTGGCCCTTTCGGGCGATCCGGAAGATATCTATCGCACGGATGCCAGGGTGAAGGAGCTGATGCCGGGCGATGCTCACCTGCACCGCTGGCTCGACATGGCACGGGAACGCATCCGTTTCCAGGGACTGCCCGCGCGCATCTGCTGGGTCGGCCTGCAGGATCGCGCGCGGCTCGGTCTCGCCTTCAACGAGATGGTCGCAAAGGGCGAGTTGTCGGCGCCCGTGGTGATTGGCCGCGATCATCTCGACTCCGGATCGGTCGCGAGTCCGAACCGCGAAACCGAAGCGATGAAGGATGGCTCGGATGCGGTTTCCGACTGGCCCTTCCTGAACGCCCTGTTGAATACGGCGAGCGGCGCGACCTGGGTTTCGATCCATCACGGCGGCGGCGTCGGCATGGGCTTCTCGCAACACGCGGGTGTGGTGATCGTCTGTGACGGGACCACGGCGGCGGCCGCCCGCATTGCGCGCGTGCTCCGGAACGATCCGGGCACGGGCGTCATGCGCCATGCGGATGCCGGCTACGAGCGCGCCATCGACTGCGCGCGCGAGCAGGGGCTCGACCTGCCGTCGGTGCGCTGAAATGCCGGCGCTCACGCTGAAGCCGGGGGCGATCTCGCTTGCCGAGCTCCGTCGCGTCGCCCGCGGCGCCGACACCGTCGGGCTCGCGGACGGCTGGCGCAATTCCGTCGAGCAATCCCTGGCTGCCGTGCGTGCGCGGCTCGCGGCGGGCGAATCGCTCTACGGCATCAACACGGGCTTCGGGAAGCTCGCGAGGACGCGCATCTCGGACGACGAGCTCACGAAGCTTCAGCTCTACCTCGTGCGCTCGCACGCGGCGGGAGTCGGCGCGCCGCTCGCCGATTCCACGGTGCGCCTGGTCCTCACGCTCAAGGCCGCAAGCCTCGCGCGCGGCTTCTCGGGCGTGCGTGCGGTCGTGATCGAGCGGCTGCTGCAACTCGTCAATGCCGGCATTCATCCGCTGGTGCCGGGCCAGGGTTCGGTGGGAGCCTCGGGTGATCTCGCACCGCTCGCCCACCTGTCGCTTGCACTGATCGGCGAAGGCCGCGTGCGCGTGCAGGGCGTTCAGCAGGATTGCGCGGCGGCGTTGAAGGCGGCGCGCATCGAGCCGTTGACGCTGGGGCCGAAGGAAGGGCTCGCGCTTCTGAACGGCACGCAGGTCTCGACCGCGCTCGCGCTCGAAGCGCTGTTCGCTGCGGAGGACCTGCTCGCGGGCTCGATCTTGAGCGGCGCGATGTCGGTGGATGCGGCGCTCGGCAGCCGCGTGCCATTCGATGCGCGCATCCACGGCGTGCGGGGACAACCCTCTCAAATTGCCGTCGCCGCCGCGTTTCGCGCGGTGCTCGGCGAGAGCGATATTGGGCGCTCGCATGAGAACTGCGATCGCGTGCAGGATCCTTATTCGCTGCGCTGCCAGCCGCAGGTGGCGGGCGCCTGTCTGCAGCAGATCCTGGATGCCGGGCGCACGCTCATGCTCGAGGCGAACGGCGTTTCCGACAATCCGCTCGTGTTCGGCCGCGAAGGCGAAGTGCTCTCCGGCGGCAATTTTCACGCCGAGCCGGTGGCGTTCGCGGCCGACAACCTGGCGCTTGCGTTCGCGGAAATCGGCGCGCTCGCCGAGCGGCGCATCGCGATGCTGATCGACGACAGCCTGAGCCAGCTTCCTGCTTTTCTCGTGCGGCAGGGCGGGCTCAATTCCGGATTCATGATCGCGCAGGTGACGGCCGCCGCGCTCGCCTCGGAGAACAAGTCGCTCGCGCATCCCGCGTCGGTCGACAGCCTGCCGACCTCCGCCAACCAGGAAGATCACGTCAGCATGGCGACCTTCGCCGCGCGCCGGCTTGGCCAGATGGCGGAGAACACACGTGGCGTCATCGCGATCGAGCTGCTCGCGGCGGCGCAAGGTATCGATTTTCGCCGACCGCTGAAATCGAGCACCGCACTCGAAAAAGCACATTCATTACTGCGCTCGAAAGTCGCTTTCTACGATCACGACCGGCACTTTGCCCCTGATATCGCAGCCGCAAAATCCGTCATCTCGAGCGAAGATTTCCTGTCGCTCGTTGCGGCTGGTCTCTGCGCAAGCCGGTAGAGTTCGCGCTATTGCGACGGCGGATGAGCGGCAAGCCACCGCATCGAGCGTTCGACTCGAGCCCGACCACTCGGGTGATCGTAGAAAATGATCTCTTCCAGTCGACCGGGCTCGAGCTTGCGATAGCTGCTGAGCCGCATCGAGACTCTCGCAAAACCATAAGGCTCGCGCGCGGTATCCAGGCCGAAAGCGTCGGCCTGGTGTTCCGCGGTGCGACTGATTGTGTTGGTGACCGGCGTCAGGAGATACATGATGACGATGAGAATCGCGAACGCGAGCGGCAGCCCCGCCGGATCCGCGAGATCGCGCACGCCCCAGCGTTCCCCATGACGGCGCTGGAATGTCCCGAACAGGCGGTTGACCGACCAGTAACCGAAACCGAGCACCAGTGACAACAGCAGCACCAGCCACAAGCCGTGGCGCAGCTCGTAATGGCCCATTTCGTGGCCCATGACGGCCCGGATTTCCGGCAGCGTCGTGCCGTTCAGCAGATTGTCGTTCAGCGCGATGCGCGTCGTGCCGGCCATGCCGGCAACGTTGGCGCTGAACCGCTTGGTCTGTTTCGAGGCATCGAACCAGTACACGTCGTCGGCGGGAACTCCGGTTTCGCGGGCAAGCCGGAGTATCGATTCGCGGACCTCGCCCTGGGGGAGAGGCTGGTAATCATTGAATATCGGGGCGAGGAACACGGGCTCGATGAGGGTCACGAAAAGCAGGAATAAACCGGTCAACGCGGTTGCCCAATAAACCCAGCGATCCCGGACGCGGCGAACGATCGCGTAGATGCCTGCGATCACGAGTCCGCCGAACACGGTGGTAAGCCCGACATTGATTGTCCATTCGCCGAGGAAGCCGCCGGTCGAGTAATTCGACATGCCGTACTGGTGCTCACGAAAATATTCCGTGTAGAGCGTCCATGGCAGGATCAGGATCGCAATCGCGAGCAGGAAGCCGGCGGCGACGAGCAATGCCTGGAAGAACTGGCCATAGCCGCGGCCCGCGGCCCAGTTGCGCAATCGCGCCGCGAAGCGCGCGCGAAGCAGGAGCCATGCGAGGAGCACGGCGATCAACGTGCTCCACGCTTCGATCCAGTAGCCGCCTTCGAAGTACGCATCGGACTTTTCTCGATCGGCGGCGGGCACGGTCGCGAGGTACGCATCGGTCGCTCGCGCGACGTCGAAGTGCGGTCCCCACTCGGCTTCAGGCGGCACGTTCAACGGGGGCGACTGTTCGGTGGCCATTGCTTGCTCCGGCCTGCGGCACGCTATAGTGCGGTCATCGCAGTGCAACAAGCGAGTCGATGGCGGCGTTGCCAAAAACGGGACTGATCGGCTGGCGCGGCATGGTCGGTTCCGTGCTCGTCGAGCGCATGCGCGCGGAGCGCGATTTCGACCGGATCGAGCCCGCTTTTTTTTCGACCTCGCAGGCGGGGAGCGCGGCGCCGGTCACGGGCCGCGACGCCGAGCGCGTCGGCGACGCGAATGATCTCGCGGCGCTCGCCCGCTGCGAGATCCTGATTTCCTGCCAGGGCGGCGAATATACCGAAGCCATTCATCCGAAGCTTCGCGCCGCGGGCTGGCGCGGGTACTGGATCGACGCGTCTTCCGCGCTGCGCCCGAAGGACGAGTCGGTGATCATCCTCGATCCGGTCAATCGGCCGGTGATCGACGCGGCACTCGCCGCGGGCAAGCGCGACTGGATCGGCGGCAACTGCACCGTGAGCCTGATGCTGATGGCATTCGGGAGCCTGTTCCGCGTGGGTCTGGTCGAGTGGATGACGACGATGACGTACCAGGCGGCCTCGGGCGCCGGCGCGCGGGAGATGCGCGAGCTGCTCGCGCAGATGGGCCATCTGCGCGACGCGGCCGGAGAGCTGCTGGACGATCCGGCCAGCGCAATCCTCGAGATCGACCGCCGCGCGACCGCCGCATTCGCCGCTGGGATGCCGGTCGCGCGCCTCGGGCAACCACTCGCCGGCAGCCTGCTGCCCTGGGTGGACCGCGATCTCGGCAATGGCTACAGCCGGGAGGAATTCAAGGCGGGTGCGGAGGGCAACAAGATTCTCGGCCTGTCGTCCGCGCCGGTGCCGATCGACGGGATTTGCGTGCGCGTCGGCGCAATGCGCTGTCACAGCCAGGCGGTCACGATCAAGCTGAAACGCAAGGCGCCGATTGTGGAGATCGAGCGGCATCTTGCGGATGCGCATCCGTGGATCCGCCTGGTTCCGAACGAGCGCGAGGCGACGCTCGCGCGGCTCACGCCCGCGGCGGTGACGGGCACGCTCGCCATCGCAGTGGGACGCATCCGTCATCTCGCGATGGGCGAGGATTACGTCACGGCATTCACCGTCGGTGACCAGCTGCTCTGGGGCGCGGCCGAGCCGCTGCGACGCATGCTGCGTCTCCTGGTCGAACGCTGACCGCCGCATGGCCTTGATCGAAATCGCGGGCGCGCCGCTCGGCCGGCTGCTGGCCTATCCGGGTTTCGTGCGATTCCTGTCGGCCCGGCTGCTCGCGTCGATCGCAGTGCAGATGCAGACGGTCGCGGTCGGCTGGCAGATCTATGAGATCACGAGGGATCCGCTCGATCTCGGCCTGATCGGGCTGTCGCAGTTTCTGCCGTTTGTCCTGCTGGTCCTCCCCGCGGGGCACGTCGCGGACCGGCACAATCGCGCACTGATCCTGCTGCTGTGCATTGCGCTCGAGCTCGTCTGCGCGCTGCTGCTGCTCGGATTCACGTTTTCGGGCCTGGCTGTTGCCTGGCCGGTCTTTGCCGTAATGGTCGTCTTCGGCACGGCGCGCGCCTTCTCGATGCCCGCGGGCCAGGCGATCGTGCCGAATCTCGTGCCGCCGCCCCTGTTCTCGCGCGCCGTCGCCGTCAATTCGACCACCTGGCAGGTGTCGACGATCGCCGGCCCCGCGATCGGCGGACTGGTTTACCTGCTGGGGCCGGACGTCGTCTACGGCACGGTCGCGGGACTGCTCGCCGCCGCGGTCGTCCTGATCGCGGGCGTGCGCACGGAAAAACCCGCGCGTCCGCCAAAGCCGGATACCTGGCACACGCTGCTCGAGGGGCTGCACTTCGTGTGGCGGAAGAAAAGCATCCTCGGCGCCGTCTCGCTCGATCTGTTCGCGGTGCTCTTCGGCGGCGCTGCGGTGCTCCTGCCCGCCTATGCGAGCGACATCCTGCACGTGGGTCCCGACGGGTTCGGGTGGCTGCGCGCAGCGCCCGGCATCGGCGCCGCGATCATCGCGCTCATGCTCGCCTGGCGCCCGATCACGCGTCATGTCGGCGCGATGATGTTTTCGGGTGTCGCCCTGTTCGGCCTCGCAACCATCGTCTTCGGCGTGTCCGAGAGCTTTCTCCTGTCGCTCGTGGCGCTTGCGGTGTTGGGCGGCGCGGACATGGTGAGCGTCTACATCCGCCACATGCTGGTGCAGCTCGAGACGCCGGACGCGATCCGCGGTCGCGTCAGCGCGGTCAATGCCGTGTTCATCGGCGCGTCGAACGAGCTCGGTGATTTCGAGGCCGGCCTCACCGCGGCCTGGTGGGGCCTGAAGCCGGCGGTCGTCGTCGGCGGAATCGTCAGCGTCGCGATCGCCGGTCTCTGGATGCGCTGGTTTCCGGGGCTTCGCCGGATGAATCGGTTCCCCGCACCGGAGTCGCCCTCGACTTGACCGCGGCGGGGCGGGACTGTATATCCATACAGTCATGCGCTTGAGACTGGGAAAAGCACGCGGCGCCGTTTCCAATCGAACCGGGCGGTTCGAAGCGCGCGTGGTCGAGTCGGTCGACGACGGCTGGGGCATCGCCGACGAGCCGCTGCCGCCCCTCGAGACGACCGTGCTGCCGGAGCCGCCGCGCCAGGTCATTACCCGCAACCACTCGCCCGACATTTCCTTCGACCAGTCGATCAATCCCTATCGGGGCTGCGAGCATGGATGTGTTTACTGCGCCTCGGGTGACACCAGGATCCTGATGGGCGACGGAAATCAGAAGCCGCTGGCAGAACTGCAAGCGGGTGACGAGATCTATGGCACGGAGAAAAGCGGCCACTATCGGCGTTACGTGCGGACCCGAGTTCTGGCCCACTGGCGCACGGTGAAATCGGCCTGGCGGCTCCATCTTGCGGATGGCACTGAACTGGTTGCCAGCGGCGACCACCGCTTTCTCACGGAACGTGGATGGAAGTTCGTCTCCAGGGCTCATGGTTCAATCCAACGCCCCTTTCTGACCCCGAATAACACTTTGATGGGGTTCGGAAAAGTCCCGACTTCAAGGTGCCGGCTGGACTCGAGCGTCTATCGCCGCGGATATCTGTGCGGGCTGATCAGGGGCGACGGCCACATGGGCGTCTACAGTCATCGGCGGCCGCGACGCGCGAATGGGAATCCGTATCAGTTCCGGCTCGCAATGGCGGACAACGAGGCGCTTGAGCGCGCCACAGACTTTCTTTCAGACTTCGGCGTCGGAACCGTGCGATTCACCTTCCCGGCAGAGACATCGGCAAGGCGCCGAATAGAGGCAATCAGAACGAGCTCGATGGCCTCGTACGAGACGATCAAGCGCCTCATCGAATGGCCCGAACGTCCCGCAGGCGACTGGATGCGCGGCTTTATTGCCGGCATTTTCGATGTTGAAGGGTCATGCAGTGACGGCGTCATCCGGATAGCGAACGCTGAAGTTCGCATGATCGATGTAGCGAGGGACAGTTTGCACGAGCACGGTTTCGATACGGTCGTCGAGACAAAGCAGTTGCCCATGCGAAAGAGCGTCTGTTACATCCGCGTTCGCGGCGGCTTGCGTGAGCATCTCAGGTTCATCGGGGCATTCGAACCCGCGATCGCGCGCAAGCGCGGAATAGTCGCCCGGTCGGTGAAATCCGCGGCGAGCCTGGAGATCGTCGCGGTTGAGCCGCTTGGGCGCAGCGAGGAGCTTTTCGATATCACGACCGGAACCGGGGACTTCATCTCCAACGGCGTCATCAGCCACAACTGTTATGCGCGGCCGAGTCACGCCTACCTGAACCTCTCGCCCGGCCTCGATTTCGAGACCCGGCTCTTCTACAAGAAGGACGCCGCGATCCGGCTGCGCGAGGAGTTGAACCGCCGCAGTTACCGCTGCAGCCCGATCAACTTGGGCGCCAACACCGATCCGTACCAGCCGCTGGAGCGGCGGCTCGGCGTCACCCGTTCCCTGCTCGAAGTGCTGGCCGAAAGCCATCACCCGGTCACGGTCGTCACCAAAGGCGCGCTCGTCGTCCGCGACATCGACCTGCTCGCGCGCCTCGCCGCGGAACGTCTGGTGAAAGTGTTTGTCAGTGTGACTACGCTCGATGACGAGTTGAAGCGGCGGATGGAGCCGCGCGCCGCGTCGCCGGCGGCAAGGCTGGCGGCGATCACGAAGCTGGCGGCGGCGGGCATTCCGGCCGGGGTGATGTTTGCGCCGGTCGTGCCGGCCATCAACGACCACGAGCTCGAGGGCGTGCTGGACGCGGCGGCGACCGCAGGCGCGAAAACAGCAGCTTATGTCCTGTTGCGCCTGCCGGGAGAAGTCAGGGACCTTTTCTATGAATGGCTCGAGACGCACTACCCGGACCGAATCAGGCGCGTCCACAGCCGTATCCGGGAATTGCGCGGTGGGCGCGACAACGATCCGCGCTTTGGTCACCGCATGCGCGGGCAGGGTCCCTGGGCCGAGCTGTTGCGCCGGCGTTTCGAGGCATCCTGTCGCCGCAACGGCCTGGAAAGCGGCCGCAACGCGCCGCTCAGAACGGACTTATTCCGCCCGCCAAATCGCTCGCCCGATCAGATGGAACTGTGGTAATCGCGGCGTATACTCGATCCGAGCGAGGATCGCACGCCAAGGAGCGGTCGCATGATGCGCCTCAAGAATCGGTCGTTGCGCGAGGCTGGCGCCGGCGCCGCGACGCTGCTGTTGCTGTCGGGCTGCATGACGGCACGACTCGAGGAAGACCGGCAAACCACGACGAGCATTGCCTCGCATGAAGCCGTCGTGCTGCTGGCCAAGCCGCACGTCGAAGGCATCACGGCCGAGGACGAATTCATGGACTGCGTCGGCGACAAGATGGCGAGGGCGACCGGCATCCAGGTACGGCCGAACGACACGTTCGTCGATTCGATGTTTCCCTGGCTCGAGCCATCGACCGCGCCGCAGCGTCCGGAGGGCGTGACCAAGCTCCTCGCCCGGGATGTCGTCGCGGATCGCATCGCCGAGAGCGGAGTTCGTTATCTCATCTGGATCGACGGCCTCACGCGCCAGATCGACAGCGGCGGCAGCATCACCTGCACGCTCGGGCCGGCGGGCGGAGGCTGCATCGGCTTCGGCTGGTGGGAGAAGGAATCCGATTACCAGGCAGTCGTCTGGGACCTGAGCACGGCACGGACTGCCGGTTCGGTTTCGACCAACGTGACGGGCACGTCCGCGCTCGTCGGCGTACTGGTTCCGCTGCCATTCATCGCGCGCGTGCAGGGCACGGCCTGCGACCGGCTCGCGGGTCAGCTTGGCGCCTTCCTCCGGGGCGAGGACCCGTCGGCAACGCCACCGGCGACGCCCGCGAAAGTCCAGGGAACCTGATCGCGGAGGCTCCCGGGCCGTGAACCAATGACGGGGGCAGGTCTCCAAGTTTCACGGACATGCCCGAAGCCGGCCGTCGCGACGAGCGGCGTCCGGCTGGGAGAAACAGGATGAAATCCACTCGCGTTCTACGTGGTATTGCGGTCGCCGCGGCGCTCGGCCTGCTGGTCGGCTGCATGACCCAGAATTCCGCGTCGCGCCCGGCGTCGGGAGGCAGCGGATCCCCCGGTGGCAGCAGCGGCGGTTCGTCGGGCGGCGGCGGTTCGTCCGGGGGCGATTCGGGTGGCGGGTCCTCGGGCGGTGGTGGTTCTTCGGGCGGCGGTGGTTCGACTGGCGGCGGCGGTTCGTCCGGTGGCGGTGGCGGCACCGCGGGTGGCGGCGCAGATGGCTCCGGAGGCGGCGGCTCGACTTCAGAATTTCCGTCGACGAGCGGTCAGAGCGGTGCCGATGCCCCGATTCCGATGCCCAGCGATGACGAGGGCGGTGCAGGCGGCTCAGCGAGCGACACCGCCGGCGGCTCCGCGGGCGGCGCAGGATCGGGCGAGCCGGGCCAGGGTCCACAATCCGGCACGCAGGATGGAACCGGCGGGACCACTGCGGGCGGCCGGCCCTGCGTGAGCACCGATGACGAGACGACGGACCAAGACGACGACGAAGTGAATACGTCGGTTTGCGTGGATCCCCAGGTTGGTGGATTGCCGGGCAGCTTGCCCGGCGGACTCCCGGGCGGCATGCCGGGCGGCGCCGCGGGAATGCCGGATGGCAGTTCCGGACCTGCGGGCGGCAAGCCGGGCGAGCCCGGCATCCCAGGGTCGACTCAGGGCTCGGGCAGTTCAGGAGCCGATGGCGATGCGAGCCAGGCCGGGCAGTCCGGTGGAGCGGGCGGCGCACCGGGCCAGGGACCGGGAGCGACGGGCGCCGGCGGTGGCCGGAGTGCCGAGATCGGCAAGCGGCTCGACGAGACCTTCGGCACTTTCGATGCAGCGGTGCGCACGGCGCAGGCCGATATCGCCAAGGAGCGTTCCGCGGCTGATGAAGCGGCGGCGGCCGGCGGCGAGCCCGGCGGCGATGGCGCTTCCGGCGAAGAGGGCGAGGCGGGCGCGGGTGGCG
>JBOHZO010000164.1:0-3135 GCA_050738555.1 Steroidobacteraceae bacterium | reverse complement strand
GGACTGGGGTGAATACGACCGGCAGGAGACAATCCGCGCCGTGGCGCGTGCGGTCGACCTTGGAATCAATGCATTCGACACGGCGGACGTCTACAGCCTCGGCGAATCGGAAAGAGCGCTCGCGAAGGCGCTGGGGCCGCGCCGCCACGAGATGTTCATCGTGACGAAGGGCGGCGTCCGCTGGGAATCGCCGCCCGGCGAGAAGCGCGCGCGTACGTCCTTCGACCTCAGCCCGGCCTACCTTCGCCAAGCGCTCGAGGATTCGCTGCGCCGCCTCGATATCGACGCGATCCCGCTGTATCTGCTGCACGCGCCCGATCCCACCGTGCCCCTCGAGCGATCGCTCGAAGCGGTCACGGCGCTCAAGCACGCGGGCAAGATACGCGCCATCGGCCTCTCGAACTTTTCGTTCGCCGACATCCGGCGCGCGGACGCACTGGCCGAAATCGCGGCGGTCGAGCTGCGCTACAACCTGCTCGAGCGCGGGCCGGAGAAGGAGTTGTTTCCGTGGTGCCGGGAGCGGGGCATCGGCGTGTTCGCTTACGGCCCGCTCGCAGAAGGCTTGCTCGCCGGCCAGTATTCCGAAACGAGCCGATTCGACGCCAGCGACCGGCGGAGCCGCCTGCCGCATTTCCAGGGCGACGCGTTCAGGAAAAACCTCGACGTGGTCGAGCGCGTGAAACGCGCCGCCGCCGATCATTCGAAAACGGCGGCGCAGATTGCGGTAAATTGGGTGCTCTCGCGCGACGCGGTGACGTCGGCGGTCGTCGGCGTCAAGAACGTGAAGCAACTGGAAGAAGCGGCGGGGAGCGTCGGGTGGGCAATCGATCCGCGGGCATTCGATGACTGAGTTCAGGTCCGAGCTCGGCGGGCTCGCCGATCCGGCATTGCACCAGGAACCGCTCGATGTCGCGGGCGTCGCCCCCGCGACGCTCGCGAAATTTCTGGCGGACATGCTGACGATCCGGCTCGCGGAAGAGGCGATCGGCGCGCTCGTGGAGGAGGGGCTCGCGAAGACGCCCTGCCACCTCGCGATCGGCCAGGAAGCGATCGCCGTCGGCACTTCGGCCTCGCTCACCAGCCGCGATCGGATCTTCGGCGGCCATCGATCCCATTCGCATGTGCTCGCGATGGGCGGAGATCTCTTCGGCCTGATCGCCGAGATACTCGGCAGGGCGCCCGGCCTGTCGCGCGGCATGGGCGGTTCGATGCATCTCTATGCGCCGTCGATTGGCTTTCACGGCTGCGTGCCGCTCGTCGGCGCGACGATCCCGATCGCGGTGGGCGCCGCGCTCGCGGCGCGGATGGACGGCAAAGGCGCGATCGCCGTCAGTTACTTCGGGGACGGCGCCGCGGAAGAGGGCGTCTTCCACGAATCCCTCAACCTGGCGGCGGCCCAGCGCCTGCCGATTCTCTTCGTCTGCGAGAACAACCTGTTCTCGAGCCACCTGGACATCCTCCTGCGCCAGCCGAGCGACCGCATCGCGCGTTTCGCGGAGGCGAACGCGATCCGCGCGCAGACGGTGGATGGAAACGACGTGCTCGCGGTCGCGGAGGCGGCGCGCTCGCTCGTCAGCCACGCGCGATCCGGCGCGGGTCCTGCATTCCTCGAAGCGGTGACCTACCGGCATCGCGGTCACGTCGGGCCGAAGGAGGACATCGACGTCGGCGTGCGCCGGACCATGGTCGAGCTCGGCAAGTGGAAGCTCCGCGACCCGATCGCCCGGCTCTTTGCCGGAATGAAGGCGCAGAAGCTCATCGATGAGCGCGATTTCGAGGCATTGCGGAATGAAATTCGCCGCAAAGTCGCGGACGCGAGAGCCAGGGCCGAGGCCGCTGATTATCCAGATTCAACCGCGCTCCTCGGCGCGGTCTATCGGAGCAGCGATGAGCGCCGCTGAGGGCATCAGCTACGGCGAAGCCATCTGCCGGGGATTCGAGCACCTGCTCGAAAATCATCCCGAAGTGTTTGCGATCGGCCAGGGCGTCTGGAGTCCCTGGTACGTCGGCAATTCGATGACGGGGCTCGATGAGAAATTCGGCAAGCACCGGGTCATCGATACGCCGGTCTCGGAGCTCGCCTGCACCGGCGCGGCGGTCGGGGCCGCCCTCTGCGGCTATCGCCCGATCGTGATCCATCCGCGCATGGATTTCATGCTGCTCGCGGTGGACCAGATCGTGAACCAGGCGGCAAAGTGGTCGCACATGTTCGGCGGCCAGGCGGCGCCCGCGGTCACGATCCGGGCGATCATCAATCGCGGCGGCGAGCAGGGGGCGCAACACTCGCAGTCGCTGCATGCCTGGTTCGCGCACATACCCGGGCTTCGCGTCGTGATGCCGTCGACCGCCGTGGATGCGCGCGATCTACTCATCGCGAGCGTGCTCTGTGACGACCCGGTGATGTACATCGACGATCGCTGGCTGTACGCGAGAGCGTCGAATCTGGAGCCCGTCGAAGAACGATCGCTCGCGGGCGAGGGCCCTGCGATCCGCCGGAGCGGATCGGACGTGACGCTCGTCGGCGCCGGCTACTCGGCTTACCTCTGCGAGGAAGCCGCGCGGCAACTCGTGGCGGACGGCATAAGTGCGGAAGTCGTGGATGTCCGCGTGCTCAATCCATTCGACGCGACATTGATCGCGCAATCGGTCAAGCGAACCGGCGCGCTCTGCGTCGTGGACGGCGGCTGGGGACCCGCGGGGTTCGCAGCCGAGGTGATCTCCTCGGTCGTCGAATCGGCAAATCCTGCAGGCCTCAAGCGCGCTCCGCTGCGGATCACCCTGCCTTTTGCTCCCGCGCCCGCGAGCCGGTTGCTGGAATCCGCGTACTATCCGACGTCGGACACCGTCGTCGCCGCGGTTCGCAAGCTGCTCTGAAGGCCGCCGAGACGGCCGTCATCAGGCGGAACTCCCCCCGCAGGACCCGGTCAACCCGCGTACTTGCCATGCGTTCAAGTTCGAACTGGCGTAAACTTCCCGCCGCAGGCGACTGAGGCCAATAAGAATGGATCGACCGAGAATCGAGCCCGCGGCCTTTTTGTCCCCGCGCAACCGGCTGGTGAGCCTGATGCTCGGCTGGCCGCGCCAGACCAAGCGTCTCCTGATGGTGCTCGCCGATCTCACGGTCGTTCCGGCGGC
>JBOHZO010000163.1:0-33700 GCA_050738555.1 Steroidobacteraceae bacterium | reverse complement strand
GGCGAGCTCGGTATCCGCGTCGTCGGCGCCGGCGAAAGCCGCCGATTGAACGAGCGCTGGCGGGGCCGCCCGGCGCCGACCAACGTACTGTCGTTTCCGGCTGCGCCCGCACTCCGCGGGAGGCAGCTCGGCGACATCGTCGTCTGCGCGCCGGTCGTCGCGCGCGAGGCTCGCGAGCAGGGCAAGGCTCTCAGCGCACATTGGGCGCACATGATCGTTCACGGCACGCTGCACCTGCTCGGCTTCGATCACGTGCGCGCGGCGGACGCGAAGCGCATGGAGGGCCGCGAGCGCGCGCTACTCCGGCGCATCGGCATCGCGGACCCGTACGGAGACTGAAGCGATGGCGAAACGCAAGACCGGGGAATGGCTGCGACGCCTCACGCGCGAGGGCCCGCGGGATCGCGCCGAGCTGGTCGAAATGTTGCGGGCGGCAGCGCGCGGCGGCCTGATCGACGCCGATGCGCTCGCGATGATACAGGGCGTCCTGCGGGTCGCGGATCTCCATGTGCGCGACATCATGGTTCCCCGCTCGCAGATGGTCGTGCTCGAGCGCGACTCCGGACCGCAGAAGCTTCTGCCGGCGGTGGTCGAATCCGGCCATTCGCGATTTCCGGTCATCGGCGACGATCGCGACCAGATCGTCGGCATCCTGCTTGCCAAAGACCTGCTCCGCTACTACGCGGAAGGACCGGCCGGCGGCTTCGACATCCGCGAAGTCCTGCGGCCCGCGGCGTTCGTGCCCGAGAGCAAGCGCCTGAACGTGCTGCTCAAGGAATTCCGCGTCAGCCGCAATCACATGGCTATCGTCGTGGACGAGTACGGCGGGGTTTCCGGCCTGGTTACGATCGAGGACGTCATCGAGGAGATCGTGGGCGAGATCGCCGACGAGTACGACACGGACGAGGACCAGACGATCCGGCGTGAAAGCGACCGTCAGTTCGTCGTGCTCGCGCTGACCCGGGTGCAGGAGTTCAACGAGTATTTCTCGACGCGATTCAGCGACGAGGAGTTCGACACGATCGGCGGGCTCGTGATGCACCAGTTCGGTCGCCTGCCGCGGCGCGGCGAGGCGGTGACGATGGACGGGATCGAGTTCAAGGTGTTGCGTGCTGACCGGCGCCGCATCGACCAGCTGCGCGTGACGACGGCCGAACCCGTGGCGCCGCGTCCCGGCGAGCCGCGCGGAACCTGAATGCCGGCGACTGCCGGATGGGTGGCGATGCTGTTGAAGCACCGCGAATGGATCGCGGCGGCCGCCGGCGCTGCGACGGCATTCGCGTTTGCGCCCTACGGCCAGTCGTACCTCGCGCATCTCGGGCCGGTGGTCCTGTTCCTGCTCTGGGAGTACGCGACGCCGCGCGACGCCGCGCGCGCCGGATTTTTCTTCGGCGCGGCGCTCTTCGGTGCAGGGACGTGGTGGATCTACACCGCGGTGCACGACTTCGGCCAAGCGCCGGCCTGGCTCGCCGTGTTCCTGGTCCTCGCCCTCGTCGCGATCAAGGGCCTGTACTACGCGCTGCTCGGCTATGTAATGACGCGCATTGCGCCGGATCCTTCGGCCGCGCGCTCGCTGCTGCTCATCCCCGCCGGATGGACCCTGCTGGAGTGGCTGCGCGGCTGGCTGTTCACCGGCTTCCCGTGGCTCGAGCTCGGCTACGCGCACAGCGACACGCCGCTCGCGGCGCTCGCAGCGGTGGGTGGGATTCACCTCGCGACGTTCGCGAATGTCGTGACCGCGGGCGCGGTCGTCGTGCTGATCCGCCAGGCGGGCCGCGCGCGGCTCGCGGCGGTCGCGGTGGCGGCGGCGTTCTGGATCGCGGGCTGGCTGCTCGGCGACCGCGAGTGGACGCGGCCCACGGGCGAGCCGGTCGAGGTCGCGCTCCTCCAGGGCGCGATTCCGCAGGACGAGAAATGGCTGATCGAGAATCGCGCAACGACGCTCGAGCGCTTCCGCGAGCTCAATCGCGAGGCGCTCGGCGCGCAGATCATCGTGTGGCCGGAATCCGCGATCCCAATGCTGGCGCACGAGGCCGAGGTGTACCTCGAGGCGATCCGCCGCGAATCGCGCGCGCGGTACTCCGACGTGATGATCGGGCTTCTGCGCTTCGATTTCGACAGCGGCGAGATCCGGAATGGCCTTTATTCGATGAGCGAGGCCGGCGACGGCTGGTACTACAAGCGCCGGCTCGTGCCATTCGGCGAATTTTTTCCGGTGCCGGAAGCCGTTCGCCGCTGGATGCGCCTGAGCAGCCTGCCGTACTACGACATGACAGCGGGCGAGGAAGGGCAGCCGGCGCTCAAGGCAGGCGGCGAGCGCCTTGCGGCGACCATCTGCTATGAAGACGCCTACGGCTCGGACCAGCTCGCTGCGCTGCCCGGCGCGACGCTAATCGTCAATGTCACCAACAACGCCTGGTTCGGCGATTCGTCCGCGCCGCATCAGCAACTGCAGATGGCGCGCTTTCGCGCGCTCGAGGCAGGCCGTTGGCTCATGCGCGCGACCAGCAACGGCATCACGGCCGTGATCGCTCCGGACGGCGCCGTCGCCGCCCGCGCCCCGCAATTCAAGCCGGCCGTCCTGAAATTCACGGTCCAGCCGCGCACCGGCCTCACGCCCTACGCCCGCGCCGGCAACTGGCCCATCCTCTCGCTCTCATTCCTGCTGCTCGTCATTTTCGCCGTGGCCCGACTGCGAGCCTAAAAAAGGGGACGCAACCCTTTCTTGGGTATCCTTCCAAGTCCGATGCGCGAGCGATACGAACCACGAGAGATTGAGCCGGCCGTCCAGCGCGAGTGGGAGGCGGCCGGTGCCTTCGCGGCGCGCGAGGATTCCACCAGGCCGAAGTATTACTGCCTGTGCATGTTCCCCTACCCGAGCGGCCACCTCCACATGGGACACGTGCGGAATTACACGATCGGCGACGTGCTGGCGCGCTTCATGCGCATGCAGGGATTCAACGTCCTGCAGCCGATGGGGTGGGACGCCTTCGGCCTGCCGGCGGAGAATGCCGCGATCGAGAATGGCGTCGCGCCGGCACGCTGGACGCGCGACAACATCGCGCACATGAAGGGCCAGTTGAAGGCGCTCGGCTTCGGCATCGACTGGTCGCGCGAGCTCGCGACCTGCGATGCGGACTACTACCGCTGGAACCAGTGGATGTTCCTGCGCATGCTCGAGCGCGGCATCGCGTACAAGACGACGGGCATCGTCAACTGGGATCCGGTGGACCAGACCGTGCTCGCCAACGAACAGGTCATCGACGGCCGCGGCTGGCGCACCGGCGCGCCGATCGAAAAACGCGAGATCCCGATGTATTACCTCCGCATCACGCGTTACGCGGAGGAGCTCCTGGCCGCGCTCGACCGGCTGCCGGACTGGCCGGAACGTGTGCGCATGATGCAGGCGAACTGGATCGGCCGCAGCGAAGGGGTGAACCTGTCTTTCCCTTACGACATTGAAGGGCAGCGCGGTGAACTAAAAGTGTTCTCGACGCGCGCCGACACGTTGATGGGCGCCACCTTCATCGCAGTCGCTCCGGAGCATCCGCTCGCGGAGCTCGCGGCGAAACGCGACACGAAGCTGCGCGCGTTCGTGGACGACTGCCGCCGCAACAGCGTCATGGAGGCGGATCTCGCGACCATGGAGAAAGAAGGCGTCGCGACGGGCTTCGCCGCGCGCCATCCGCTGACGGGCGCCGAGATTCCGGTGTGGGTCGGCAATTACGTGCTGATGACCTACGGCGAAGGCGCGGTCATGGGCGTTCCGGGCCATGACGAGCGCGACTTCGCCTTTGCGAAGAAGTACGGCCTTCCGGTCCTTCCGGTCATCGACGTGGACGGCAAGCCGTACTCGACCGGCGCCTGGCAGGCCTGGTACGCAAACCACGGCCGCTGCATCCACTCGGGACGCTACGACGGCCTCGATTACCAGGGCGCGACGGATGCGATCGCAAAGGATCTTGAGGCAAAGGGTCTCGGGCGCAATCAGGTGGTCTGGCGGCTCCGCGATTGGGGCATCTCGCGCCAGCGCTACTGGGGCTGCCCGATTCCGATCATCCACTGCAGATCCTGCGGGGACGTGCCCGTGCCGGACGACCAGTTGCCGGTGCGGCTGCCCGAGGACCTCGTCCCTGACGGCACCGGCAATCCGCTCGCGAAGTCGTCCTCGTTTCTCGACTGCCGCTGCCCGAAGTGCGGCGCACCCGCGCGCCGGGAATCGGACACGATGGACACTTTCGTGGATTCGTCCTGGTATTTCTTCCGCTTCGCCTCAGCGGGCAACGATCGCGCGCTGGTGGATGAGCGCGCGGACTACTGGATGCCGGTCGATCAGTACATCGGCGGCATCGAGCACGCGATCCTCCATCTCCTGTACTCGCGGTTCTGGACCCGCGTCATGCGGGATTGCGGATTGACGAGGCTCGACGAGCCATTCCAGCGCCTGCTGACGCAAGGCATGGTGCTGAACGAGATCTGGTTCCGGAAGCCCGCATCGGGGCGCATCGTCTATCACAACCCGGCCGAAGTCGCGGCCGAGGGCGAGGGCGAGACCCGGACCGGGGTCCTGAAATCCGACGGGCTGCCGGTCGAATACGGCGGCATCGGCACGATGTCGAAATCGCGCAGGAACGGCGTGGATCCGCAGGAACTGGTCGATCGTTACGGCGCGGACACCGCGCGCCTGTTCACGATGTCGAATGTGCCGCCCGAGCACACGTTCGAGTGGTCGGACGAAGGCGTGGAGGGCGCGTTCCGGTTCATGAAGCGCTTGTGGAAAATCGTGCATGCGCACGTCGAAGCCGGTCCCGCCGGCAGCCCGGACTCCTCGGCGCTCGACGGGCCGCAGCGTGCGCTTCGCCGCCAGGTGCACCAGACGCTCGGCAAGGTCGGCGACGACATCGGACGCCGCCGCACATTCAATACGGCGATCGCCGCGGTGATGGAGCTCTCGAACGCACTCGCCCGATTCGGCGACCACTCGCCGCAGGGCCGCGCTGTGATGCGGGAGGCACTCGACCTCGTCGTGCTGATGCTCTCGCCCTTCGTGCCGCATGCCGCGCAGGCCCTGTGGCGCGCGCTCGGTCATGCGTCGGCGATCGTGGACGAGCGCTGGCCGACGGCCGATGCCGCCGCGCTCGTCCAGGACACGATTGAGATCGTGGTGCAGGTCAACGGCCGGCTGCGCGCGCGCGTGCAAGTAGCGGCGGGCGCCAACGAGGCGATTGCCCGCGCGGCGGCGCTCGCCGATCCGGGCGTCGCGAAATTCGTGGCGGGGCAGCCGGTGCGCAAGCTGATCTACGTGCCGGGCAAGCTCGTGAACGTGGTGGTCTGATGCGCGGGCTGTATTGCGGTCTCATGGTTCTCGCGCTTGCGCTCGGAACGGGCTGTGGTTATCGCCTGCGCGGCCAGGCGCCGCTGCCCGCCGTCATGGCCAATCCGTATATCGATGCCTCGGATCGATACACTGAGCTCCATGCGGCGCTGGCCGCGCGATTTCGCGCGGCGGGCGCTCCGCTGGCTGCGACTGCGGGCGAGGCGAGCGCCGTCATCCGCCTGCACGCGGACGACAGCGGCCGCGAGCTCCTCTCGGTCACCGCCGACAACAAGCCCGGCGAATACGAAGTCTATTACACGGCCGAATTTTCGGTCGCGAGCGGAACGACCGAATTGCTGCCGCGCCAACGGGTGAGGCTGACGCGCGATTACGGCTACGACGAAACGGCGGTGCTAGCGAAGGAGCACGAGGAACAGTCGCTCCGCGTCGCGCTCGCCGACGAGATTGCGGCGCTGATCCTGCGCCGCCTGGCGGCTCTATGAATCTTTCCGTGTTCGACGTGTTCAAAGTCGGCGTCGGGCCGTCCTCGTCGCACACGATGGGGCCGATGCTGGCGGCGCGGTACTTCGTGCTCGATCTCGAGAGGCACGGACTGCTGGCCGCGACCGCGGAAGTATTCGTCCAGCTCTACGGTTCGCTCGCGCTCACCGGCATCGGCCATTGTACCGACCGTGCGGTCCTGCTCGGTCTCGAGGGACACGATCCCTCGGAATTCGACCCGGCGATCATGGAGCCGACGCTCAGGCGCATTCAGGTGAGCGGCCGCCTGCGCCTGCTCGGTCGCCGCGAGATTGCCTTCGACGAGCCGATGAATCTCCTGTTCCACCGCGACCAGATGCTGCCGGGCCATTCGAACGGCCTGCGGTTCACGGCGCGGGACGCGCAGGGCGCCACATTGCTGTCGGAAGTGATGTACTCAATCGGCGGTGGCGCGGTGCAGCGTGAAGTCGAGGCGGAACCCGCGCCCGGCACAGGCCCTGGCGCCGAGCCGCCCTTGCCGTTCGCCAATGGCGAGGAACTCCTCGCGCAGTGCGAGCGCACTGGACTTTCGATCGATGGGCTGATGCAGGTCAACGAGCGTGCGCTGCGCTCCGACGCCGAAATCGAAGCGAAGCTCGAGCGACTTTGGAGCGTCATGCAGGCCTGCGTCCAGCGCGGTTTCGCCGCGGAAGGCGTGCTGCCGGGCGTGCTCAAGGTTCCGCGGCGTGCGCCCGCGCTCAAGCGCGCGCTCGATGCGGATGCGCCGCGCGGTCCCGTCGATTCGATGGAATGGGTCAACGCCTGGGCGCTCGCGGTGAACGAGGAAAACGCCGCGGGCGGTCAGGTCGTCACGGCGCCGACCAATGGCGCGGCCGGCATCGTGCCCGCCGTGCTGCATTACTACGCGAAACTCATTCCGGGCGGCGACCGGGCGGGCGTGCACCGCTTTCTGCTTGCGGCCGGCGCGGTCGGGCTCCTGTACAAGCGCAATGCCTCGATCTCGGGCGCGGAAATGGGCTGCCAGGGCGAGGTCGGCGTCGCCTGCTCGATGGCGGCCGCCGGACTCGCGGCCGCGCTCGGCGGCTCGAACGGCCAGGTCGAAAACGCCGCCGAAATCGGCATGGAGCACAACCTCGGCCTCACCTGCGACCCGATCGCGGGACTGGTGCAGATTCCCTGCATCGAGCGCAATGCGATGGGCGCGGTCAAGGCAATCAACGCGGCGCGGCTCGCGCTCCGCGGCGACGGCACGCACAAAGTCTCGCTCGACCAGGTGATCGCGACCATG
Organism: Steroidobacteraceae bacterium; assembly: GCA_050738555.1. Classification (GTDB taxonomy): domain Bacteria; phylum Pseudomonadota; class Gammaproteobacteria; order Steroidobacterales; family Steroidobacteraceae; genus SCUD01. Next base: position 26,594 of record JBOHZO010000163.1, on the reverse strand, counting down.
CGCCAGACCGGCCACGACATGTCGTCGATCTACAAGGAGACCTCGCAGGGCGGTCTCGCGGTCAACGTGCCGGAGTGCTGAGGCCTTAAAAGGGGACGTTCACCTTTAGGAGCCAAAGGTGAACGTCCCCTTTTTAAAGCGCGTAGCGATCGGTCGCGCGGATGAGCTCGTCCGTGATGCCCGGCTCGAACGCCGAATGTCCCGCGTCGCCTACCACGCGAAAGTCCGCCTCCGGCCATGCGCGGTGGAGATCCCAGGAGGTGAACATCGGGCAGACGACGTCGTGCCGGCCCTGCACGATGACGGCCGGAATGTGGCGGATGCGATCGACGCCGTCGAGGAGCTGGCGCTCGCTCTTCAGGAATCCGCGGTTGACGAAGTAGTGGCATTCGATGCGCGCCACCGCGAGCGCGAATTCGTCCTCGCCCCATTTGCGCACATTGTCCTCGTCGGTCAGCAGGAAACTGGTCGAGCCTTCCCAGACCGCCCAGGCGCGCGCGGCAGCGAGCGCCATCGCGCGATCGCTGCCGGTGAGACGGCGATGGAAGGCGCGCATCAGGTCGCCGCGTTCCGCGGGCGGGATCGGCGCGACGTAGTCTTCCCAGCGGTCCGGATAGATCGCGCTCGCGCCCTGCTGATAGAACCAGTCGAGCTCCGACTTGCGCAGCAGAAAGATGCCGCGCAGCACGAGTTCGGTGACGCGATCCGGATGTGTCTCGGCATAGGCGAGCGCGAGTGTCGATCCCCAGGAGCCGCCGAACACCTGCCAGCGCGGGATGCCCTGCAGTTCGCGCAGCCGCTCGATGTCGGCGACCAGCTCCCCGGTCGTATTGCACTCAAGACTCGCGTGCGGGCGGCTGCGCCCGCAGCCACGCTGGTCGAACAATACGATGCGGTAACGCTCGGGATCAAAGAACCGGCGCGCGCGCGTGTCGCAGCCGGCACCGGGACCGCCATGCAGGAACACGACCGGCTTGCCGGCGGGATTGCCGCATTCCTCCCAATAGATCTCGTGGCCGTTGCCGACCGCGAGATGGCCCTGCCGATGCGGATCGACCGGCGGATAAAGCCCGCGCCGCTGGTTCATGGATTCCGATCCTAGCGGCCCTCACCGCCGAACGCGATGCGGAGTCCAGCGCCAAATGATCGGCCGGGCAGGGGTACGGTGTCCTTGAGCGGGGACGTGTGCACGCGAGCGACTTCGTCGAGCAGGTTGGTCGCCTTCAGGAAGAGCAGCGCATCGGGTCCCGCCCAGCCGGGCCGCCAGGTCAGGCCCGCATCGAGCAGCGTGTAGGCGCCGGTCGTCGTTTCCAGCGCGGCAACCTCATCCTGCTCGAACACATGTTGCACCGCCAGTTCGGCGCCGAACGCGTCGCCTTCCCAGGCGAGTTCCGCGCCGGCACGCAGCGGGGGCACGCGCGGCAAGTCGCCGCCCTGTTCGAGACGGCCGCGCACGTAGTCGGACATCAAGGTGAGCATGAGGCCGCCGTCGAATGCCAGCGGCAGCGCGAGCTGGGCCTCGAATCCTTCGAATCGTGCTTCCTGCTGCAGGAACTGGAATACCGGCAGGCCGTCCTCGACGGTTCCCGCCGGTGACAGGAATATGTAGCTGTCATAGCGGCTCGCGAACGCGCGCAGGTCGAGCGCAACATTGCCTGCCGTGCGGCGCAGGCCAAGTTCCGCAGTCCAGCCGCGCTCCGTCGTGAGGTCGGGGTCGCCGATCTCGAATTGCTGCGTCGCCGCGTGCGGCCCGTCGGCGTAGAGCTCGCTGGCGCCTGGATGGCGTTCGCTGCGCACCACTTGCCCGATCAGGTCCACCGTTTCACTGAGCGGCCAGGTGAGTCCCAGCGAGCCATTGATCGCGTTCCCCGAATAGTCCGGCAGGGCTTCGGTTTCGATTTCCTGGCGATCGACGCGCAGGCCGAGCTCGAGCGAGCCCTCGCCTACGGGGCCGCGCCCGAAGGCGAAGATGCCGGTGGCACGGGTTCGTGACGCGGGCACGAAGGCTTCCTCACCGATCGCCGCGAGCTTGACCTGCTGCCATTGCAGGCCCGTGGTCGCGTCGATACCGCCCGGCAGCGTGCCATCCAGCGCGGCGCGCAGTTCCCGGCCGTCCACTTCGAACATCGTGCCGATCTCGCCGCCAGGCTCGATCTCCGCGTGCTCGTAGTCATTCGCAGCTCCCCGCAGCCGCAACTTCAGCTCGCGTTCAGTCGCGAAATCGAAACGCGCCGCCACGTCCAGCCGGTCCTGCTTCAGGTCGATGAGCACGTCCTCGCCCGGAACGCCATATTCGGTGTCGTGACGGCTGAGGGCCGCGCCCAGCATCGCCGCATCGCCGATCCAGCTGGCGCCGGCGCCGCCCGAGCGGGTTTCGCTCCAGCTGTTCGTCACTTCGCCGCCGGCCCCGTCGGGCACTTCGAAATCGTCGGTGTCGCGCCAGACGCCATCGACATGCAGTGCGAAATTTTCGCCGCCGCCATCGATTCGTCCGGCGACGGCACGCTCACCGAGCGCGGTGTCGCCGCGCATCTCGACCAGGCCGCTCACGCCCTCGTGGCCGTGTTCGTGCAACCGCTTGGTCACGACATTGACGAGTCCGCCGGCGGCGCCGCTGCCATACAGCAGCGCCGATGGGCCACGCAGCACCTCAACCTGGTCCGCCAGGGCCGGATCGATTGCCACCGCGTGATCGTCGGATACGCCGGATGCATCCAGCGTCGCGAGTCCGTCGGTCAGTACCTGAACCCGATCGCCGCTGAGACCGCGGATCACGGGCCGGGAGGCGGCGGGGCCGAAATACGTCGAGTTCACGCCGGGCTCGCGCGCGACTGTTTCGCCGATGGTGGGCGCGAGAATGAGCGTCAGCGCATCTCCGCTCAGCACGCTCGCGGGCTGCGCCATGCTGCGGGTGTCGGTGGCAATCGGGGCGGCCGTGACGACGACTTCCTCCAAATCGCGTGGATGGGGTTCCGCCGCGTCGGCGGCGGCGACGAATGAGGCAGACGCGATGCTGCCGATGAGCAATGTATTTCGCATGATTCCGTTCCATGACGTCGAACGCCGGCATCGCGATGCCAGCGGAAGGCACGGCGACCTGCGCCGCGCCGCCGGGGATCAGATGGAACGGAAGAAAGGCGGGGCGCGGCTCTGGTGGGCGCAGACCGGCTGGTTCGGCAACGACGGCCGCTCTGCCGCGGCCGCCAGCCCGAGCGGGGCCGCAACGTGGTGCGCGGCAGCAGCGACTTCCGGCGCGGCCGCCTTGGCATGCAAGGCGGTGCAGAGATCGCAGACTTTCGCCGGCTGACCCGCCGGCAGGGACTCGTCGGCGTGCCGATGCGCGATGCTGGCAGTCTGGGTGGCGAGGACGAGCGCCGCCAGCACGGCCGCGGCGCAACGCAGCAGGCGGGAACTGACCGGGGCGAGTGCCCGATTCATGGCAGGATCATCTTAGAACCGGAACGCGATTCCCGCCAGCGCTTCGGCCTGGAAAAGCGACGAGCCGCCCGCAACGATGCGGCAGACGCCGCCCAGGTTGTCCGAGCGGCAGAAAATTGCGCTGTCGGAGTCCACGAGCGTCAGGTATCCGCGCGCCTCGAGCCGGAACGACGCGTGCTTCGCAAGCGGCACGTCGAGGCCGACGCCGATCGAGCCGGAGAAATACGTGCGATCGCCCGTGTCTGCCGCCGGCGACGACAACCGGGTCGCGCCGAGGCCTGCTGCGAAATAGGGCTGCGCGCGCTCGGTGTCGCCGAATGGCACGGTGCCGCCGATGTGGAGGTATTCGATGTCCGCGTCGAACGTCTCGACCCCGTCGTCCACTTCGGATTCCTGGCGCGAGTACCAGAGCTGGAAGTAGCGGCCGTCGCCCTTGGCGTATTGCAGCTCGAGCGCGAGCGCGAAGCCGGTGCCTTCGTCGAAGTCGCGATCCTCACTCGTCGTCACGTCCTCGAGGCTGCCGCCGGCGCGATAGCCGGCGTTCACCACGGCCTGGAATTTTGGCAGCTCATCCGCTGCAACCGCCGGCGCGGCAAGCAGCAGGGTCATGGCGATGAAAATTGCGCGGTTCATGCGTGGCCGACTATCTCACAAGGCCATTCCGACCGCCATTCGGAACACGAATCAATCGACGACGGATACAATTGAGCGGCGATGCGAATCAGTACCGACGCCTTGGCGAGGACACTGGACAAGGGCCTGGCGCCCGCCTGGCTGATCGCCGGTGACGAGGCGCTCCTCACCGGCGAAGCAGCCGACGCGGTGCGCGCGCGCGCGCGCGCGGAGGGTTACACCGGCAGGGAATTGTTCTTCACCGATCGCAGCTTCGACTGGTCGGGACTGCTCGCGTCGAGCCAGACGCTGACCCTGTTCGCCGAGCGGCGCATCATCGAGGTCCGCATGCCGACGCCGCGCCCCGGAAAGGAAGGCGGCGCGGTGCTGGCGAAGCTCGCAGCCAATCCCGCGCCGGACAATCTGCTGCTCGTCGTGACGACCCGCCCCGAGCGCGACACCTGGCCAAGTGCCTGGTTCAAGGCATTCGAGAAGCACGGCGTTGTCGTGCAGTCTTGGCCGGTCGAGATCGCCCGCCTGCCGCAATGGATCATCGCGCGCGCGGCGCGGCATCGCCTGGCCGTCGACGCCGCAGGCGCCGCACTCTTGGCCGAGCGTGTCGAAGGCAATCTGCTGGCCGCTCACCAGGAAATCGAGAAGCTCGCGTTGCTGCACGCGGGCGGGCGCGTCGGTGCGGACCAAGTCCAGGCCGCAGTGGCCAACAGCGCGCGCTACGACCTGTTCCAGCTCGGCGAAGCGGCGCTCGAAGGGGACGTGCCGAGGTCGCTCCGGATCCTCGACGGGCTGCGCGCCGAGGGGGCGGAGCCGCCGCTCGTGCTCTGGGCGCTCTGCCGCGAGCTGCGCGCGCTGGCCAATGCGCGGACTGGCGCGAAGGGGCCGTCCTACGGGCCGCAGGCCGAGCGGCGCGAGGCACTGCTGAAACGTGCCATCCAACGCACCGCGGGCGAGCCGCTGGAGCCGCTGATCACCGCCGCGGCGCGCGTCGACCGCCAGGTCAAGGGCCAGGCGCCCGGGGATCCGTGGACTTCGCTGACCGGGCTCATCGCGGCGCTCGCGGGCGCGGGGTTGCCCGCAGCGCCGGCCGCCTGATTCCGGATGCGCCCGTTCGGTGTCTTCGGCGGGATGTTCGACCCGATTCATTACGGACACCTGCGCACGGCGCACGAGCTTCACGAGCTGCTCGGTCTCGAGGCTGTTGCTTTCCTGCCGGCGGGCGACCCGCCGCACCGGGCGGCGCCGCTCGCCGACGCCGAAACGCGGCTTGCGATGGTGCGCGCGGCAGTGGAGGGAAATCCGAGCTTTCTCGTCGACGATCGCGAGCTGCGGCGCGCGGGCCCGTCGTTCACGATTTCGACGCTCGAGGAAATGCGCGCCGAGCGCGGCGACCAGCCGATCGCGCTGATCATGGGGATGGACGCGTTCGCCGGCATCGATCGCTGGCACCGCGCACAGGATCTCCTCTCGTTCGCCCACCTGGTGGTCGCGCTGCGGCCGCGGGCGCCGGCGCCGCATGTGGGATTCGCGTCCGAGTTGCTGCGCAGCCGCCGCTCTTCCGATCCCGCGCGCCTGTCCGAGTGCCCGGCGGGCCTCGTCTACGTGAGCGAAGGCACCCAGTTCGATCTGTCTTCGAGCGCGGTGCGCGCAGTGGTCGCCGCGGGCCGCGATCCGCGCTACTTGATGCCCGAGGCGTCGCGTAGGATCATCCTCGCCAGGGGCAGCTACGCCGGGCCGGGTGAAACGAAGGAATGACCGACACGAGAACGAGGAAGAAACGCACCACCCGCGCAACCAAGAAGACCAGGAATGCACCTGGCACCCTGACCCGAATCGCCATCGCCGCCCTCGAGGACATGAAGGCCGTCAACGTCAAGGTGCTCGACGTGCGGAAGCTGACCGACGTGACCGATACGATGATCGTCGCGACCGGCAACTCCGACCGGCACGTCAAGTCGATCGCCGACCGGGTGATCGAGCGCTGCCGCGAAGCGGGCCATCGCGCTTACGGAGTCGAGGGCCAGCGCGAAGGGGAATGGGTGCTCGTCGACCTGCAGGATCTCATCGTGCACGTCATGCTGCCGCGCATTCGCGAGTTCTACGGACTCGAGAAGCTCTGGGACCTGCGCCCGGCGCAGCGCGAACCGAGCCTGGCCTGACATAAGGAGCCCAACATGCGCGTCCGGCTGATCGCGGCCGGCACCCGGCTGCCTGACTGGGTCAACGAAGGCGTCGCGGAATACGCGAAGCGCTTCGGCCGCGGGCTCAAGTTCGAGCTGGTCGAAGTGGCGGCCGCGAAACAGGGCGAGCGCATGCGCGCCGCGCTTGGCGCAGGCGATTATGTCGTGGCGCTCGAGGTCGCAGGCCGCGCGATGACGACGCCGGAGCTGGCGCATTGGCTCGCAGCGCGGCTCGGCGGGGGCCGCGATCTCGCGTTCCTGATCGGCGGGCCCGAGGGTCTCGATGCAGACCTGTCTGCGAACGCGGATTTCCGCTGGTCGCTGTCACCGCTGACCTGGCCGCATGGGCTCGTCCGGGTAATGGTCGCGGAGCAGCTCTATCGCGCGCACAGCCTGCTGCAGGGCCATCCCTACCACCGCGCATAAGCTATCCTCGGCATTCAATGGGTTACGACTCCGTTGTCCTGGCGTCCGCCTCGAAACGCCGCAGCCTGCTCCTGGACCAGATCGGCGTGCGCCATCGATCGATGGCCGCGGATCTCGATGAGCAGCCGTTGCCCGCGGAAAAACCCGCGGACTATGTGCAGCGGCTTGCGCGCGACAAGGCCCGCGCCGTGGTCGCAGCCCTCGGCGGGCGGCCGGACCTGCCGGTGCTCGCAGCGGACACGACGGTCGTGCTCGACGGGAAAATCTACGGCAAGCCCGCGAACCTGCAGGATTGCGTGGACATCCTGGCGGCTTTGTCCGGCCACAGACACGAAGTGCTGACCGCGATTGCGCTCGAAAATGGCGGCAGCCTGCGGATGGCGATGAACGCGAGCTTCGTCACGTTTCGAACGATTGCCCCCGAGGAATGCCGGCGCTACTGGGCGAGCGGCGAACCCGCCGGCAAGGCCGGCGCCTATGCGATCCAGGGTTATGGCGCAGTGTTCATCGCATTGCTCGAAGGCAGTTTTTCCGGAGTGATGGGGCTGCCCCTGTTCGAAACCGCGGCGCTGCTCGATGCCGCCGGCGTGCGGCGCTGGCGGAAGCCGTGAAATTCCGGAACGAGGTCTCTGCCGGCCTTGTCCAAGCTGCGACACCGACCTCGGGCGATTGAGCATGAATCCCTGGACGCAATGGACGCAGCGGCTGTGGCGGTGGATCGCCGCGCTCATCGGCGTGGGTGCGTTGTTGCTCGCCCTCGGCATCGGCGCATTCCGACTCGCGATCGACCTGCTGCCGGGCTATCAACAGCGCGTCGTCGAGCGCGTGCGCGAAGCCACCGGGCTCACGCTCGAGTTCGATTCGGTGCACGCACGCATCGGCCGCTACGGGCCGGAGATCGTGTTCCGCGGCGCGCGCGTCCTGCCGGAGTCCGGTGACGATCCGCTCGTCACCGCGGAATCCGGCCGCGTCAGTCTCTCGATTCCGCGCACGATCTGGTATCGCCGGATCGAAGTTGGCCGCGTAGCATTCGTTCGGCCGCGCCTCAGTTTCGTGATCACCGCAGACGGCCGTCTCCAGCTCGTCGGCCAGTCCGCTCTGCATCGGCCCGAGGCCGAGCGCTCCGCATTGACACTGGAGCGCCTGCCGCGCGGCCACTTCGCGGTCACCGACGCCACGCTCGACGTCCTCGATCTTCGTTCCCGCCAGGGCCATTTCGAATTGACCGGCGCAAACGTGGACGTCGTGCGGAAAGGCAATGAAGTCACCCTGCACGGCCGTGTCGTGTTGCCGGACCATCTCGGGTCGTTCATCGATTTCGACGGAATCGTCGGCGGCGAACTCGCGGACACGGAGTCCCTCGTCTGGAGCCTGCACGCCGATGCGCGCAACCTCGACCTGGAGCAGTGGGCGGCAACGCTGCCGGACAGCTTCGCCGTGCCGGCGGCGGGACGCGGATCCGTTCGCGCATCGGCGCGCGGCCACGGCCGCGAACTGTCTACATTCCGATTGCAACCTCAATTCGCGGGCTTGCGCCTCGCAGGATCGCCGGCGGAGTTCACGCGCGTCGCCGGGGACATTCGCCTCCAGCGCGACGCGGCGACGGTATACGTTCAGGCGACAGGGCTCGAATTGTCGCGCGCCGGCGCGCCCTGGCGGCCGACCAGCCTGCAGGCCCACGTGACGCGCAAGGAAGGCCGCGTCGTGTCCATGGCGGCGCGCGCGGATTACCTGCGGATCGAGAATCTCGCCGTGTTCGCGGCGCTGCTCCCGCCCGGCACGATGCGCGAGCGTATCGCGACACTGGCGCCGCGCGGAGAGTTGTTCGGCCTGGACGTGACCATCGTCGAGCGCGGCGGCCAGCGCCTGCCGGACATTACGGGGCGGCTGCGGTTCGTCGATGTCGGGTTCGGGCCGCTCGGGAAGGCGGCCGGCGTGACGGGTTTCGACGGCGCGATCGAAGGCCGCGGCGCCGGCGGCGTCGTGTACGTCGCGACGCGGAATGCGACGATCGACTGGCCGCAGCAATGGCGCGCACCCGCCGTGCTGGTCAAAGCCGATGGACGGGTCGAATGGCAGCGATTCAACGACGGCGTGCGGTTCTGGCTCGATGATGCTTTTGCGGACAGCGGGCATGGGACCGCGCGCGGGAAGCTGCGGCTCTTGCTGCAACCCGGAGAATTGCCGCTGGTGGACTTGAGCGCCACCGCGGCGAACTTCGACGTCACTGAACTGTGGCGCTATCTGCAAACGGGGCGCCTGAAGCCCAGGACGATCGCCTGGCTCGACGCCGCCTTTCGCGCGGGCCGCGTGACCGAAGCGAAGGTTTCCGTCACCGGCCCGACGCGGGGATTTCCGTACCGCGAAGGCCAGGGCTTGTTCCTGGCGAGTGGACGCGCCACCGGCATCAACCTGTTTTACGCGCCCGGCTGGCCGGAGATCCGTGGCGTCGAGACCGTGTTCGAGTTCGACGGGCCGGCGATGCATGCGGTCGCGAGCCGCGGCAGCGTCGGCGGCGTCCCGTTCACGCGGGCGGAAGTCAACAGCGCGGACCTGCGGGACGCGATCTTCGCAGCGCGCGGAACGACGCACACGGATGCCGACCGCGCGATCCGCATGTTGCAGGGCACGCCGCTCGCGCCTTCATTCGGCGCCATGTTCGCCGAACTTGCGGGTTCCGGGCCGGTGTCCGCCGAGCTTGCGATGGTTCTGCCGATCAAGGATTTCAGCCGGCGCGCGGTGACGGTCATGGGAAGCCTGGACGGAGTCACGCTCCGGCACGGGAGCAAGCCATTCGAGGCGACGGATGTCGCGGGCGATTTCTGGGTTCGCAATCGCGAGATCCAGGCCCCCGCTTTGACCGGCAGGACGCTCGGCGGGCGGTGGCAGGCGGCAATCTCGACGACGGCACGGCCGGGCGGCGGCCTCCGCACCGAAATCAACGCGCAGGGGACCGTTCAGGGCTCCGCATTGCAGCCGGTCGCGCGACTGCCGGTCAATGCCGGGATTTCCGGCATCGCGGCCTGGCGCGGAACACTGCAGGTCGAGCGTAACGTGGATCCGAAGCGCCCGGCGCGTGGAGTCGTTCAATTGAGCAGCGACCTGCGCGGTCTCGCATCGAATCTTCCGGAACCGTTTGCGAAGACCGCCGATGCGACGCGTCCGCTCAAGGCAAGCGTGACTTTCGACGGCGTCACCGGTCCCCGTATCCAGGCGCAGCTCGGGCGCGGCATCCATGCGCTGCTGCAATGGCGCAGCGAGGCCGGAGCGGCGCCCGTGGAGCGTGGCATCGTCGCGTTTGGCGGCGCGGCGCCTTCGGCCTTGCCGCCGGCCGAAGGACTGTGGCTCAGCGGCCGGGTCGAGTCGGCAAGCCTGAGCGACCTCCTTGAACTCCGTTGGGAAGGGCCGCGCGGCCGTCCGATCCAGGAATGGCTCGGTGGCGCGGACCTCGCGTTCGGTCGCTTCGAGGTACTCGGCTACGGCTTCGCGAATGTCAGCGGCCGCCTGCGACCAGGCAACCGCGCATGGGACGTCAGCGTGAACGGCGATGCGGCGAGCGGGCGCGTCGTCGTGCCATACACGCTTCCCGGCGAAGTGCCGATGGTGCTCGATCTCGATCGCCTGCATTTCGGCAAGCGGGTGAGCGGACCAGGCAAGCGGTCCGATCCGGACCCGCGAAAACTGCCTGCGATCCGCGTCGAGGTGCGCGATTTCGTCTTCGACCAGCGAAGCTTCGGGCACCTGCAGGCAGAACTCGCGCGCGGGACCGCCGGCATGACGCTGAACCGTTTCACGATGCGGCATCCCTCGTTCACCGCCGAAGGCCGCGGCAGCTGGCTGGTGCGCGGCCAGGCGGCGGAATCCCGTCTCGAGTTCGACGTCAAGACGAACGACGTGCTCGGCTTCATGAACGCCATGCAGCTCGGCTCGCTGGTCGAGGGAGAAGAGGGCCACGTGTCCGCCCGGCTGAGCTGGCCGGGCCCGCCTGAAATCAGCGCGCTCGATCGACTGTCCGGAACGCTCGAGATCTCGGCGGCGAATGGCAGCCTGACCGCGGTGGAGCCGGGCGCCGGCCGCGTGTTCGGCCTGATGAGCCTCGCGCACCTGCCGCGCCGGCTCGCGCTCGATTTCGGCGACCTGACCGGCGAGGGCCTCGCCTACGACAGCTTGCGCGGCACGTTCCAGTTGACGAACGGCGACGCCTACACGGACAACCTGATGCTGCGGGGCTCGGCGGCGGAGATCGGCATCGTGGGCCACACTAGCCTCCGTAAGCGCACTTACGACCAGACGGCGGTTGTCACGGGCCAGCTCGGCGCCTCGCTCGGTGTCGCGGGGGCGCTGGCCGGCGGCCCCGCGGTTGGCGCCGCGCTCCTGCTCTTCTCCCAGATTTTCAAGGAACCGCTCAAGGGAGTGACGCGCGGCTACTATCGAATCACCGGCACCTGGGACGATCCGCAGGTGCGCAGGATGGATTCCCGCGAGTTGAAGGACGACCGCCAGGCCGCGCAGGGACCGTCATGAGCCAACCGATCGTCGCGGCCGTGCAGATGACTTCCGTCGCGGATGTCCCGCGGAATCTCGCGACCGCGCGGCGGCTGCTCGCCGAGGCCCGCGAGCGAAACGCCTGCCTTGCCGTGCTGCCCGAAAATTTCTGCTTCATGGGACGTACCGAGGCCGAGCGGCGAAAGATCGTCGAGCGGGACGGCGACGGGCCGGTCCAGCAGGGAGTCGCGGCGATGGCACGCGAGTTCCGGCTGTGGATCGTCGCCGGTACCCAGCCGATCGCGGTCACGGGCGATCCACGACCGGCCAACGCCTGCATCGTCTACGACGACGCCGGCAGGCGCGCCGCGCGCTACGACAAGATCCATCTTTTCGACGTCGACTTGCCGGGCGGCCGCGAAGGCTATCGCGAATCGGCGAACGCTGCGCCGGGCGCGAGCCCTGTGCTCGTGGACACGCCGGCCGGCAGGCTTGGCTTGTCCGTATGCTACGATTTGCGCTTCCCCGAGTTGTTCCGGCGACTCGTTTCGGAGGGAGCCGAGATTTTCACCGTTCCATCCGCATTCACCGGTCCGACCGGCCGCGCGCATTGGGAAATCCTGCTGCGGGCCCGGGCCATCGAAGACCTCTGCTACGTGATCGCTGCAGCCCAGAGCGGGCTTCACGATAACAACCGCGAAACCTACGGCGACAGCCTGATTGCCGACTATTGGGGCCGCGTACTCGCGCGCGAGCCGCGCGGCAGCGGTGTCGTCGTGGCGCCGCTGGACCTTGATGCGCTGCGCGCGACGCGCGGCAGCTTTCCTGCGCTCCAGCATCGGGTGGTTGACTGATCATGGACGCGCTGCAATGCGCGCGCGACCGAATCCTCTCGCCGTCGGGGCTCGACGACCGTCGCCTCGAGCAGGCCCTCGGCTCGCTGCTCGGCGCGAGCGTCGACGCGGGCGATCTCTATTTCCAGCTCGCGCGCGAAGAGCACTGGGCACTCGAGGACGGCATCGTCAAGGAAGGCAGCCACGGCATCGAGCAGGGCGTCGGCGTCCGCGCGATGGCCGGCGAACGCACCGGCTTCGCTTATTCGGACGACATCGTGCCCGCGGCGCTGCTCGAAGCCGCGCGCGCCGCACGCGCGATTGCACGCGAGGGCGGCACCGGGCAGGTCCAGGCCTGGCGTACGACCGCGGCGCATCGGCTCTATCCGGCGGACGACCCGATCGCGACGCTCGCCGACGCCGACAAGGTGGCGCTGCTGACCGAGCTCGACCGCCACGCCCGCGCCCTCGATCCGCGCGTCAAGCAAGTGGTCGCAACGCTCGCCGCCGTGCATGAGATCGTGCTGGTCGCCGCAAGTGACGGCACGCTAGCCGCGGACGTGCGGCCGCTCGTGCGCATGAATGTTTCGGTCATTGTCGAGCAAAACGGACGCCGCGAGCAGGGCTATGCGGGCACCGGCGGCCGGTATTCGCTCGAGGAGTTCGTCACCGGTGAGCGGCCGCTGCGGCTTGCGCGCGAGGCCGTGAGGCAGGCGACCGTGAATCTCGGGTCGGTGCCGGCGCCGGCCGGGCCGATGACGGTGGTGCTCGGGCCGGGCTGGCCGGGCGTCCTGCTGCACGAGGCCGTGGGTCACGGTCTCGAAGGAGATTTCAATCGCCGCGGGACGTCCGCATTCTCCGGCCGCATCGGCGAGCGCGTCGCGTCTTCGCTCTGCACGGTCGTCGATGACGGCACGCTGCCCGGCCGCCGCGGCTCGCTGAACGTCGACGACGAAGGCACGCCGAGTTCCTGCACGACGCTCATCGAGAACGGCGTGCTGAAAGGCTACCTCCAGGACAAGCTCAACGCGCGGCTCATGGGCGTCAAGCCGACCGGCAATGGCCGCCGCGAGTCGTTCGCACACACGACCCTGCCGCGCATGACGAACACCTACATGCTGCCCGGTCCGCACGACCCGCAGGAGATCATCCGCTCGGTCGAGCGCGGTCTCTACGCCGTCAATTTCGGCGGCGGCCAGGTGGACATTACCTCGGGCAAGTTCGTGTTCTCGGCGAGCGAGGCCTACCTGATCGAGAACGGGCGCGTCACGGCGCCGGTCAAGGGCGCGACGCTAGTCGGCAACGGTCCCGACGTGCTGACGCGCGTCAGCATGGTCGGCAGCGATCTCATGCTCGACGAAGGCATCGGCAGTTGCGGCAAGGACGGCCAGACCGTGCCGGTCGGCGTCGGCCAGCCGACGCTGCGCGTCGACGCACTGACGGTCGGCGGCACGGGCTGAGACCGCGAAGTGCGCGTCGCACGCCCCCTCTATGAGGCCCTTCCATACGCCTACATCATCGTCGGCATCGCCGCGGTCGGCGCCGCGTACTTCTGGCGCGTGGCGGAGTGGTCGGGCGTGATGGCGTTGTTCGGGATGGTCGCGATTGTCGGCGGTCTCGTGCTCGCCCTGCGCCGGCGCGATTACCGGATCCAGAAGCGCCATTACGGCGGCGCGTTCGACGACGAGAAGTAGCGGCGCCGGCGCGACTCAGGCCGCCCCGGCAGCTGGCGCGGAATCGTCCTGATCCTCCGGGGCCTTCGAGTGCCCTTCGATCGCCTCGTGATCGCCGGTCGAGTCCTGTTGCTGCGCCCGCGCGCGAGCCGAGCGCTCGTCGAGATACATGATCTCGTGCTTTCCGAGCACGATGACGTCACCGTCATTCAGGTGATGCCGGCGAATGCGCTTCGACTTGACGTAGACACCGTTCGTGCTGTTCAGGTCCTCGAGCACGCTGCCGTCGCCGGTCGTCGTGATCTGGCAGTGATGCCGGCTGATGAACTTGCTGTCGATCTGCACGTCGTTGTCCACCGTGCGGCCGATGATCAGCCGGCCGATGCGCAGCGGGCGCTCCTCGACGTGCTCGCCGCCATACGCGACGATGATTCGCGCCAGCACCTCGTCTCTCGCGACGACCGGCGGAGCGGGCGCGGCGGCCTGGAGCGCCGCGCGCATGCGATTCGTGCGCGCCGCGAATTCGACCCACTGCAACTCGTCGATCGCGGCTTTGAGTTCGGCGACGCCCACGCCCGGCTGTTCGAGGGCGTAAGCGCCCATGAGCGCCGTATCGCAGAGCGTGTTGATGAGCCGGGGCACGCCGCCGGTGTAGCGGAAGATGATCGGAAAAGTGTCTTCGGCGAAGAGCTGCCGGCCATGCGTGCCCGCGACCTCGAGCCGGTGCAGTATGTAAGCCTGCGTCTCGTCCGGCGTGAGCGCGGTCAGGTGAAACCGGAGCCGCACGCGCTGCACGAGCTGGACCAGTTCCGGAGAATCGAGCTTCTCGTTGAGCTCCGGCTGCCCGGCAAGGATGATGCGAAGCACCTTTTCCTTGGTCGTCTCGACTCCTGACAGCAGCCGGATCTCCTCGAGCACGCGGTTCGAGAGGTTCTGGGCCTCGTCGACGATGAGCATCACCTTGCGGCCGGCCGCGTATTGCTCGACCAGGAACTGATTGAGCGTCGCGATCAGCTCGGCCTTGCGCATCTTGAATGGCGAGAAACCGAACTGCACCAGCACCGCCTGGAGGAACTCGATCGGAGAGACCTGGGTCTGCCCGATCTGCGCGACGACCACGTCCTTCTCCAGCTCGCGCAGGAACGTCTCGAGCAGCGTTGTCTTGCCGGAGCCGATTTCGCCGGTGATGATGACGAAGCCGTCGGTGAACCAGATGGTCGATTCCATGTACGCCTTGGCGCGCGCATGGTGCTTCGACAGATACAGGAACGCCGGGTCCGGGCTCAATCGGAACGGCAGCTCGCTCAGCTGGAAATGTTCGAGATACATCGGGTTTTCTAGGCTAGCACAAGGGCAAGTCCCGGTTCCGTCTAGGGAATCAACGCGCGTCGCAGTCGTCGCGCCGCGCGGTCGCGCAGGGCGCGGCTCGTTGTGACGAACGTCACATGGCCGAGTTTACGGCCCGGCCGAGGTTCTTTCCCGTAATCGTGCCAGTGCGCAGCCGCCACCTGCAGCAGTTTTTTCGCCGGCGGCTTGTGCCCGATCATGTTCAACATCACCGCGTGGCCGCGCAGGCGCGTGCTGCCGAGCGGCAGTCCCGCGATCGCGCGCACGTGATTCTCGAACTGGCTCGTTTCGGCGCCCTCGATCGTCCAGTGTCCCGAGTTGTGCACGCGCGGCGCCATCTCGTTGGCGACCAGGCGGCCGCGCTCGACGAAGTATTCGACGCAGAGCACTCCGACGTATCCGAGCGCGCGGAAGAGTCGCCGGTGATTGCGCTCCGCGGCGTGCCGCAATCGCGCATCGACGTAGGGCGCGCGTGTCTCGGCGAGGATGCCGCCCTCGTGCACGTTCTCGGCCAGCGGGTAATTGCGGATCGTTCCGCGGCGATCGCGCGCAGCGACGAGCGAGACCTCGCGCGAAAAATCTATGCATCGTTCGTAGACGAGTGCCTGTCCCCGGAGCCGTTCCCAGGCCCCGTCCGCGTCCGCGGCGCGCCGCACGAGCGCTTGGCCCTTGCCGTCATAACCGAGACGCCGCGTTTTCAGGATGCCGGGTGTCCCGAGATCGGCGATGGCGCGAGCCAGGTCGCCCCGCGCATCGACCTTGGCGAATGGCGCAACCCGGATGCCGAGGCGGCGAAACAACTCCTTCTCGGCGAGCCGGTCCTGCGCGACTTCGAGCGCGCGCGGCGGTGGCCACACTGGCCTGAGCTTCGAGACGGCGCGCATCGATCCGACCGGCACGTTCTCCCAATCGAAAGTGACGACGTCGACCTCGCGCGCGAAGCGCACGAGCCTCGCGTGGTCGTCGAACGCGCCGGTGACGATCGGCGCGACCGCGGCGCCGGGGACGTCGGCGCTGCGGTCGTACATCGTGAATTCGAGGCCGAGGGGAATGCCGGAAAGGGCCAGCATCCGGCCGAGTTGACCGGCGCCGATGATGCCGATGCGCACGTTTCACCCGCCGGCGGGATCGGGCTTCGCCAGCACTTCGGCGGTCTGGCGCTCGCGAAACGCGCTGAGCGCATCCTTGAGCGGCGGATGCCGCCCCGCGAGGATGGCAGTCGCGAGCAGCGCGGCGTTTCTGGCGCCGGGTTCGCCGATCGCGACGGCCGCGACCGGCACGCCCGCCGGCATCTGTGCGATCGACAGCAGGGAATCGAGGCCATTCAAGGCCTTCGACTGGATGGGCACGCCGATAACGGGCAGCAGCGTCTTCGACGCGGTCATGCCCGGCAGATGCGCGGCGCCGCCTGCCCCGGCGATCAGCACCTCGAGGCCGCGCGCCGCAGCGCCGGCGGCGTATTCGAAGAGGAGGTCAGGCGTCCGATGCGCCGAGATGATCCGGGTCTCGAAAGGCACGGAAAGGTTGGTCAGGAGCTCTGCCGCGTGGCGCATGGTCTCCCAGTCGGAAGACGAGCCCATGATGATCCCGACCAGCGGTTTCATCGCGGAAGTCTAGCATGGGGCGTCGCCAGCCCTGGTTTGGCGGCGGTCCTAAGTCATTGGCAGGAAAGGAATAACCGGTCGAAGGAAGCCCTGAAATACCCCTGCGCCGACAGGGAGTGGTGCGGCGCAGGGGGGATGCCCGAAGATCAGGGGATGCTTGATACGCTGGGCAACGCGATCAGGCTAACGCGCCGGATATTGACGACAAGACGGAGGCTGTCGCCGGACGGAGACAGATCGAACAGAAGTGGTCCTATGAATGAGGCAACCGCCGCTCGAGTTCGTCCCTCACCCGGCGGAAAAGTTCGCGCCCTGCGCCGGCCGGCTTGCCCGATTCACGCTCTGCCAGCGCAGCGGTAGCGAGTTCCGAGAACTCCTCCCGGTTCGCCGACGGAAATTCTGCTGCGAACTCGAACAGGGCGGCTTCGCCTTCCTCGACGAGCCGATCGCGCCAGCGCTCGGCGCGGCGGAATCGCGCCGCGCCCTGGCGCGCCGCCCCGGCACGGGATTCGAGTGCCGCCCGGACCGGCTCCGGATCGATGACGCGCATCAGCTTGGCGACGAACTGACGCTGGCGGAGCAGGGCCGCTCGACTCGTAATGCGCCGTGCGAGCGCGATCGCGTCGGCGAGCTTGTCAGGCAGTTGCAGCTCGCCGACGAGATCCTCGGGCGCGGCGATCAGGCGGTCGGCCAGGTCCTGCACGGCGCGGGCACGGCGCTTCAGTTCGGTCTTGGTCGGCGGTGGGGGTTCGCCGGGCAGCTCGCGGCGGCGCATCCGGCGATGCTAGCACGCGTTTCGTTGCCCACAGCCGGCCGACCGGTACAATCCGCGATTCAATGGTCGAAGCCTCTCATCCAGATCAGGCCGCGCTCGAGCAGGTCGTCGAGCGGGCGCTCGCTCTCGCGCGAGCCGGCGGAGCGACGGCCGCGGAGGCCGGAGTCGGCTTTTCCACCGGGCTCTCGGTGACGGTGCGGCTCGGCGAGGTCGAAACGCTCGAGTACCAGCGCGACCGCAGTCTCGGCGTCACCGTGTATGCCGGCCAGCGCAAGGGCTCCGCAGGCACCGCAAACCTCACGCCGTCCGCGGTCGAAGAAACGATTGCAAAAGCCCTCTCGATTGCGAGTTTCACCGCCGACGACGAGTATGCGGGCTTGCCCGATGCCGGATTGATGCCCGGCGAGCTGCCGGATCTCGATCTCAGTCACCCCTGGGAGCTGGATGCGCCCGCAGCGATCGAGCTCGCCAGGCGATGCGAGGCGGCGGGCCTCGCGCTCGACAAGCGCATCCGCAATTCCGAGGGCGCTTCGGTGTCGACGCACCGGAAGCTACGCGTCTTCGGCAACAGCCATGGCTTCGTCGGCGGCTATCCATCGACTTCGCACAGCGTCAGTTGCGTCGTTCTCGGTCAGTACAACGGTGAGATGCAGCGCGACTACTGGTACACGGCGGCGCGCGACTGGCGCGCGCTCGAGGACGTCGAGGAAGTCGGGCGCAAGGCGGCCGCAAAGACGGTGCAGCGGCTCGGCGCGGACAAGCTGTCGACGTGCAAGGCCCCGGTACTGTTTGCGCCCGAGCTCGCGCGCGGCCTGATCGGGCATTTCGTGGGCGCGATCGGCGGCGCGGCGCAGTACCGCCGCAGCAGCTTCCTGCTGGACGCGTGCGGCCGGCAGGTCTTTCCGGAAGCTATCTCGCTCATCGAGCGCCCTCACCTGAAGGGCGCGCTCGGCTCGGCGCCATTCGACGGTGAAGGCGTCGCCACGCGCGATCGCGAGCTCGTCGTCAACGGCGTGCTCGACGGCTACCTCCTCGACTCCTATTCCGCGCGCAAGCTCGGGCTCGTCACGACGGGTAATGCGGGCGGCGTGCACAACCTCGTCGTGCAGGGTCACATGCTCGACCCGAAGACGCTGCTCGCGAAACTCGGCACCGGCCTGCTGGTGACCGAGATGATGGGGCAGGGAGTCAATCCGGTGACGGGCGACTACTCGCGGGGTGCGGCGGGCTTCTGGGTCGAAAACGGCGCGGTGACGCGGCCGGTGCACGAGATCACGGTCGCCGGAAACCTGCGCGACATGTTCCGCGGCATCGTCGCCCAGGGAGAGGACGTCGATCGTCGCGGCGCGATCCATTGCGGATCGCTGCTCATCGACGAGATGACGATTGCCGGCGACTAGGCCGGCTGCTGGGCGGCGAGTTCTCGAAGCGTCATCCCCGCGATTCGCTCGCGCACGGCCGATTCGATCGTGTTCGCGACTGCATCGGCGACCGGTTCGGTGCGCGCCCGCCACAGGAGCCAGGTTGCGTACTGGCGCTCATCGCGGACGGCATTCAGGATGTCCGCCAGGGCGATGCGCTCGAGATCGCGCGCAGGCAGCAGCTCCTCTTCCTCGGTGAGCGTCAACAGGCCCGCATTTTCGAGCGAATCGACGACCGTCGCGAGCGCCGAGCCCGGGATCTCGAGGTCCTCCGCCAGCAGGCGCTGCTGCCATGGCGGCTCGCCTGCAACGAATTTCCGTGCGATCAGGAGCATCACCGTGAATGCGAGGCGTTCACGGAGTGCGCTTGTCAGCCGGACAGGCGCCTGCCCGACGCGCAGGTAGCGCGGATTCTGCACATAGAAAGAAAGCTGCGCGCCGATCAGGAGTATCAGCCAGCTCAGATAGATCCAGATCAGCGCGGCGAGAAAGATCGCGAAACCCGCGTAGATCGCGACCATCTGCGTCGAGGCGGCGACGATCTTCGCGAACAAGACGCCGCTCGCCGCCCACAGCACGCCCGCGGTCAGGCCGCCGATGAGCGCCGCGCGAAAGCGAACGCGCGTGTTCGGGACGAATGCGTAGAGAAACGTGAACATGCCGGAAACGAACAGAAACGGGCCGAGATAGCCGAGGCCCCGCACGATCGAGCCGAATGGCTCGTGCTCGGTAAGCCAGACCACGGACGAGTGCTTTGCGACCGCGCCGAACATGCTGAAGACGACGACGAGGAACACCGGGCCGATGATCATGAGGCTCAGGTATTCGCTGACGCGGCGCATCAGAGATCGTGGCCGCTCGACGTGCCAGACGTAATTGAACGCGCCTTCGAGCTTCTGGATCGTGGCCACGACGGTGTAGAGCAGGAAGGCGAGGCCGACCGAGCCCAGCACGTCGCCGCGCACGTTGTCGACGAAGGTCATCATTTGCGTCGTCAATTCGCCGGCGCGCTCGCCGATCGGGCGCAGGAACTCGTAGATGAGCGGCTCGAGATCGCGGTGCACGCCGAGGCCTTTCAGCACCGCGAAGGAGAAGGCGACGAGCGGCACGAGCGAGAGCAGCGTCGTGTAGACGAGTCCCATCGCCCGCAGGTTGAGCTGCCCGGTCAGCAGGTCGCGGATCAGCGCGAATGGATAGCGCAGCACGTCGAGCAGCCAGTTCGCCGGCTTGACCGGAAGATCGTGCCGGTCGAACAGCAAACGCTCGGCGCGCAGGCGCAGATCGGCATACCGAGTCACCGCGGGAGCGTGGCACAGCGCCGATGCGCCCGCAATTCCGGCCCTGATAGAGTGGACCGATGCCGGGCACGCATCCCGAACGCATCGTCTGTCTCACCGAGGAGACGACCGAGACGCTGTACCTGCTCGGCGAGGAGGCACGCATCGTCGGCATCTCCGGCTTCACCGTGCGCCCGCCGCGCGCGCGGCGAGAGAAGCCGAAGGTCTCGGCGTTCACCAGCGCGAAGATCGACCGCATCGTCGAGCTCGAACCGGATCTCGTGCTCGGGTTCTCGGACCTGCAGGCGGACATCGCGGCCGAACTCGCGCGCGCCGGTCTCGAGGTGCACCTGTTCAATCACCGAAGCGTCGCCGGCATCCTGCGCATGATCCGGATGCTGGGCGGCATGATCGGCTGCGAGGCGCGGGCGTCGGCGCTCGCCGACCAGCTGTCCGCGCGCGTCGAGGGCGTGCGCTCGGAGGCGGCGCGTCTGCCGCGCCGGCCGCGCGTCTATTTCGAGGAGTGGGACGAGCCGCTGATCGCTGGCATCCGCTGGGTGGGCGAGATCATCGGCATCGCGGGTGGCGAAAACTGCTTCGCCGACCTCGCGGTCAAGCCGCTCGGCCGCGACCGGATCATCGCGGATCCGGCGGAGGTGATCCGCCGCTCCCCCGACATGATTCTGGGTTCCTGGTGCGGCAAGAAATTCCGCCCGGAGCAGGTCGCCGCGCGGCCCGGCTGGCGGGCGATCCCCGCGGTGCGGGACGGCGAACTGCATGAAGTGAAATCGTCCGTGATCCTGCAGCCGGGGCCGGCGGCGCTGACCGACGGTCTCGGCGCCATTCAGTCGCTGATCGCGCGCTGGGTTGCGCGCCGGGCGTGACGTCCGCCCTCAGTCGGCGCGACTGAACTCCAGCACCATCACGCCGTCCGGCGAATCAGGACTCTCGGCGCGGAATGTGAGCCGGTTCGGCGCCAGGCTCTGATAATGCAACGTCTTGGGCACCCGGCCGTTCCAGGCGACGTTCTCGAACCGCGCACTGTGGCCTTCGACGCGCGCCAGCCGGTAGACATTGGGCTGCTCTTCCCAGGCACGGTAGTCACGGTCGAAGTGCTTGAAGCGGAAGAAAACGTCGCCGCCCCGCTGCTCGATCACGAGGAACTCGAGCACCTGATGGCCCCCGGGCATGACCCACCGGAACGATCCCACCATGGATCCGTCCACAGGCGCCATCCAGATCTCGTCCGCGCGGCCGCTGGCGCCTTCCATGATCCAATGACCCTGCATCCAGCCGAGTTCCACGAGCGAACAGGGCGTGTCGGGCGCCGCGCACGGGCTCACCCAGCCGAGCAGCGCGGCGATGAAACATCCGGCGATGCGGGGGACCGACATGGTGGTAGTCCGGGGTTTCGGCGCGGCGACGGTCATGATAGCGATGTGCCGCGCCCGCGACCTTGGGGCTGCGACGATCCGCGGCGCTCAGTCGACCAGCCGTTGGTGCGCCTCGCGGTACTTCTCCGCGGTCCTCTCGATCACCTCCGACGGCAACCGCGGCCCGGGCGCGCGCTTGTCCCAGTCGAGCGTATCGAGGTAGTCGCGCACGTACTGCTTGTCGAAGGACGGCGGGCTGATCCCCTCGCGCCAGCGGTCCGCGGGCCAGAAGCGTGAGGAATCCGGCGTCAGCGCCTCGTCCATCAGCACGACCTCGCCCGCGGCATCGAGCCCGAACTCGAACTTGGTGTCGGCGATGATGATGCCGCGCGTCCCGGCGTACTCCGCGGCATGCGCATACAGCGCGAGCGCGAGTGAACGGACGCGGTCGGCGACCGCCGGTCCGATCATCGCGCGAACCTGCTCGAACGGGATGTTCTCGTCGTGCAGGCCCGCTGCGGCCTTGGTGGCGGGCGTGAAGATCGGGGCCGGCAGACGTGCGGCGAGCGCGAGCCCCGCGGGCAGGGCGATGCCGCACACCGAGCCGGTCCTCTGGTAGTCCTTCCAGCCGGATCCGATCAGGTAGCCGCGCACGACGGCCTCGACCGGCAGCGGCGTGAGCCGCCAGGCGACGATCGCGCGGCCGTCGAGCAGCGCGCGGTCCGCGGCATCGGCGACGCAGGCCGATAGCGGCTCGCCGGTCAGGTGGTTGCGCACCAGGTGCCGCGTGCGGGCGAACCAGAAATTGGAGATGGCGGTGAGCACGCGGCCCTTGCCGGGAATCGGGTCGGGCAATACGACGTCGAAGGCCGACAGTCGATCGCTCGCAACGATCAGCAGCCGATCGCCGCCGATCGCGTAATTGTCCCGCACCTTGCCGCGGTGGAGGAGGGGGAGGGAGCGCAGATTCGATTCGAACAGCGAGGCGGAATTCATGCGGTGTGCGCACTTGCTAACATGGCGCGCGCGGGGCAGTCAAGGAAAGCGGGATGAGCTGGACCGGCAAGCTGGTTGGCGCATTGCTGGGGTTCATCCTGAGCCGCCGGCCGATCGGCGTTCTGCTCGGACTGATTCTCGGTCACCTTTACGACCTGTACGTCGCGCGCGGGCGCGCCGGCCTGCGTGCCGATCCGGCGACGGTGCGCGCGACCTTCTTTCGCAGCGCCTTCAGCGTCATGGGCCACGTCGCGAAGGCAGACGGCCGCGTGTCCGAGCAGGATATTGCCGCGGCCCGGCGTATCTTCCGCCAGTTCAACCTGAACGACGCGGATACGCGCGCCGCGATGGAGCACTACACGCGCGGCAAGGAAGACGATTTCGATTTCGCGGCAGAGCTTGCTCTCCTCGCCGAAGTTTGTCGCGGCCGCGAGCAGGTGCTGCGGATGTTCCTCGAGATCCAGATGCGCGCGGCTCTCTTCGGCGACGGCCTGCAGGGAGCGTCGCGCTCCACGCTTGCGCGCGCGGCCGAAATTCTCGGCATCGGCGCGCTCGAGTTCGCGCACCTGGAAGCGCTGTTACGCCTGCAGGCCTATGCCGGCACATTCGGAGGCGGCGGCAGGGCGCGGCCGCGATCCGCGCCGGGCCGCGACGCGCTCGCGGAAGCCTACGAGATTCTCGAAGTGCAGGTCACGGCGACCGATGCGGAGGTCAAGCGCAGCTATCGCCGTCTCATGAGCGCCAACCATCCCGACAAGCTCGTTGCGCGCGGCCTGCCGGAATCGATGCTCGAGGTCGCTAAGCAGAAAACGCAGGCGATCCAGGCCGCCTGGGAGCGCGTCCGCGAAGCGCGCGGCATGCGCTAGAGTACGCGCATGCAGACTCCCGTCATCGCGCCGTCGATCCTGTCCGCGGACTTCGCCCGGCTGGGCGCCGAAGTGGATGCCGTGCTCGTGGCCGGCGCTGACTGGATCCACTTCGATGTGATGGACAACCATTACGTGCCGAACCTCACGATTGGCCCGCTGGTCTGCAAGGCGCTCCGAAAGCACGGCGTCAAGGCGCCGATCGACGTGCACCTGATGGTCGATCCGGTGGACCGGCTCGTGCCCGAGTTCGCCGAGGCGGGCGCGACCTGGATCAGTTTCCATCCGGAAGCGAGCCGCCACGTGGACCGCACCATCCAGCTCATCCGCGATTCGGGCTGCCGCCCGGGCGTCGTGTTGAATCCAGCCACACCGCTTGCCTGGCTCGATTACACGCTTGGATCGATCGACCTCGTGCTCCTGATGTCGGTCAATCCGGGTTTCGCCGGCCAGCAGTTCATCGAGTCCGTACTCGGCAAGCTCGCCGAAGCCCGGCGGCGCATCGATGTGAGCGGACGCGAGATCCGGCTCGAAATCGACGGCGGCGTGAAACAGGACAATGTCGCTGCGATCGCGCGCGCGGGCGCCGATACTTTTGTCGCGGGTAGCGCGATCTTTGGAGCGAAAGATTACGCGGCCGCCATCCGCGCGCTGCGCGCTGGAATCGCCGGCGGCTAAACCGGATTACTTGACCGCTGCGACCGCGGCTTTCGCGAACTCGGGAGCGGCGCGGGCCTTGACCTTGGGCCGCGCGCCGAACACGACGATCGTCTTGCCGCGCGCCGTCAGCAGTCCCTGTTCCTCGAGCACCTTCAGCACCCGGCCGGCCATCTCGCGCGAGCAGCCGACGAGCCGCGACAGCTCCTGCCGGCTGACCTTGATTTGCATGCCCTGCGGATGCGTCATGGCGTCGGGCTCGCCGCAGAGATCCATGATCGCGTGCGCGATGCGGCCGGTGACGTCCACGAAGGCGAGATCGCCGAGCTTGCGGTTGGTGCGATCGAGGCGGGTCGCGAGCTGGGTCGCCAGTTCGAACACGAGGCCCGGACTTTCCGACGCGACCTGGCGGAAGCGCGGGTAGGTCATTTCGGCCAGCTCGCATTGCGTGCGCGTGCGCACCCAGGCGCTGCGTTGCTGGCTGTCGGAGAAGAGCCCCATCTCGCCGAAAAACTGGCCCTTGTTCAGGTAGGCGAGGACCATTTCATTGCCGTCCTCGTCCTCGATCATGACTTCGACCGAGCCGCGGATGATGTAGTAGAGGACATCCGGCAGGTCGCCGGCATGGATCAGCGCGGTCTTTGACGGCACCGTTCGCACCCGGCAATAGCTGAGGAAACGGTTAATCGCCGGGATGTCGGTCAGTTGCTTGACGGCTTCTTCCATAGTTCTCCCCTGATGCACTTGCGGTGGGTCAGTGCCCAAGCAAGGCTCGATGGTCGTTGTATTACAGCCCCGCCCGCACCGCAAGACATAATCGGGCGCCCCTCAAATCCAGTAGGCCGTGCCGGTCATGATACGCGCAGTGAGGCGCATCAGCTTCGGCGCCGGTTCCGGCAACGGCGCGCCGCCCGCCGCGATCGCGGCACGACCATGGGCGACTTCGTCGGCTTGCATCTGTTCGATGATCGCACGACTGCGCGCATCGTCCGCGGGCAATCGCGCGAGATGATCCGCGAGGTGGCCCTCGACCTGTTTTTCAGTCTCGGCCATGAACCCGAGGCTCGTGCGATCGCCGCATAGCCCGGCCAGCGCGCCGATCGCCACGGATCCCGCATACCAGAGCGGATCCAGGAGGCTCGGCCGCGAACCCAGTTCATCGAGCCGGTCGCGGCACCAGGCCAGGTGGTCGCCTTCCTCGTCTGCCGCGCGGCGGAGCGCTGCGCGCGTTGCGGGCGAACGGGCCGTGAGGGCCTGTCCAAGGTAGAGACCCTGGGCCGCGATTTCCCCGGCGTGATTGACCCGCATCAGCCCGGCCGCATGCCGGCGGCGGCCCGGATCGGCCGGCCCTGCCGCAGGAATTCCGGGGGTCGGGCGGGCGCTTGCGGGCCGGGCAAAGCTGCCGCGGAGACCTGCGTCGGCCAGTTCGAGCAGGCGATCCAGGGGCGAGAGGACTCGCGGGTCCATGAGACGCATATTATATAGCCATACCCCCGCCGCTTCCCTAGTCGCGACAATGACTTGGAAGCGGCGCCACGCGGCTTTGCAAGCCTACGGCATCTGTGTAAACTTGCCGGCCTTTCACGTACCCGACCCTTTTCAGGGGCCCGAGATGAAGACGGTTTTTGCGAATCCAGAGCGCGTGCGCCGCGACTGGTACCTGGTGGATGCGTCCGGAAAGACGCTCGGCAGGCTCGCTACCCAGGTCGCCATGCGCCTGCGCGGCAAGCACAAGCCGGAGTACACGCCCCACGTCGATTGCGGCGATCACATCATCGTGATCAATGCCGAGAAGGTGGCGGTGACCGGCAACAAGAAGCGCGACAAGGTGTATCAGCAGCACACAGGCTATCTCGGCAACCTGAAGACCGTGGCGCTCGGAAAGCTGCTGGACGAGCATCCGGAGCGGGCGATCGAGTACGCGGTCAAGGGCATGCTGCCGAAGACGATTCTCGGCCGCCAGATGTTCCGGAAGCTGCACGTGTTCGCAGGCGCCGCCCATCCGCACATGGCACAGCAGCCGAAACAGCTCGAGCTTTAAGGACCCGACCATGGCTTCCAACGCAACCCTCGCGACCGGTCGACGCAAGAGCTCATCGGCCCGCGTGTTCCTGAAGCCCGGCAAGGGCACGATCACGGTCAATGGCCGGCCGCTCGACGAATTCTTCGGCCGCAAGACGGGTGTGATGATCGTGCGACAGCCGCTCGAGCTCGTGCAGATGACCGCGCGCTTCGATGTGAACGTCCTCGTCGAGGGCGGCGGCATCACGGGGCAGGCCGGAGCGATCCGCCACGGCATCACGCGGGCGTTGATCGACTACGACGAGGAGCTGCGCAAGCCCTTGCGGGCGGCGGGCTTCGTAACGCGCGACGCGCGCGAGGTCGAGCGCAAAAAAGTCGGCCGGCGCAAGGCACGCCGCGGGACGCAGTTCAGCAAGCGCTGATCGTCTTCTCTGCGGACGAACCGGATTCTGGGGGATCGTCTAGCGGTAGGACTGCGGACTCTGACTCCGCCAACCTAGGTTCGAATCCTAGTCCCCCAGCCAACACGGCGGTGCCGGGGCGTACCTCTAAAGGGGACTTCTAAAGGGGACGTTCACCTTTGATTGCTAAAGG
>JBOHZO010000162.1:0-29778 GCA_050738555.1 Steroidobacteraceae bacterium | reverse complement strand
TCATGCTCGTGCTCCTGATCATCTTCATGATCACGGCGCCACTTCTCACCCAGGGCGTGCAGGTCGAGTTGCCGGACGCCGACGCGCAGCCAATCGATCCCGATTTGCTGAAGGATCGCGAGCCGCTGGTTCTGTCGGTGGATCGCGACGGCCGCTATTACCTCAATGTGGGCGGAGACGAGGATGCTCCCGTCGGCGAGGCGGAAGCCGCGCGCCGGGCGGCGGCGGTGCTCGAACGCGACCCCGGAACGCCCGTGCTCGTCAAGGCGGATGAACGCGTGCCATACGGCAGCGTGGTCCGGGGCATGGTGCTGCTGCAGCAGGCCGGCGCGACGAAGATCGGCTTTCTGACGGATCCCAAGGCTGCGCGAGCGCTCGAGGAACTCGAGCGCCGCCGATGAGGCCGGCCATGCGGGCTCCGATCGCACCCATCGGCTGGTCGATCGCATTGCATGCGGTGCTCGTCGGACTGCTGATTTTCGGATTGACGCTGCCGGAGCGCGAGCCGCAGCAGGCGGTGCTGCCGATCGATGCGGTCGTCGTGGACGACGCGGTCCTGGAAGCGGCAGGGCAGAGGCGCCGCAACGACGAGCGCGTGGCTGACGAGACAAGGAAACGCGAAGAAGCGGAGGCTGAAGCGGAGCGGCTCGAACAGGAGCGCCTGGAGCAGCAGGAAGAAGAGAAACGCCGGGAAGAGCAGCAACGCCTCGAGGCGGAACAGGCAGCAGAGCAGAAAGCCCGTGCCGAGGCGGAAGCAAAGCTGAGGGCGGAAACGGAGGCCAAGCAAAAGGCCGAGCAGGAAGCGCAGCTCAAGGCCGCAGCAGAAAAGAAGCGCGCTGCCCAGGAAGCGAAGCTCCGGCAGGAACGCGAAGCGGACCTGCGCGCGCGCCTGGCGGAAGAGGAAACGCGAACGAGTGCCGGGTTCCAGAGTCTCAAGGCGAGCTATGTCAGAGCGATACAGAAGCACGTGGAGCAGCGTTGGTATGAGCCGCCGGGCACGACGCAGGGACTGGTTTGCAGGGTCCATGTGATGCAGATTCCGGGCGGCGAAGTGGTCGGCATGCGATTCGGCTCCTGCAATGGCGGCGCCGCGGTGCGCCAGTCCATCGAGACAGCCGTCCGCAATTCATCGCCATTGCCGGCGCCGCCGGAACCGGCATTATTCGAGCGCGAAGTCGAACTGGTATTCACGCCCAAGGAGCCGCGACGTTGATGACTCGCCGACTATTACTGATGCTTCTCGTGCTGGCCTGGCCCATGGGCCAGGCCGCTGCGCAACTGACCGTCCAGATCGAGCGCGGCATGGCCGAATCGGTACCGATCGCCATCGTGCCGCTTGCCTGGGAGGCCCCGGGCGAGATGCCCTATGACGTCGCAGCCACGGTGCAGGCCGACCTGGAGCGGAGCGGCCGCTTCCGCCCCATACCCCGAACCCAGATGGTCGAACTGCCGCATGCGGCGAGCGAAGTGGATGCTGCGGACTGGCGCATGCTCAAGATCGACTACGTGCTCGTCGGGCGCTTGTCGCCGCTCGCCGACGGACGCTACGAAGTCCGCTACGAGCTCATGTCGGTCGCGAGCGGCCAGCGCCTGGCAGGCGCCGCCATGCCGGCGGACGGCAAAGCGCTCAAGCTCGCGAGCCACCGGATCTCCGACGCGATCTACGAAAAAATCCTCGGTGTGCGCGGTGCCTTCGCGACGCGGATCGCCTATGTCGCAGTGCACGGCCCCGCGACGCAGCGCAGTTACCGTCTCATCGTCACCGACGCCGACGGCGCCAACGAACGGGTCGTGTTCGGCTCGCCGGAGCCGATCATGTCGCCGGCCTGGTCGCCCGATGGGCGCTCGCTGGCCTATGTTTCGTTTCACAGCGGCCTCGCGGCGATCTACGTGCAAAGGCTGAGCACCGGGGAGCAGGTGCGCGTCTCGGCGAGGTCGGGCATCAATGGCGCCCCGAGCTATTCGCCCGACGGCACGCAGCTTGCGCTGGCGCTGTCGCGCAAGGACGGCAATGTGGATGTCTACGTGCTCACGCTCGCGACCCAGGAGCTGCGGCGCCTCACGGAAGACGCCGCCATCGACACGGAACCGGCCTGGGCGCCGGATGGCCGCTCGATTTACTTCACGTCGGATCGCGCGGGCGCGCCGCAGATTTACAGCGTCGGGCTCGCCCCGGGCGACCGGGCGCGACGAGTCACGTTCGAAGGCGGCTACAACGCGCGGCCGCGGGTCTCGCCGGACGGCCGCCAGCTTGCGGTCGTCACGCTGGACCGCGGCGCGTACCGGATCGCGGCGGTCGATGCCGCGCGCGGCGGTCTCCACGTGCTGAGCGGCGGACAGCTCGACGAATCGCCTTCCATGGCGCCGAATGGAGCCGACATCATTTACACCACGCGCGAGCGCGGACGCGACACGCTGGCCATCGTCTCCAGCGATGGTCGCATCCAGCAGCGCATCGCGGCGAGCGCGGGCGAAGTCCGCGAGCCGGCCTGGTCGCCGTTTCTCAATTGAACGCGCGTGGCATGCCGCCGCGCCCTATGATAGAAGAGCCCGGCACGCCAACCGAGCCAAGCCGAACCAAGGAGTCCGAGCGATGCGATCGTTGCCTGTCCTGTTGATGATCATCTGCACGCTACTGCTCGCGGGCTGCCCGAAGAAGCCGACCACGGTCGCCGAAGGCGAGGATTCGACGGCGCAGGAAGGCGCCGGCACCGGCGAGGGCGAGGGTCAGGTCGGAACGGGCCGCGATCTTCCGGGCGCATCGGGTAGCCCCACGGGGGGACCCGCGGGCGTCGCCAACGTCATCTACTTCGACTTCGATCGCAGCGACATCCGGCCCGAATACGCCTCGCTCATCGGCGCGCATGCCAAACTTCTCGCCTCGGCGGGCGGCGTGAAAATCCGCGTCGAGGGCCATACGGACGAGCGTGGTTCGCGCGAGTACAACATCGCGCTCGCCGAACGGCGCGCGCAGGCCGTGCGGCGCGCACTGATGCTGCAGGGCGCGGGCGACGGCCAGCTCACGACCGTCAGTTACGGCGAGGAACGGCCCGCGGTACCCGGCAGCGACGAATCCGCCTATGACAAGAATCGCCGCGTCGAGCTCGTCTACGGACGTTAGGGCGTTGCCGATGGCGGGATTGAGATTCGTCGCAATAGCAACCCTGACGGGCCTTGTCGCGACGCCGGCGCTCGCGCAATCCAAGAACGACCGGCTCGACATGCTCGAAGAGCGCATGGGCGCGGTCGAGCGGCAAATGCAAAACCAGGGGCTGCTGGAACTGTCGCGCCAGATCGAGGCGCTGACGCAGGAACTGCGCCGGCTGCGCGGCGAATTCGAGCAAGTGCAGCACGAACTCGAGCGCTCGCGCGCCCAGCAGCGCGACCAGTACGTCGATCTGGACACGCGGCTTCGCGCCGCCGAGACCGCGCTCACGTCCGCCCAGGCATCCGTGTCTCCGGGCAGTGCCGAAGCGGAGTACCAGACGGCGTTCAACCTGCTGAAAGAAGGGAAATACGACGAGGCCGCGGCGGCGCTGCGCGATTTCCTCAGCCGCCACCCCCAGCACGAGCTCGCATCGAACGGCATGTACTGGCTCGGGGAGGCGCATTACGTGCGCCGCGACTACCCGGCGGCGCTCGCTGCCTTCGAAGGCATGCTGAAGGACTATCCCGCAGCCCGCAAAGCGCCGGATGCGCTCCTGAAGGCCGGTTACTGCCAGTACGAACTGCAGCGCTACGGTCCTGCACGAGCGACGCTCACGCGACTCGTGCAGGAGCACCCGGAGACCGCTGCGGCCGCCGAAGCCAAATCGCGTCTCGCGCGCCTGGGCGCCGAAGGCCGCTGAGGAGGGGGGATGTCCGCCGAAATCGCTGCCATCCCCGCGGCGGCGAGACTGCGCATCACCGAGACTTTCCTTTCGCTCCAGGGCGAAGCGAGCGCCGTCGGCTGGCCGACATTCTTCATCCGCCTCACGGGCTGCCCGCTGCGCTGCCATTATTGCGATACGGCCTATGCGTTTCATGGCGGTGAGTGGCGGACGATCGCGCGGCTCCTGGATGAAGCGCGCCAGGCCGGCGCGAAGCACGTCTGTGTCACGGGCGGCGAACCGCTCGCGCAAAGACAGTGCCTGACGCTGCTGGCGATCCTGTGCGAGGCGGGCTTCGAGGTCTCGCTCGAAACGAGCGGCGCGATCGACGCCAGCACCGTGGACGCGCGCGTCGTTCGCGTCATCGACGTCAAGACTCCGGGCTCCGGCGAGTCGCAGCGCAACCTCGATCTCGCGCTCCAGAAGCTTCGCAAGCACGATCAGCTGAAGTTCGTGATCTGCGACCGCGCCGATTACGAATGGAGCCGCGAGCGCGTGAAGTCGGAGCGTCTCGACGAGCGCTGCCAGGTCCTGTTTTCGCCGAGCTACCACCAGGTGCCCGCCGCCCAGCTCGCGAACTGGATACTCGCGGACCGCCTGCCGGTGCGCTTCCAGGTGCAGCTGCACAAGATTCTCTGGGGCGATGTCCCTGGCCGCTGACGCGCCGGTATTCGGCGGATCGCGAGCCGTGGTCCTCGTCTCCGGCGGACTCGATTCCGCGACGGTGCTGGCCATCGCGCGCGAGCGCGGCCACCGTTGCCATGCCCTGTCGTTCGACTACGGCCAGCGCCACCGCGCCGAGCTCGAAGCGGCGCGGCGGATCGTGACCGCCCTCGGAGCCGAAACGCATCGCGTGCTCGCGATGCCCATCGGAGAGTTCGGCCACTCCGCCCTGACCGATCCGGCGATTGCGGTGCCGGAACAGCCTGCCAGCGGGATTCCGGTGACCTATGTGCCGGCGCGCAACACGGTGTTTCTGGCCTGTGCGCTCGGCCTCGCGGAAGTGGTCGGCGCGCAGCACGTCTACATCGGCGTGAACGCCGTCGATTACTCGGGGTATCCGGACTGCCGCCCGGAGTTCATCGCCGCGTTCGAGCGGCTGGCGAATCTCGCGACCCGGGCGGCGGTCGAGGGAAAAGCGCTTCGCATACACGCCCCACTGGTGGAAATGTCGAAGGCGGACATCATCCGCCGGGGCATCGCCCTCGGCATCGATTTTTCATTGACCATTTCCTGTTATCAGCCGGACGAGGCGGGGCGCGCCTGCGGGCGCTGCGATAGCTGCCGCTTGCGACGTGCGGGATTCAATCAGGCGGGCGTGGCCGATCCAACGCGTTACAGGTGAACAGCAATAGTCGCTCAGGTATTATGCGCGCCCCGGATTCGGGCCGTTAGCTCAGTGGTAGAGCATCTGGCTTTTAACCAGTTGGTCGGTGGTTCGATCCCACCACGGCCCACCACTCCAAGGACGGAGACGCCGCCATGGCTGAGAATCGCACCGTCATCGCGCAGTTCTGCGACGACTTCCGGCAGGAGATCGGGAACAAGTTCTCGTTGATGGGGTGCTATGGCACCGATCTGTATGTGCCGCAGTTTCCCATCACGCTGCCGAAGCTATGCGTGTTCGTGAACGTCCGGACCCCGAAGGAAGCCCCGTTCGAGCAGCTGACCATCCGGGTGGTACGCGCCGGGCAGGAGCTCGCCAAGCTCATCGCCGATCCGGATCGGCTCATTTCAGGCGAGGAGACGCCAGGCTGGGCGCGCTGGCTGACCATGACCGGCATCCTCGTGATGGCGCCATTTCACGCCGTTGAGCCGAGCGATCTGCGCGTGCAAGCCGAGACGGAATCCGGGGTCATCGAAGGCGGGCGGTTCCTGATCAAGAAAATGCCCTGACGGTGTTCGTCAACAGCAGCGATTCACCTGCGACCAGCGGCGGTCGAGCTCCGCAAAATGAAATTCCGCGCGTTCCAGCGGCAGCCGATCCGGATGCCGGCGGCGATGATGATCGAGGTAACGCTCATACGCGTCATCGCCGAAGATCGTTCGCAGACCGCGCCAGATCCGGCAGCAGATTCCGGTGATCGCTTTCACGCGAGTTGCGTCGCCACGTAGGGCGCCTCCCGGCTCGCGGCCACGCGCCGCCCCGACAGGTGCAGCCAGCAGCCGCGCGCCATGTCGATCACGATGGTCCAGACCACGACCAGGAAGAACACCGTCAGCCAGCCGTCGAGCTGCTGGTTGAAGATGAGCTCGGGCGCAACGGCCGCACGCTCCGGCGGCAGGACACCCGCCGCCAGCTTGTCCGCCAGGTCCCGCGCCGCGGCGAAGAAACCGATCTTCACGTCGTCGCTGAAGATCTTCTGCCAGGCCGCGGCCGTCGTGACGGTCACCAGCCAGGCGAGCGGGAGCCCGGGTACCCAGGCGTGCCGCAGGCGGCCCGACTTCACGAAGATGGCGGTCACGACCGCGAGCGCGATCGCCGCGAGCATCTGGTTGGCCATCCCGAAGAGCGGCCACAGGATGTTGATGCCGCCGTACGGATCGATCACGCCGATGTAGAGGAAATAGCCCCAACCGGCGCAAATGAGGATGCTCGCGAGCCACGCCGAGGGATACCAGGAAGTTCGCCCCAAGGGCGCCCACACGGCCCCGAGCGCGTCCTGCATGATGAAGCGCCCGACCCGCGTGCCGGCATCGAGCACCGTCAGGATGAAGACCGCCTCGAACATGATCGCGAAGTGATACCAGATGGCGAACAGCCCCTCGCCGAAGGCGCTGCCGAAGATGTGCGCCATGCCTACCGCGAGCGAAGGCGCACCGCCGGTGCGGCCGTAGAGCGTTTGTTCCCCCATGCTCTGCGCCAGTTCCTGCATCTGCGCGGGGTTCACCGGGAATCCCCAGCTCGTGATCGTCGCAGTCGCAGTCACGGGATCGGCACCCACGACGCCGGCCGCCGTGTTGATCGCGAAGTAGACGCCGGGATCCAGCACGCAGGCCGCGATGAGCGCCATGACCGCGACAAACGACTCGAGCGCCATCGAGCCATAGCCGACCATCCGCACGTCCGTTTCCCGCGAGATCAGTTTCGGCGTGGTCCCTGACGAGACCAGCGCGTGAAACCCGGAAATGGCCCCGCAGGCGAGCGTGATGAACAGAAACGGAAACAGCTCGCCGCTGAAGATCGGTCCCGTCCCGTCGATGAAGCGGGTCAGTGCCGGCATCCGGATGTCCGGCTGCAGGACGCAGATCGCGATCGCGAGCAGAAAGACGACGCCGAGCTTGATGAACGTGGAAAGGTAATCGCGCGGAGCGAGCAGGAGCCAGACGGGCAGGATCGCCGCCACGAAGCCATAGCCGATCACGAACCATACGAGCGTGCGCTCGTCGAGGTCGAACCAGGCGCGCAGCACCGGATTCTGATCCACCCATCCGCCGGCCGCGACCGCGAAGAGCAGCAGGGCGACGCCGATCGCCGTGGCCTCGAGCACCTTGCCCGGCCGGAACACGCGGAGGTAGACGCCGACGAGCAAGGCGATCGGAATGGTCGCGAACACGGTGGACGTGGACCAGGCACTGTGCGCCATCGCCTTGACGACGACGAGCGCGAGCACCGCCATCAGGATGATCATGATGAAGAGCGTGCCGATCATCGCCGCCGAGGCGCCGAAGCGTCCCAGTTCGTCGCGCGCGAGATTTGCAAGGCTTCGCCCATCGCGGCGCGTGGAGCAGAACAACACGAGCATGTCCTGCACGCAGCCCGCGAGCACCGCGCCGACGAGCAGCCACAGCGTTCCCGGCAGATAGCCGAACTGCGCCGCCAGCGTCGGTCCGACGAGCGGCCCGGCACCCGCAATGGCGGCGAAGTGGTGGCCGAAGACGATCGAGCGGTGCGTCGGCATGAAGTCCCGGCCATTCTCGAGGCGCTCGGCGGGCGTCGCGCGGGTGGCATCGAGCGCGAGCACGCGGGAGGCGATCCAGCCGCTGTAGAAGCGGTAGCCGATCAGGTAGACGCAGACGGCCGCGACCACGAACCACATGGCGTTGATGGTCTCGCCCCGATGCAGCGCGATGCCGCCGAGCGCGGCCGCGCCGGCGACGGCGATCGCGCTCCAGGTTCCGATTTCCACCAGCCTTTTCGTCGCCATGGACAACCGCCTCAGTGGTCCGGGCGCGCCACGATAAGCGGACGCGCAGGCCCTGGACAAGACCGCCCGGTCAGAACTGGGGCCGGTGATCGGGATCCTGGAGCGCGCGAGCCAGGAAGCGCCGTATCGCCGGTTCGGCGTCATCGGCCGTCATGAGCTTCTGCTGCTCCATCAGGCGGGCCATGTCGCGGATCGTGCGCTCGCCGTCGATCATGGCGAGCAGGAACGCGTAGACGCGCATCGACAAGGCCTGGGCGCGGAACTGCGGCAGCACCGGAACCGGTAATTCATTGCCGTCGAGCCAGTCCGGCACTTCGCGGCCACGCGCCGGCCCTGCGACGTCTCGCTCCTTCCGCGCGCAGAAAGTGATCACGGATTCCTGCCGGCCGTGCCGGCTTGCCGGCGAACAGAGATAGGGCATTCGCGATTCCTGCGCCGTGGCGCGGACGAATCCCTGCTTTGGTAGCAGCTCGAGCAATTCCTCCAGGCTCAGGGCATCGACGGGCTCCATCTCCGCGAACGCGAGTGAACCGTGATTGACCCACAGCCCGCCCGGGGCGAGCAGCGCGTTGATGCGCGCCAACAGCCGGGCCGGCGGCTCGCCGGCGACGTCGATGAACCACGGGGTCAGCACCAGATCGAAGCTGCCCGGCCGGAAGGGCGGCGCGCTGGCGTCGGCGAGAACGAGTTCGAATCCGGATGCCGCCGGGGCCGGCGCCGCATGGCGCCGCAGCAGCGCCTGATCGGCCAGCGTGCGTGGCGCGATCGGAAACTCGTAGAGCTCGAGCACCTGGCCGCTCACGATCCGGGCCGCCGCCAGCAGGAAGAAGGGATTGAAGTCGAGTGCCACCGTGAGCCGCGGCTTGGTCGCGTGGTGGACGTCATAGGCGAGGCGCCCCGCACCGGCGCCGAGCACCAGGACCCGCGCGGGAGCCAGCCCTGCGGGCAGTGTGCCCACTACCGCATCGATGCTCGCGCGATTCTCCGCTTCGCCCCAGCACCAATCCCGATGCAGGTTGGGGTAATACGTCGAAAGGCCCTGGTTGATCGGCAATTCCGTGCCAAGCGCGACGTGAACTGCGTGGGCTTCATTGCGCTTCTCGATGCCAAGCGGCCGCATCAATGTGCGTACACGGCCGGCCTGATCATCGAGCGCCGCTGCGACCCGTTCGAGACGCGTCCGCGTCAGGCCGTCCCGGTCGAGGCCGCCGCTGCCGGCGCGCTGCCGCGCGGCGGCGGCCGCATAGTGCGTCAGCAAGTGGTGCAGGCGGCCGCGCCATTCGATCAACGCGAGCCGCGGTTCCGGCATCAACCAGGGAATGCCGCCAATCGAAGGATAGTCGACGCGACAGGTGAGGCAGGCCGCGCCCGTCAAGCGCGTACCACAGGCCGGGCAGGCAAGCAATTCACCCAGCGATTCGCGCGAATCCATGCGCGCATCATGCCGCATCGCCGCGGCTGTGGTGACGGCGGTCGCCGCCGACTATAGTTTGCGGATGCCCGGAGCAACGGAAGCAGATAATTATCGCGTCATCGAGCGCGGCGGACCCGGAGGCCGTCTTGTCTTGCGCGCCGTTGACGGCGCTCGCGCGATTTACCTGGTGGTGGCCGGCTTCCGCGGCGGCGACTGGCCCGAGACGATTTCGAACCCGCAGATCGGCGCGCGGGAGTCGGCGGCAGCGGGTTCCTGGCGCCTGTCGAGCGATCAGGGCCGCTTCGATTTCACGGCGCAGGCCGTCGATCGCGTGGAAACCCGGCCCGCTCTGTTCGAGCGGCTGCATCGGCCGTTTGCCTTGACCGCGACGGATCGCATCGCGGTGCGGCTGTTGCTCGCGCTCTTGCGGCTGCCGGGCGGGACGAGACTGCTCCGGTACTGGCACTCGAGACGCGGCGGATGAGCACCGACACGCTCATCGTGCAGGTCGTCGTCGGCATCATGCTGCTCGGGCTCATTGCGGCCGGCTGCATCGCGGGCTTGAGGCGCTGGCGGGCTTATCGAGCGCGACGGCAGCTTCTCAAGGCTTTCCAGGCGGCATCGGCAGGCCTGCTGCGGGACGTGTTGATCCCGGACGGCAGCGGCGGCCAGCTGCACATCGATTTCCTGCTGCTGACCGGCCGCGGGTTGCTGGTCGTGGATTACCGCGACGTCGAAGGCGTGGTGTTCGGCGGCGAGCACATGCACGAATGGGCGGTCATGAACGGCAATGCGCGCTCGAGCTTCCTGAATCCGCTGGATGCGCTCTACGACCGCGTCGCCGCCGTGCGCCAGCTCGTGGCCGAGGTGCCGGTGGATGGCCGGATCGTGTTCACGAGCCGCGCGAAGTTTCCGAAGGGCCGGCCGCCGCGCGTGATGCGGCTCGACCTGCTCGAGCAGGAATACCCGCCGCCGGCGCCGGGTTCAGCGCATCCGGGCGAGCGCTACCGGGTTGCCTGGGACCAGTTGAAGGTGCAGGTGGAGCCGAGTCCCCTCGCGCGCCCCTAGCCGGCGCGCCGCGCCCGATGGTCCGCGACGACCTTCGCGACGCAGACCGTCAGCTTCTGCGCGCATTCGAGGTGCAGGAATTCATTGGGGCCGTGCGCATTGGCCTGCGGTCCGAGCACGCCCGTGACCAGGAATTGCGTTTCCGGGAATCGCTCGCCCAGCATGCCGATGAAGGGAATGCTGCCGCCGGTGCCGAGATACATCGCATCCCGGCCGAAAGTCGCGAGTGACGCGTCGCGCATCGAGGCCCCGAGCCAGGGCGCGACCGGCGGCGCGTCCCACCCCGGCAGCGAAGAGCCGACCTCGAAGCGGACGCGCACGCCGTAAGGTGGATCGGCTTCGAGGCGCGTTTTCACCGCTTCGGCGGCGACGGCCGCGTCCGCCGTCGGCGGCAGGCGGAACGAGAGCTTGAACGCGATGCGCGGCAACAGCACGTTGCCGGCGTTTTCCATGGTGGGGAGCCCTGCCGCGCCGGTCACCGCAAGCGTCGGGCGCCAGGTGTTGTTCAGCACGAGCTCGACCGGCGAATCCGAGAGCGCCCGCGCACCGGGGACGAAGGGTAGCTTGCCGGCGATCAGGCCATCGAGCACCGCCGCCGCGGCCCGTGCCTGGTCGATGCGCGCCGGCGGAATGGGTGCAGTCAGTTCATCCAGCAGCAAGTCGCCGGTGACATCGCTTTCCACGCGTGCAAGGAGCGTGCGCGCGATGCGAAACACCGACGGCGCAATGCCAGTGCCCGCGCCGGAATGCACGCCCTCCGTGAGGCCTTCGATCGTCAGGTCACCAACCAGGTTGCCGCGGAGTGACGTGGTGCACCAGAGCTGGTCGTAGTTGCCGCACTCGGCGTCGAGGCAGACGACGAGACTCGGTGTGCCGATGCGCTCCGCGAGCTGCTCCACGTAATGCGGCAGGTCGTAGCTGCCGCTTTCCTCGCAGGCTTCGATCAGCACGACGCAGCGCGCATGCGCGATCTTCTGCTCCTGCAACAGCCGGATCGCGGTCAGCGACGAGAAAACGGCATAGCCGTCATCTGCGCCGCCGCGGCCGTAGAGCTTGCCGTCGCGCAGCACCGGCTCCCAGGGCGACAGACCCTGGGCCCATCCCGTGAACTCCGGTTGCTTGTCCATGTGGCCGTAAAGCAGCACCGTGTCCTTTCCGGTTCCCGGGATCTCGCAGAACAGGACAGGCGTGCGTCCGGCCGCGCGCACGATCTCGACTCTGAGACCTGCGATCGGTTGTTCACGGCACCAAGCCGCCATCAACTCGGCCGCGCGATCCATGTAGCCGTGCGACTGCCACTCGGAATCGAACAGCGGCGACTTGTTCGGAATGCGGATGTATTCGGACAGGCGCGGAACGATCGAGTCATCGAAGATCTGTCCGGTCGATTTCAACGCAAGCTTATAGTCCATAACTATCAGTGCCTTAGAGCTGTATATTAAGCCAGATTATAGGCTACGCTATCGGGTGGCCCGCCGCTCGCCCGCAGTGTAAGTCCAAAGAACCGGCAGGCGTTGGCGGTCGTCAGCGCTGCGAGCGCGGCGGGAGTCTGTCCGCGGCGTCGCGCGGTTTCCTCCAGAATCGCCGGAAGGAATGCGGGCTCATTGCGCCAGTGCGCGGGCTTCGGCTGGATCGTCCGCGGCAGGAGGTAGGGAGCATCGGTCTCGAGCATCAGCCGATCGGCGGGAATCCGGGGCGCGGCGTCACGAAGCGCCTGTCCGCGCCGTTCATCGCAGATCCATCCCGTCACGCCGATTGACAGGCCGAGTGCGAGGCAATCGTCGAGCTCGCCCGGCCCGCCGGTAAAACAGTGCAGCACGGCGCGCGCGGCCGGCCGTGGATGCTCATTCAGCATCGCCAGGAAATCCGCATGCGCGTCGCGCTGGTGGAGAAACAGCGGCTGGTCATGGCGATCTGCGAGGCCGAGCTGCAATGCGAAGGCGCGGCGTTGCTCGGCCGGCGGCGAGAAGTTCCGGAAGTAGTCGAGCCCGCATTCGCCCGCGGCGACGACCATCGGGTCGGCCAGGAGCTCCGCAAGCCGCGCGGCATCGCCGGTCTGCAAAGTCGTGGCATGGTGCGGATGGACGCCCGCGGTCGCGCGCAGCAGGCCGGGGAAGCGCCGGCACAGGGCGATTGCCTTCTGGCTGTCGTCGAGCGTGCTGCCGGTCACGACGATGGCGACGATGCCGGCCCCCCGCGCGCGCTCGATCACGGCTTCGCGATCGGCATCGAAGCTGTCGTGCGCGAGATTGGCGCCAATGTCGATCAGGGCGGGCCGCGACACTGGATCCCGGCGCTGCCTCAGGCCGTGCGCAATGCGGTCGTCACTGGCTGGCACGCGTACTCGCGCTCTGCGTTGGCGCTCGATGCCTCGGCCTCGGCCTGCTGCGCCGCGGCCGCATCGCGGTCGATGCGCAATTCCTTGAGCAGTTGGGATTTGTTCAAGCGTTCTTTCCGGCCCGATTACCCGGGGCCGCAGAGTCTGCCACAGACCCCGGGTTCGGCGCCGCCTTGACAATTCTCAATCGGCGCGCCAGCGGAATCCCGACGCCGCGATGCCCAGAAAAAGCGCCGTCATGACTGCAAGCCAGCCGATCTGGGGTAGCACCTGCGGCAATCCCGCGCCGTCCAGCATCACGGCCCGCGCCGCATCGAGCATCTGCGTGAGCGGCAACGCCCTGGCGGATTGCTGAAGCCACGCCGGCGCCCCTTCGAGCGAGAACCAGACGCCAGACAGCAGCATCATCGGCCACGACGCGAGATTGATGACGCCGTTCGCCAGCTCCTCGCTTGCGATGCGCGCGGCCAGCATGAATCCAAATGCAATCATCGATATCGCGCCGGCCACGGCGATCAAGAGCAGCAGGAGCACGTTGCCTTCGTTGCGGAACGGCACCAGAAGGGCAAGTGCCGTGTAGAGCAGCGAGGTCACGCTGATGGTCAGTATCAGCCGCGACAGGATCTGCGCCGCGCCGAATTCGGCGGCTGTCACCGGGGTCGCCGAGAGGCGCCGCAGAAACCCTGTCTTGCGATAACGCACGACCACGTAGCCGACGCCAAACAGGCAGCTGAACATCATGTTCATGCCGAGCACGCCGGGAAGCAGCCAGTCGACATAGCCGACCGCCGCGCCGGTGACGGGCTGGCGCGCGGCCTGACCACCGGCCGCCTCGAGCAGCAGCTTTTCCGCCAGGTAGCCTTTCGGGGAATCCTCGTTGATCCAGTAGCGCGGCGAGGAGCGGAGGTCGAGCAGCAGGTCGGCCTGGTGCCGTTCGACCTTGCGGATCGCCGCTTCGACGCCTGCCGCATCGACGTCGTAGAAATCGACGTGGCGCGCGCCGAGAAACGGATGCAGCCGCGCATCGAGACTCGCGCCGGGCGGCGCCACGACGCCGATCTTGAACAGGCTTTGCACGTCGCCGCCGAATATCACCGCGAATGCGACCACGAGCGCGAGCGGGAACAGGAAATTGAACACGAGCGTCGAGCGATCGCGCAGGAACTCGAGGTTTCGCGCGTGCCAGACGGCGAGCAGGCGCCGGAGGTTCACGTGCGCAACTCCCGCCCGGTCAGCTCCAGGAACAGGTCCTCGAGGTTCCGCGGCCGGATCCGCAGGTGCCTGAGCGGTATGCCGCGGTCGAGGAGGGCGCGCAATGCCCGCTCCACGTCCGGCGTCGAGATCTCGACCCGATCGTTGGCGGCGAGCACCGGCAGCGGAAAGTCCGCCGGGTCTCCGCGGAAGTCCTCGCGCGGCAGTTCGAGCACGACGTCTTCGAAATGCTCCTTCAGCAGCCGCGACGGCGGGCCTTCCGCGATGATGCGGCCCCGATCCATGATCGCGACGACGTCGCAGAGAAAATAGGCCTCTTCCATGTAGTGGGTCGTGAGAAGCACGGTGCGCCGCTCCGCCTTGATCGAGCGGATCAGGTCCCAGAAATTGTGGCGCGCCTGCGGATCGAGTCCGGTCGTGGGCTCGTCGAGGAACAGCACCTGCGGGTCGTTCGCGAGCGCGATGGCGAGCAGCAGCCGCTGCATCTGGCCGCCCGACAGCTTGCGGTTGTCGCGGTTTGCGACCTGCTCGAGCGCGCAGACTCGGATCAGTTCGTCGACGTCCCGCCCGCGCGGATAAAGCCTGCGGAAGAGCTGCAATGTCTCGCGGACGGTCAGGAATTCCTGCAGGGCGGTCTTCTGGAACTGAATGCCCGCCTCGGCGCGAAAGCGCGGCCCGAGCGGCTCGCCGCAATAATGAACATCGCCGGAGGTCGGCTCGGTGACGCCTTCCATCATCTCGACGGTGGTCGTCTTTCCGGCGCCGTTCGGCCCGAGCAATCCGAAACAGACGCCCGCCTCGATCGTGAATGACACGCCGTCGACGGCGCGCACGCCGGGATACTGCTTGACGAGTTCGCGCACTTCGAGCACCGGTTTCATGACGGAAGGCATGCTATATGATTGCGCGCGTGACGCCGAACCCGTTCCCGCACCTGCTGGCGCCGCTCGACCTCGGATTCACGACACTGCCGAACCGGGTGCTCATGGGATCGATGCATACCGGACTCGAGGACCGCGCGGTGGATTTTCCGAAGCTCGCGGCTTACTTCGCCGAGCGCGCGCGCGGTGGCGTCGGGCTGATCGTCACGGGCGGCATCGCGCCGAACGCCGCCGGCTGGACCAAGCCGTTCGCAGGCACGCTGAGCGGACGCCGGCACCTCGCGCGTCACCGGCTGGTCACGGACGCGGTGCACGGCGCCGGCGGCCGGATCTGCATGCAGATCCTCCACACGGGCCGCTACGCCTATCATCCGCTCGCCGTCGCGCCCTCGCGGCTCAAGGCGCCCATTTCGAGCTTCACGCCGCGCGAGCTGTCGGATCGCGGCGTCCTGCGCCAGATCGCGGCATTCGTGCGCTGCGCGTCGCTCGCGCAGGAAGCCGGCTACGACGGCGTCGAAATCATGGGATCGGAGGGTTACTTCATCAATCAGTTTCTGGTCGCGCGCACCAACCGGCGGAGCGACCGCTGGGGCGGCAGTTGGCCGAACCGCATGCGCCTGCCGCTGGAAATCCTGACGCGGACCCGCGCGGCCGTCGGCCGCGACTTCATCGTCATCTACCGGTTGTCGATGCTCGATCTCGTCGAGGGCGGCCAGAGCTGGGACGAAATCGTCGAGCTTGCCCGCGCCGTGGAGCAGGCGGGCGCCACGATCATCAACACCGGCATCGGCTGGCACGAGGCGCGCATTCCCACGATCGCGACGATGGTGCCGCGTGCAGGCTTTACCTGGGTGACGCGGCGGTTGCGCGGCTTGGTGAATGTTCCCCTCGTCACCAGCAATCGCATCAACGATCCCGCGGTCGCAGAACGGGTATTGGCGTCAGGAGACGCGGATCTCGTGTCGATGGCGCGGCCCTTGCTCGCCGATCCGGAATTCGTCGCCAAGGCCGCGAGCGGCCGGGCTGACGAGATCAACACCTGCATCGCCTGCAACCAGGCCTGCCTCGACCTGGTGTTCGAGAACGAGATTGCGACCTGTCTCGTGAATCCGCGCGCGGGCCGCGAAACGGAGCTCGTTTACCGGCCGGCGGGCCGGCCGAAACGGGTTGCAGTCGTCGGCGCAGGACCCGCGGGTCTCGCCTGCGCCACGGTCGCCGCCCGCCGCGGTCATCGCGTGACACTGTTCGAGGCCGCGGACCGGATCGGCGGTCAGTTCAACATGGCCAAGGTGGTCCCAGGCAAGGAAGAGTTCCACGAGACGCTGCGCTATTTCCGCCGGGAGCTCGAGCTTCGCGGCGTCCGCGTGCTGCTCGGCCGGCAGGCCGACGTCACGGCGCTCACCGGCGGCGAATTCGACGAGATCGTGCTCGCCTCCGGCGTGGTCCCCCGGATTCCGGCGATCGAAGGGCTGGACCATCCGAAGGTCCTGAGTTACATCGACGTGCTCCTGCACGGCCGCAAAGTCGGCGCATCGGTCGCCATCGTCGGGGCAGGGGGGATCGGATTCGACGTCGCCGAGTTTCTGAGCCACGATGCCGCGCATGCGCCCACGAGTCTCGACGTCCCCGCGTTCATGAACGAGTGGGGCATCGACCTGCAGCTCCGCTCGCGCGGCGGCCTCGCGCCGCAGCCGGACCTCGCCCGCTCGATGCCGCGCCAGATCTGGCTGTTGCAGCGCAAGCCGACCCCGCCGGGGCGCGACCTTGGGAAGACCACGGGCTGGGTTCATCGGCTGGCCTTGAAGCGCCGCGGCGTGCGAATGCTGGCGGGCGTCTCCTACGGCCGCATCGACGATCGCGGACTCGCCATCACGCAGGCGGACAAGGCGCAACTGCTCGAAGTCGAAAACATCGTCATCTGCGCCGGTCAGGAATCGCGGCGCGAGCTCGTCGCAGGCGTGGAAGCAGCCGGTTACCGCCCGCACTTGATCGGCGGCTCGAAGATCGCCGTCGAACTCGACGCGCGTCGCGCCATCGACGAGGGATCGCGCCTGGCGGCAACCCTATGAATGGAAGCAGCCGCCAGCTCGAGCAACTGTCGCTTCTCGATGAGCATCTGGCCCCCCGGGATGCGTGGCGCGTGCGGCCGAGCCCGCGCGCGCGGCGCCTCGCGGTGCGGGTGCTGCCGGGCGGCCTCGTCGAGATCGTCGTGCCACAGGGGACTCGGCCTCGGACCATCGAACAATTCGTCAGCCGCCACCGGCACTGGATCGAGCGGAAGCTTGCCCTGTATCAGCCGCTGGAGACGGCGCCTGCCGAAGGACTGCCGTCGCGAATCCGCTTCGCGGCAACCGGCCAGGAGTACGCGATCGAGGTCGTCGAGACCCGGGATGGGCCGCGGCTCGACGTGGGTGGCGGATTCATCAGGCTTCGAGGGGACCGCGCGCGACCAGCTCTTCTGCGCCATGTCCTGCAGCGTTTCACGATGCGCGAAGCGCACACGACGCTGTCGCCCTGGCTTGCGGGCCTCGCGGCGGCGAACGAGCTTCATTATGGGCGCCTTCAGATCCGGCGCCAGCGCACGCGCTGGGGCAGTTGTTCGCGCAGCGGAACGATCAGCCTGAATGCCTGCCTGCTGTTCCAGCCGCCGCCGGTCGTGAACTATCTCCTGATCCACGAGCTCGCGCACACCCGCCACATGAATCATTCGCGACGTTTCTGGAGGCTGGTCGAGCGCCTGGAACCGCGCTGGCGCGAGTTGGACCGCGCGCTTTCCAGCGGGTGGCGCACAGTGCCTTCCTGGGCGCTGGACTGAGGCGCTTCCTGGGAGGCAGGGAATGGATGCCTGGCGGGATTGCGCCGTTCCTGGTGCTGGGCGTCGCGCTGATCGCCGTTTCCCACGGCGCCATCTTCGCGCGACTCGCTGATGCATCGCCGCTCGCGATCGCCGCCTGGCGCGTCGGGCTCGCGGTGCTCGTCGTGCTCCCACTCGCGATCACAGCGCCGCGCCGCGATGACAGGCGCCTCGCCCCGCTCGCATTCGCCACCGGTGCGGGCGCGCTGCTTGCCTTGCACTTCGCGACCTGGATTGCGTCGCTCGAGCACACGACCATCGCGCGGAGCGTTCTC
Source organism: Steroidobacteraceae bacterium (assembly GCA_050738555.1). Lineage (GTDB taxonomy): Bacteria > Pseudomonadota > Gammaproteobacteria > Steroidobacterales > Steroidobacteraceae > SCUD01. The sequence goes on along the minus strand of JBOHZO010000162.1, from coordinate 11,719 downwards.
CTCGTCAGCACCTCGCCGATCTGGGTTGCCGTAATCCAGTTCCTCGGGGGACGCGGTCTGCCCTCGCGCCCGACGGTGGCGGCGCTCGCCCTTGCGCTCGCGGGCGCCGTGATCGTGAGTGGCGGGCGGAACGCGGGAGAGTCGGCGCTTGCCGGCGACCTGCTCGCGGCCGCCGGCGGGATCGCGTTGGCGGGCTACCTGCTGCTATCGCGGGAGGCGCAGGCGTCGCTGCCGTTCCGGACTTACCTCGGCATCGCTTACGGAGCCGCGGCCACGATCCTGTGGCTCGCGGTCCTGCTCACGAAAACACCCGCCACGGGCTTCGATGCGACGACCTGGTGGGCGCTCGCGGGCATGGCCGTCGTTTCGCAGCTCATCGGCCACAGTGGCTACAACTGGTCGCTGCGGCACCTGAGCCCGCTCTTCGTCTCGGTCGTGTCCGTCGGCGAGCCGGTGCTCGCGTCAATGCTGGGCTGGTGGCTGCTTGGCGAGGAACTGGACTGGCGCACCGGCGCCGGCGGCCTGCTGATCCTGGCGGGCATCGCGCTCGGTGCGGCGGCGGCGCAGGTGGCGCCAAAGTCGCCAGCCAAGAAGTAGCGCGGCGATTGCCGCGTAAACGAGCGGCTCGCGAATGTCCGCTTTCACCTGCCACCAGAAGTGCACGCAGCCGAGGATCGCGGCGGCATAGACCAGGCGATGCAGTTTCTGCCAACGGCGGCCGAGGCGGCGCATCGCGCGTCTCGTGGACGTCGCGGCCAGCGGCACGAGGAGGACGAATGCCGTGAAGCCGGCCGTGATGTACGGCCGCTTTACGACGTCGGCGACGAGCTGCTGCCAATCGAGCGCCTGGTCCACGAACAGGTACCACAGGAAGTGCTGGGCGATGTAGAAGAAGGCGAACAGGCCCAGCATGCGCCGGAACAGGAGCACGCGCGGCCAGCCTCCGATCACACGAAGCGGCGTCACGGCGAGCGTCACGAGCAGAAGGCGGAGCCCCCAGATTCCCAGAGTGTCCTGGACCTTCTCGACTGGATTCGCGCCGAGGGACTCAGGCTGCCAACCGGCAATGCCCCCGATCTGCAAGGCGACGATACGGGCGACGAGCCAAGCAGCCGGCATCAGGCAGAGCAGGAACACGAGCGGCTTGGCGATTCGCCGCGCCAGGAAATCCGCATTCATGGCCCGCTAGAAGTGCCGCGCGAGATCCATGCCGCGGTAGAGTCCGGCCACTTCGCTCGCATAACCGTTGAACTTCAGCGTCGGCTGGCGCCGGAAGATATCTGTAGAACCAATCCGGCGCTCGCTCTTCTGGCTCCAGCGCGGATGGTCGACTTCCGGATTGACGTTGGCAAAGAAACCGTATTCGCGCGGCGCGGACAGCGCCCAGGACGTCGCCGGCATTTTCTCCGAGAAGCGGATGCGGACGATCGACTTGATGCTCTTGAACCCGTACTTCCAGGGGACGACGACGCGAAGCGGCGCCCCATTCTGGTTCGGCAACGGCTTGCCGTAGAGACCGACGCCCAGGATCGCGAGCGGATGCATGGCTTCGTCCATGCGCAATCCTTCGACATACGGCCAGTCGAGCACGCCGAATCGCTGGCCCGGCATCTGCTTCGGGTCGTGGAGCGTCGTGAACTCGACGTATTTCGCGCGCGAGGTCGGCTGGAATCGCTTGATCAGGCCGCTGAGCGGGAACCCGACCCACGGAATCACCATCGACCACGCCTCGACGCAGCGCAGGCGATAGATGCGCTCCTCGAGTGGATGCGGGCGCAGCAAGTCTTCGAGCGCAAGCCGGCCCGGCTTCTCGCATTCGCCGTCGACCACGACGGACCAGGGCCGCGGGCGCAGGCGGTGCGCGTTTTCCGAGGGATCCTCCTTGCCGGTTCCGAATTCGTAGAAGTTGTTGTAACCGGTAATCTCGGCCAAGGAGTTCGCCTTCTCCGCCGTCGAATACCGCGGGTTTTTCCTGAACTCCAGCCGTTCGACGAGCGTCACGTTCATGACCTGCTGCGCGAGCGAGGCGGGGACCGCCGCGGCGGCCCCGAGGCCCGCCATGCGCCCGAGAAACTCGCGCCGCGACCGGTAGACAGACTCCGGCGTGATCTCTGAAGGCGGAATCCGCGATCCGTGATTCATGCCGATTGGACCGGCCTGGCGGCCGAATTGTTACGCCATTCCTCCGCCCGGATGCCACGTTTATTGGCTGCGCGGCGAAGCCCGGGCCCGGCGTTCACGAGCACCGGCTCGTCCACGGCGGCAAGGTGCGCGAAATCCGAGCCGGAGTTGGCATAGGCCGTGATACGGGCATTGGCGAAACGATCCCGCAAGGCTTCGACGCAGCGGCGTTTTTCCCCGGCGCGCCGGTTCGGCGTCGTGAGCAGTCCTTCCAGGCAGCCGTCGCGCCAGGAAACCCCGGTGCAGATCGTCTCGTCGAAGCCGAAACGGCGCCCGATGTCCGGCACGTACAGATCCACGCTCGCGGACAGCAGCACGAGGCGGTCCCCGGCCTTGCGGTGGCGCGCGATCGCGGCCAATGCGCCAGGGCAAAGCTCGCCGTCGCCGAGCCCCGCGACGAAATCCGCGGTCCAGCGATCGACTTCTTCGCGCAACGCGCCGGCCATGCCGGCACGAACGAGATCCGATTTCAGGCAGCCCCGATCGAGACCGGCTGCGAGGTAGCGAAGAAACGCAATGAACGCGCGTCCGCCGGCGCCGGGCCGGGGATGGCGCCGCAGCCAACCGCGGAGGTAGGGGACGAACGTGTCGCGCCGCGTGATCGTGCCGTCGAGATCGAAGACCGCAACCCGCACCGCGGCAGCTCAGGCCGCGAGCTGTCGCAGGACGAAGTGCAGGATGCCGCCGTTCTCCATGTACTCCCATTCCTTCGGCGTGTCGACGCGCACGTTGACGGCGAAGCGCGTGACTTTGCCCGTGGGGCTCGTCGCCAGCACGGTCGCCTCGCGGTTTCCTGCCGTCAGTCCCTCGAAGTCGTAGATCTCGCTGCCGTCGAGATCGAGCGAGCCCGCCGTCTGTCCCGCGCGAAACGTGAGCGGGAATACGCCCATGCCGACGAGGTTTGCGCGATGGATCCGCTCGAAGCTTTCGGCGATCACGGCCTTGACCCCGAGCAGGCTCGTGCCTTTCGCGGCCCAGTCCCGCGACGATCCGGTGCCATACTCCTTGCCGGCGATGACGATGAGTGGCGCGCCCGCAGCGATGTATTTCATCGCCGCGTCGTAGATCGGCATCTGTACGCCGTCAGGCAGGTAGCAGGTCACGCCGCCCTCGACACCGGGCACCATCACGTTCTTGATGCGGATATTCGCGAAGGTGCCGCGCATCATGATCTCGTGGTTGCCGCGCCGCGATCCGTAGCTGTTGAAGTCGGCGGGCACGACGCCATGCTCCTGGAGATACCGGCCCGCAGGCGAATCCTTGCGGATCGCCCCCGCCGGCGAGATGTGATCGGTCGTGATCGAATCGCCGAACAAGGCGAGACAGCGCGCGCCGCGGACGCTCGGCAGGCCCGGCCGCTTGCGGCCCATGCCTTCGAAATACGGCGGATTCTGGATGTAGGTGCTGCGATCGTCCCACACATAGGTCTTCGACGCCGGCACCTGGATGCCGCGCCAGCGCTCGTCTCCGTGAAACACGTCGGCGTAGGTCTTTGCGAACATGTCGGCCGAAACGGCGCGCCCGATGAGCTGCTGGATTTCGTTTGCGCTCGGCCAGATGTCGCGCAGGTACACGGGCTTGCCGTCGCGGTCCCGCCCGATGGGCTCGCGAGTGAGATCGAGATCCACGGTTCCCGCGAGCGCATAGGCGACGACGAGCGGCGGCGAGGCCAGGAAATTCATCCGGACTTCCTGGTGCACGCGCCCCTCGAAATTACGATTACCGGAAAGCACCGAGGCAACCGACAGCTTGTGGTCGTTGATCGCCTTCGAAATGGGCGGATTGAGCGGGCCGGAGTTGCCGATGCAGGTCGTGCAGCCGTAGCCGACGGTGTGGAATCCGAGCGCCTCGAGATCATCCGTCAGCTCGGAGCGCTTCAGGTAGTCGGTGACGACCTTGGAACCCGGCGCGAGCGAGGTCTTGACCCAGGGCTGCACGCCGAGCCCGCGCTCCCGCGCGTTCCGCGCCACGAGGCCCGCGCCGATCATCACCGCGGGATTCGAGGTGTTGGTGCAGGAGGTGATGGCGGCGATGACGACCGCGCCGTCCTTAAGCTCGAATTCCGCGCCGCCGTCGGCGACTCGCGCCGGGCCGCGCGACTTCCATTTGTCCTGGTCGCGCGCGAACGCGTCGCGATAGGCATTCTGCATGTCGCCGAGCGACACGCGGTCCTGCGGCCGTTTCGGCCCGGCGAGCGACGGCTGCACGGTCGACAGGTCGAGATGGAGCACGTCCGTGTAGACGGCATCCGGCGCGCCGTCGTGGCGCCACAGGCCCTGGGTCAGCGCGTACTGGCGCACGAGCGCGATCTGTCCCTCGTCCCGGCCGGTGAGACGCAGGTACTCGAGCGTGACTTCATCGATGGGGAAGATACCGCAGGTCGCGCCGTACTCGGGCGCCATGTTCGCGATCGTCGCGCGGTCGGCGAGCGGGAGCTGGGCGAGGCCGTCGCCGAAGAATTCGACGAATTTCTCGACCACGCCGCGCTTGCGCAGTATCTCGGTCACTGTCAGCACGAGATCCGTCGCAGTCGCGCCTTCCCTGAGCTTGCCGGTCAGCTTCATGCCGATGACTTCGGGGATCAGCATCGTGGATGGCTGCCCGAGCATCGCAGCCTCGGCCTCGATGCCGCCGACGCCCCAGCCGAGCACGCCGACGCCGTTGATCATCGTCGTGTGCGAATCCGTGCCGACGACGGTGTCGGGATAGGCGAGGCTCTTGTCGTCGGCAAACACGACGCGCGCAAGATATTCGAGGTTCACCTGGTGGACGATGCCGGTGTCGGGAGGCACGACCGAGAAATTGTCGAACGCCGCCTGTCCCCAGCGCAGGAAGGTGTAGCGCTCGCGATTGCGCTGGAACTCCAGCAGCGCATTCAGGTTGAGCGCATCCGACGAGCCGTAGTGATCCACCATTACGGAGTGATCGATCACGAGCTCGGCCGGGATCAGCGGATTGATCCGGGCGGCATCGCCGCCGAGCTCCGCCATCGCGTCGCGCATCGCGGCAAGATCGACGACCGCCGGCACGCCCGTGAAGTCCTGCATGATCACGCGCGCCGGCGTGAAGGCGATCTCGCGCACGGGGAGCTTGCGCGCGTCGGCGCCGGCAAGCGCCACGATGTCTTCGCGGGTGACGCTGCGGCCGTCTTCGTGCCGTAACAGGTTCTCGAGCAGGATCTTCAGCGAATAGGGGAGGCGCCCGGCTCCGTGCTGCGCAAGCGCGTCGAGGGCGAAGTACTGGTAGCTCTTGCCGCCGACGGCGAGCTTGCGGCGGGCTTTGAAGCTGTCCTGCATGAATCCTCCACCGGCTGCAGCGACATTATAGCGGCGCCGCCCAGGCACTCCTCGCGATCGTAGAAGACGATGTACTGTCCCGGCGCCGCGCCTCGGAGCGGTTCTTCAAACCGCACTTCCGTGCCGTCCGGCACGAGTCGGACGCGACAGGCCACGTCGGGCTGTCGATAGCGGACTTTTGCCGTGCAAGCGAACGCTTCCGCGGGCGGCCCGCCTGCGATCCAGTGCGGCATCGACGTCCCGAGCCCCGCGCAGTAAAGCGCCGGATGAGTGCTTCCCTGCACTACGACGAGCGCGTTCCGCGCAAGGTCCTTCGCCGCCACGAACCACGGCGCATCGCCGCTCCCGCGCAGGCCGCCGACGCCGAGCCCGCTGCGCTGACCGAGCGTGTAACGTTCGAGGCCGCCGTGCCGGCCGATCACCGCGCCGTCCATCGTCTCGATCGGTCCGGGGCAGGAGGGCAGCCACGCCCCGATGAATGCGCCGAATGGGCGCTCGCCGATGAAGCAGATTCCCGTCGAGTCGCGCTTGTCGGCGACCGGCAGGCCGCGATCCCGGGCGAGGGCACGGACTTCGGCCTTTCGCAGGCCGCCGACTGGAAATTCGCAGAGCGCGAGCTGCCGGGCGTCGAGCGAATGCAGGAAATAACTCTGGTCTTTTTCGCAATCCGCGCCGCGAAGCAGCCGCGCGCCGGGTCCGATCCGCGCGTAGTGCCCGGTCGCGAAGCGCTCGGCGCCGAGGCGCCTGGCATACGCGAACCCGACGCCGAACTTGACCTCTCGATTGCAGAGCACGTCCGGATTCGGCGTGCGTCCCGCCTCGAGCTCGGATAGAAAATGCGCAAACACGCGCTCGCGGTATTCCGCCGCAAAGCTCGCCTTGTGGAGAGGGATTCCAAGCTCGTCGCAGACGCCTCGCGCGTCCTGGAAGTCCGCGGCGGCCGTGCAGTATCCGTCCTCGTCCTCTTCCCAGTTCGACATGAACAGGGCCTCGACCTCGCGCCCGGCATCGAGCAGGAGCGACGCCGCGACTGCCGAGTCCACGCCGCCGGAGAGCGCGATGATCGTGCGCGTCATCGCAGGATCTCTAGCGGATAGCGGACGCCGCGCAGGTAGTCCTCGATGCAAAGCAGGACTAGTGGGCTGCGCAATTCTCCATTGCGGGAACGGAGCTGTTCGCGGTCCAGCCACACCGTGCGGATGATGGCCCGGTCGAGCGCGGCGCCCGCGTTTCGTTCGCCGATGCTGCCTGCAAATGCGACCCGAAGCACGGTGCGGCCGGCCGGTCCCGTCCAGAGGTAGAGGCCCGTGACGAATTGCGGCGTGAACTCGCGGCCGGTCTCCTCGCGCGTCTCGCGCACGACGGCCTCGATCAGCGACTCCCCGTTCTCGAGATGCCCGGCCGGCTGGTTCAGCACGACCCGGCGCGCGGCACGCTCCTGCACGCAGAGGAAGCGGCCGGCGCGCTCCGCAATGGCCGCGACCGTGAGATCGAGCTTCAGCGACATGGACAGATTATAGCGGCGATGCCGCCAGGCTCTCTAAAGGGGACGTTCCCCTTTAATGGCCGAACTTTAAAGGGGAACGTCCCCTTTAGAGATGCTGCTGACGGGACTCCGCTTCGGGCTCGCTGGCGATCCAGATCTCGTCGAAGTAATTCAGGTAGCGCCGCGCCACCAGCGGATCGTTCATCTCGACGATGCCTTCCCAGCGCGAGGCCTGGAGGCGATAGACGAGCGCGCGATCGTCGGCGATGAGGAACGCCGACTGGTTGTCGCGGCTCTCGGATTTCACGCGCCGGATCTCGATGTGGCTCGTGATGCGGCGGGCGAGATGGACGAACTTGCTGCCCTCGTACACGACGCGCGAAGGGTCGGCCAGGAGCACGCGCACCTTGGCGTAGCTCTTCGCCAGCACCAGCTTCTTGACCGTTTCGAGGAACTGCGGCTGGTCGTAGACCGCCGGCTCGAGGTCCTGCGTGTACATCGTGAGCAGCCGGCGCGCGGCGAACGCGACCTGCTGCGTGGCCGATCGCGCCTCGTCGAGTGTCCCGATGATAGAGCGAGTTCCGGTCACGCTCTGCCGCTGGGTCTGCACCGATCTCACTCCAGGACGCGCGACATCCTCACGTGCAGAATGCCAGCCTCGTCGAACACATCGCCCTCGCACTCGAACCCGAGGTTCTCGTAGAAGGGCACGGCCTGCAGTTGTGCATGCAGGTATGGTTCGCGGATGCCGTGGTCACGCGCCGCTTCGAGCAGGCGGCGTAAAATCAGTGCGCCGATACCCCGTCCGCGCAGCCCGGCAATTACCGCAATGCGGCCGATCTTACCCGCGGGGCTGAGGCGCCCGGTGCCAACTGGTTCACGGTTCAGGCGCGCGAGGACGTGAACGCTGACGGCATCGTCACCGTCCCATTCGTCGGATTCCGGGACTTTCTGCTCCTGGATGAACACTTCGCCCCGAATCCGCTCCAGGATGGCGCGATCCGCGTCCCAGTCAGCGAGCACACATTCTAATTGGGCTTCCGCCATGACCGGCGGTTTCACAGGTCCCGGGCGAGCGCCTCGGCAAGGCCCGTGTACGCGGACGGGGTCAGGCTCTCGAGCCTGCGGCGCGCATCCTCCGGCAGTCCCAGGCTCGCGACGAAAGCGCGAAGCTCTGCCGCGCCGACACCGCGGCCACGCGTGAACTCCTTGAGCTTCTCGTAGGCGCCCGGCGCGCCGTGAGCGCGCATGACGGTCTGGATCGCTTCTCCCAGCACTTCCCAATGCGCATCGAGGTCGGTGGCGAGGCGCGCAATGTCCGGTTCGATGCGCGCGAGGCCCGCGAGTGCCGAGCGCCACGCGATGGCGCTGTGAGCGAATGCAACCCCGAGGTTGCGCATCACGGTCGAGTCGGTCAAATCGCGCTGGTATCGCGAGACCGGCAGCTTGTCGGAAAAATGCCGCAGCATCGCGTTGGCGAGGCCGGCATTGCCTTCCGCATTCTCGAAGGCGATCGGGTTCACCTTGTGCGGCATCGTCGAGGATCCGATCTCGCCGGCGACGGCGTGCTGCTCAAAGTAACCGAGCGAAATGTAGGCCCAGAAATCGCGGCACAGGTCGATCAGGATCGTGTCGGCGCGCGCGAGCGCATCGCAATACTCCGCGATCCAGTCGTGGGGCTCGATCTGCGTCGTGTGCTCGTTGGGCGTCAGGCCGAGGCTCTCGATCAGCCGCCGCGACTCGGCGCGCCAATCCACGGACGGGATGGCTGCCACGTGCGCATTGAAATTGCCGACCGCCCCGTTGAACTTGCCCAGGATTTCGACGCGGAGCAGGGAATTCACGGCGCGCCGCAGCCTCGCGGCGATGTTGGCCGCTTCCTTGCCGAGCGTCGTCGGTGATGCCGGCTGCCCGTGCGTGCGCGCGAGCATCGGCGTCGCCGCGTGGCGGGCGGCGAGCCCCGCAAGCTGGTCGGCGACCAGACCAATCGCCGGCAGCAGCACGCGCTCGCGGGCCGCGTCGAGCATCAGCGCATAGCTCAGATTGTTGATGTCCTCGGAGGTGCAGCCGAAGTGGACGAATTCGAGCTGATCCGCAGGCGCGCCGGCCGCCGCAAGCTGTTCGCGCACGTAGTATTCAACCGCCTTGACGTCGTGGTTGGCCTGCCGCTCGAGTTCCTTCACGCGGCGAAGACCCGCTTCGTCCATGCCCTTCGAAAGCGCGGTGACGCGGCCGTCGACGGCGGAGGCGAGGCGGGCGATCGCCGGAAACCTGCCGGACTTCGCGAGCTGGCGAAACCAGGCTGCTTCCACGCGCACGCGGTGGCTGATGAGCGCCGCCTCGCTGAACAGCGCGGCGAGATCCGCGCATTGTTCGGCATAGCGTCCGTCGAGTGGCGACAGCGCGGGCAGGCGAGAGTCGGTCATGGGGCGGGGGCGCGAATGATAGAATGCCCATGTTACCCGTGAGCGACCAGGACCGCATCGAAAAGGACAGCCTCGGCGAGGTCCGCATCGCCGCGACCGCGCTTTGGGGTGCGCAGACACAGCGCGCGCTCGAGAACTTCCGCGTCGGGCGGGCGGCAATGCCGCCCGAGCTGATCCGCGCTATCGGCCTGATCAAGTGGGCCGCCGCGGAAACGAATGGCGAGCTGGGCGAGTTGCCGGCGCCTTTCGCCGCGGCGATCGCCGAGTCGGCGCAGGAAGTCGCATCCGGTCTCCATGCCGACCAATTCCCGCTCGGCGTCATGCAGACCGGCTCCGGCACCAGCACCAATATGAACGTGAACGAGGTCGTCGCCCGGCTCGCGGGGAAGCGCCTCGGCAAGGCCGTTCACCCGAACGACCACGTCAACCGCTGCCAGAGCAGCAACGACGTGATTCCGACCGCGATTCACCTGGCCGCCGCGCTCGCAGTGCGGGACTCGCTGCTGCCAGCACTCGCAAAGCTCGCGGAAGCGATAGGCGCGAAGATTCGCGAGGTCGGCGGACACGTCAAGACGGGCCGCACGCACCTGATGGACGCGCTGCCGATCACCGTGGGCCAGGAGATGCGTGCCTGGCAGACCCAGGTGGAGGACGCCGCGGCGCGTATCGCAGCGGTCAGGCCGCGCCTGCATCGGCTCGCGCTCGGTGCGACCGCGGTCGGCACGGGCGTCAATGCGCATCCGGAATTCGCTTCGCGTGCCATCGCGCGACTGACAAAGTTCACGGGACTCGACCTGGCCGCGGCGCCGGACCGGTTTGCGAGTCTCGCGTCGCAGGATACGGCCGTCGAGCTTTCGGGCCAGCTCCGCGGCGCGGCCGTCGCACTGCTCAAGATCTCGAATGACCTGCGCTGGATGAATTCAGGTCCGCTGGCGGGGCTCGCGGAGATTTCCGTGCCGGCTCTCCAGGCCGGCTCCAGCATCATGCCGGCCAAGGTCAACCCGGTGATCCCCGAAGCCGTTGCCATGGCCGCCACCCAGGTTATGGCGCAGGACACCGCGGTCGCGATGGCCGGCGCTTCCGGCAACTTTCAGTTGAACGTGATGCTCCCGCTCATCGCACACGCCTTGCTCGAGAGCATCGAGCTCGTCGCCGGATCCGCGCGGGCGCTCGCCGCACGCGTGATTCCCGGACTCACGGTCCACACGGCGCGCACCTCCGAGGCACTCGCGCGAAACCCCATGCTGCTGACGGCGCTCGCCCCGCGCATCGGGTATGACCGCGCGGCGGTCATCGCACGGCGCGCGGCATCCGAGGCCCGCCCGATCCTCGAAATCGCGATCGATGAGACCGGCCTGCCTCGCGAGGAGCTCGCGCGTCTGCTCGATCCCGCCCGGCTCGCGCGCGGCGAGGGTGGCGGCTCGTGAACGCCGCGGCTCCGCTCGAGCTGCATCGCTTGCCGACGGCATTGCTGCGCGACGAACTCCGGAATCGCCTGGCGGGTGGAGCTCCCGAGGCGTCCGCGCCCCGGCTGGGTCATTACGCAGGACTCGCAGCTTCCCGGCTCGCGGAATTGTTTCCGGACGCGCCGACACGCGCGGCCGTGCTCATTCCGGTGATCGACCGGGGCGACGACCTGACGGTGCTGCTGACGCTTCGCGCCGACGACCTCAAGCATCACGCGGGACAGATCTCGTTTCCCGGCGGCCGGCTGGAATCCGGGGACGCAGACGCGATCGACGCGGCGCTCCGCGAGACGGAGGAGGAGATCGGCCTGCGCCGGCAGTACGTGGAGATCCTCGGACTGCTTGCCGATCACGTGGTGATCACGGGTTACCGGGTCACGCCGGTCGTCGGACTCGTCCGGCCGGGCTTCGAGCTCGTCCTGGACCCGACGGAAGTCGCCGGCACATTCGAAGCGCCGCTCCGGCATCTGCTCGATCCTGCGACGCGCGAGCGCCGGCGCCGCCGCGTCGGCAACGAAGAGGTCGAAACCTACGACCTGCCCTGGGGCAGCTTCAACATCTGGGGCGCGACGGCCGGCATGCTGCTCACGCTCAGGGAAGTGCTCGGCGGTTCCCGCCTTCATGCCGATTGACCGCCTGCTCGAGATCATGGCGCGGCTCCGCGATCCCGCGCGCGGCTGTCCCTGGGACCTGCGGCAGGATTTCAGGTCGATCGCGCCGCACACGCTCGAGGAAGCCTACGAGGTGGCCGACGCCATCGAGCGCTCCGATCTCCCGGCGCTTCGCGACGAGCTCGGGGACTTGCTGTTCCAGGTGGCTTTCCATTCGGAGCTCGCGCGCGAGCAGGGCGCATTTGCATTCGAC
>JBOHZO010000161.1:0-4332 GCA_050738555.1 Steroidobacteraceae bacterium | reverse complement strand
CTCGTCGGTCAGCGCGAGCGCGGTGTAGCCGAGCGCCTTCGCGCGCTCGACGAGTTCAGCCGGGTGCGAGGCGCCCCGCAGGAACGTGAAGTTGCTGATGCAATGCAGCTCCGCATATGACATCCCGACTCATCCACGGCACGCGGGCAATACGCAGCCGGGACTCCGCTCGTTCGCGCCGCCGGAACTTACGCGCTCACTCGCGGGTCCCGGCCCGCTTGGCCGCGTGACCGACTGCGTCATGCCCGGCGTGCAGTAGTTGATCACGAGATCTGTTCGAGGCGTGCAAGCTCGAACATCAGCCATTTCTGGCCGACTTGCTCGAAATTAACGTGGACCTGGCGGCTTTCGCCGGAGCCTTCGAATCGCAGCACCGTGCCTTCGCCGAACTTGGGGTGCCGCACGCGCGCGCCGAGGCGCATCGGCAGGTCTTCGCCGGCGAGCGGCGCCGCCGCGCGCGAACGCCGTCTCGTGGCTGACGAGCCCGGCTCGGGAGCGGCCAACGCGATTCTCTCCGACGCGTACAGCGGACGGCTCACGGAAATGCGCGGGCGGACGTCCTCGACTGCCTCCGGCGGGAGCTCCGCCAGGAAACGCGACGGATCGCGATACGAGGTTCGCCCGAAGATGCGCCGGCTTTCCGCGTGCGTCAGGTAGAGGCGCTGCATCGCGCGCGTCAGGCCGACATAGCAGAGCCGCCGTTCCTCGGGCAGGCGATCGGCATCGAACGCGGAATGCTCGGACGGAAACAACCCTTCCTCGAGACCGACCACGAACACTGTCGGGAACTCGAGGCCCTTCGCGGCATGCAGGGTCATGAGCTGCACGCAGTCGAGCCCGGTCGCCGCCTGGGTCTCGCCGGATTCGAGCGTCGCGTGCGCGAGGAAGGCGCCGGGCGGCGACAGGCCGTCGTCGCTTTCCGGTTCGAATCCTTCCGCCGCGTTGACGAGCTCGTCGAGGTTCTCGACCCGGGCCTCACCCTTGTTGTCCTTCTCGCGCGCATGATGATCGCGGAGGCCCGAGTGCTGGATCACGTGCTGCACTTGCTCGTGCAGCGGCAGTTCCACGATCTCAGCCGCGAGCCGGTCGATCAGCGCGAAGAATCCGCGGAGTGCCGTCGCGGCGCGCGCCGGCATCGTGGCTGCGATCGGCTGCCCGGCCCGCCAGAGGCTGCGGCCGTGATCCCGCGCGTCCGATCGCAGCAGCTCGAGCGTCGCCGTTCCGATGCCGCGCGCCGGCAGATTCACGACGCGCTCGAAGGCGATGTCGTCGTCGCGTGACTGCGTCAGGCGCAGGTATGACAGCGCGTCCTTGATCTCGGCGCGCTCGAAGAACCGGAGGCCGCCATAGACGCGGTAAGGAATGCGCGCGGCCATCAGCGCCTCTTCGAAGGCGCGCGATTGCGCGTTCGAGCGGTACAGCACGGCGGCGGCGGCGAGCGACAGGCCGCGGCGCTCGTGCTCGCGGATGCGGTCGATCACGAAGTCGGCCTCGTCGCGCTCGTTGAATGCCGCGTACACGCGGATCGGCTCGCCTCCTTTCGCTGCTGTCCACAGCTCCTTTCCCATCCGGTCGGTGTTCCTTGCGATGACCGCGTTGGCTGCGGTGAGAATCACCGCGGTCGATCGGTAGTTCTGCTCGAGCCGGTACACGGTCGCGCCGAACTCGCGCCGGAAGTGCTGCATGTTTTCGACCCGCGCGCCGCGCCAGCGGTAGATCGACTGGTCGTCGTCGCCGACGACGAACGGCGCGCCGATCTTGCCGACGAGGATCTTGATCCATTCGTACTGGATGCCGTTCGTGTCCTGGAATTCGTCCACGAGCAGATGGCGGAAGCGGTCGCGGTAGTAGGACCCGAGATCCGGCACGTCGCGCAGGACCTCGAAGCTACGCAGCAGCAATTCCGCGAAGTCCACGACGCCGGCCTGCTCGCAGCGCGCCTCGTAGAGCGTGTACAGCCTGATGAGTTGCCTGCGCGTCGGGTCGTTTCGGTCTTCGAGCTTCTTCGAGCGGCGGCCCTCGTCCTTGTTGGAGTTGATGAATCCCTGCACTTCTCGGGGGACCCAGCGCTGCTCGTCGAGCTGCTGCTCGCGGATGATCTTGCGCACCAGCCGCTGCTGGTCGTCTTCATCGAGGATCTGGAACGACTGCGGAAGGCGCGCCTCGCGCCAGTGGCGGCGGAGCAGCCGGTGCGAGAGGCCGTGGAACGTGCCGATCCACAGCGCATCGGCCGGCATGCCGAGAAGCGTCTCGATGCGCCCGCGCATTTCGGACGCCGCCTTGTTGGTGAAGGTGACGGCCATCAGGCCGTGTGGCGACACGCCGTGCTCGAGGATGAGCCAGGCCGCGCGGTGGGTCAACACCCGGGTCTTGCCGCTGCCCGCGCCCGCGAGCACGAGAATCGGCCCGATCGGCGCCGTCACGGCGGCGCGCTGTTCCTCGTTCAGCGATTCGAGCAGGGCATGAGGCATGGGAGCGCGGATTCTACCAAGCGCCCGTCGAGCTAAAGGGGAGCTAAAGAGCTAAAGGGGAGAGCTAAAGGAGCTAAAGGGGACGTTCACCTTTAACGATGAAACCCTTAAAGGTAAACGTCCCCTTTCGCTTAAAGGTGAACGTCCCCTTTCGCTCCTTTCGCTCGTTTACGACTTCCTTTCCCGCGCGAATTCCACGAGCGCGAGCACGAGCGCGATGACGACCGGGCCGAGGAACAGGCCAATCAAGCCGAAAGCGGCGAGCCCGCCCAGGACGCCGATGAAAACTGCAAGCGTTGGCAAAGGCGACCGCCCCGAGATGAGGATCGGCTTCAGGAAGTTGTCCACGCTGCTGACGATGATGCCGACGACCAGGAGACCGCCGGCCCTGCCGTATTGGCCCTGGGCCAGCAGTGTGATGAGCGCCGGCACCCAGACGAGCGCCGTGCCGCCGAAGGGAACGACCGAAAGTACCGCCGCCAGCACGCCGAAGACCACTGGCGCCGGCATGCCGACGATGGCGAAGCCGATGCCGAGCAGCAGGCCCTGGACCATGGACGTCACAACCGTGCCGCGCACCACTGCGCGCGTGACCGAGGCGAGCCGTTCAGCCAGCCCCTCGCGCCGGTCCGCGGCGAGCGGAACGAGCGTAGCGCCGCGACGCGCGATCGCGCGCCCGTCGCGAATGATGAAGAAAAGAATGAACAGCATCACGGTGAAAGACAGCACCGTGCCGACCGCGCCGAGGAAGGCGATGCCGCCGAACGTCGCCAGCTGCTCGAACAGGTGCCTGCTGCCCTGCACGAGCCAGGCCTGCACATGCGTTGCGCTGATCTCCAGGTTTTTGTCCAGCCATTCCATCAGGCCGCCGACGATCGGGAGATCGGTCAATTGCGAGAACCCGCGCCCCTGCTGCAGCCCGACCCAGGACTGCAGCCTGCTCGCGAGCTCCGCAGCCTGCCTGGCGAATGTGACCGCGAGCGCCGTCAGCGGACCGAGAAACAGGAACAGCACGAGGATCGTCAGCGTGAACGCCGAGATGGAGGCGCGGCCGCGCATCCAGCGGGCGAGACGCGCCTGCGCCGGCTGCAGCAGGAATCCGAGGAACAAGGCCCAGGCGATCGGCCCGAGAAAAGGCTCGATGATCCGGTACAACAGGAACACAACCAGGGCGATGCCGGAAACGGCTAGCAGCCGCTGGTAAAACACCGTGTTGTCGGATGCGGCCATGGCGGGCGACTCAGAGCGCTGCGCGGATGCGCGCGGCATGCGCGGCGAGCACGGCGGAATCGACCGGCTCGGCGGCATGAATCCCGAGATCCTTGCCGGTGTAACGCGGAATCACGTGAAAGTGCAGGTGAAACACGCTCTGTCCCGCGGCGGGGCCGTTCAACTGCGCGATCATCACGCCGGGCGGCGAGAACGCCTTCTTGAGGGCGCGGGCGACTTTCTGCGCGGTGCGGATCGCGGCCGCGGCGGATTCCGGTGGCGTCGTGAAGATGTCCTCGCCCGCCGCCTTCGGGACGACGAGCGTGTGGCCTTCGGCCTGCGGCATGATGTCCATGAAGGCGATCGTATCGGCGTCTTCGTAGACCTTGTGGCAGGGAATCTCGCCGCGCACGATGCGCGCGAAAATGTTGTCCTTGTCATAGGCCATTTGAGGTTCCCTGGGCCTCCGGGGCCAGTTCGATCGAGATCACGCAATGATCGGGCCAGCGCGAACCCGGCGGGTAGTCCTGGACGCGGTAAGAGCCCGGTACGAGCCGGCGCGCGAGCCGGCTGCCAAGAATAAGGTAATCGATCGGCATGCGCGCGGCGTGGCCGTTGCCGCAGCCGACGGCGCCGTGCTCGACGCCGGGGT
>JBOHZO010000160.1:0-2751 GCA_050738555.1 Steroidobacteraceae bacterium | reverse complement strand
GAACTCAGCGGGCGTCACGCGCGGATTGAGGATCAGCGCGACGTCGCAATGCGGCGGGAGCTGCAGCAGGAGGCTGCGCAGCACGGTCGTCTTGCCGGTGCCGACCTCGCCCGTGAGCTGGATGAAGCCGCCCGCTTCGCTGACGCCATAGGCGAGATGCGCGAGCGCTTCGGTGTGGCGCTCGCTGAGATAGAGATATCGCGGATCCGGCGTGATCGCGAACGGCTTTTCGTTCAGCCCGAAAAAGCTTGTGTACATGACGTGTTACGAGTGGACCACTGCGGCTGCCCGGCGGTCATGATGCCCTCCTCGGCAGCGCGCTGCAAAGCCGGGCGAAAAGGCAAAAAGGGGACGTTCACCTTTTCCTTCGATTCTTCGGGAAAAGGTGAACGTCCCCTTTTCGCCCCCTTTTCGCCCTTCGTTACCGATCGGTGCCGCGGTGGATGGCCTCGTCACCGAAGCGGTCATGAATGCGATCGACCGCGTCATCCAAACGCTGCGCGTCCGACATTTCGCTGCTCGTGAAGAGATCGAGCTGCTGTTCGGGTTCGAGGTCGCTGACGCCGACGCCGAGGAGGCGGACGGCGGCGCGCGGCTGCTCCTGCAACCAGTGCTCGAGCAGATCCGCCGCGACCTGGGCGATGAGACGCGTCTCCTGCGTCGGCGGGTTGAAGCTCTTCTGCCGCGTGTAGGTTTCGAAATCGCGCCGCCGCACCTTGATGCTGACCATGCCCGCCTTGAACTGGCGCGCGCGCAGCCGCGCGGTCGTGCGGTCTGCGAGTTGTGCCAGCCGCTCCTGGAGCTCCTTGTGGTCGCGGATGTCGGTGTCGAAAGTCTCTTCGGAGCTGATCTGCTTCTCGGGCGCGTCGGCAACGACCGGCCGCTCGTCGATACCGGCAGCGCGGTCGCGAAAAGTCCGTGTCTCGCGGCGCAGCAGCGGCCACAGCACCGACTCGGGCGCGCGGCGCAACTGGCCAAGCGTGAAAATTCCCTGCTGCTCGAGGCGGGCCGCGGTCTTCGCGCCGATTCCGAACAGGCGCCCGACCGGCAGCGGATCGAGCGTCGCCGTCACTTCCGCGGGCCGGATCACGACGAGGCCGTCTGGCTTGTGCATCTCGGAAGCGAGCTTGGCGAGCAGCTTGTTGTGCGAGACGCCGACCGACGCGGTGAGACCCGTGCGTTCGCGAATGCGCTTCTTGATCTCGCGAGCCATCTCCTCGCCGCTGCCGAAGAGACCGGTGCTTGCGGTGACGTCAAGAAATGCTTCGTCGAGCGACAGCCCTTCGACCAGGTCCGTGAATTCCCTGAAAATCGCGAATGCCTGGCCCGAGATCTCGCGGTAGCGCTTGAAGCGCGGAGCCACGACGACGGCGTGCGGGCAGCGCCTGAGAGCTTCGCGCATCGGCATCGCCGAATGCACGCCGAAACGGCGCACTTCGTAGCTCGCCGCCGCGACCACGCCGCGCCCGCCGGCGCCACCGACGACCACCGGCTGGCCGGCTAGCTCCGGATGATCGAGCTGCTCGACGGCCGCGTAAAACGCGTCCATGTCGACGTGCAGGATCGTCCGGTGATGGTCGCTCAAGAGAGACTCAGCATGGTGTAAACGAGGCCGGCCAGCATCGTGAGGCCGAGCAGGAGGAAGTAGATCGTCACCAGCGCGAAGAACTTGAGGCTCGTATTCAGGCGTCCCTCGGCGTACACGACGCGCATCGAGCGGTAGATGTAATAGGCCAGGTACAGGTACAGCAGGAAATTGACCAGGCTGAGCACGCCGATGAAGGGAATGCTGAGATCGGAAATCGCGCTCAATACCTGGGTCAGCCCCAGCAGCAGAAAAGTAAATGCGTGGTTGTGAAGGAACAATACGAGATGCTCGGCATAGAGGCGGCGCGGCCGCCAGTAGAACAGGAGCGCCACCGCCGCCATCAGCGGAAGGAACAGGAACATGAGCTTGGGCGCCGCGGCGGCAAAGCGCTCGGCGAAACGCGCGCCGCCGTCGGCGCGCATCTGCTCGCAGGCGCGGTTGAGGGACCGCTCGAACTCGTCGAATGACGGCCGGCTCGACAGGTTGACTTCGCAACCGCGGCCGCCCTTTGCAATCGTGTCGATGCCAGCGGCGTCGATGCCTTCCACCTTCAGTTCCTTGCGCAGCTCTTCCGGCACGTCGATGCTGGCCGGCGCGACGACCTTGTATTCGTCGGTGTCGATGGCGAAATCCGAGTCCGGCAGCAGTGCGGAGAGGGCGAAAAACAGGATGCTGATGCCGAGGTAGAGGCGGAACGGCGGCACGTATTGCTGGTGCCGGCCCGCGATGAACTCGCGCGTCAGCTCACCCGGCCGCAGCGCCAGCAATTTCAGCGTTCGCCATACGCGGCTGTCGAGGTGCAGCAGCGAATGGGTGACGTCGCCGGCGACTTCCCGAATCGACAGCACGTGCACGTCGCCGGCCTGGCCGCACTGCGCGCAGTGTTTTCCGGCGACCGGAGCGTCGCAATTGAGGCAGCGCCGCGGCTCGAGCGCCGCCGGCGTCAGGTCGTGGCGCGGCTTGAGAAGCCGCCGCACGCAATGCACGCGCCCGCCGAAACGTTGCGCGGTCTCGGTCCTGAGCCGCGTGGCATTGTTCTCTAGATACTGGTCGAGCGCGGCCGCACTTTCGATGCGGTAGCGGATCATCCGCTTCTGTCGCTCGCCTGCCGCGGTTTCCGGCGTTTCGATAGTGGCGCCGAGAAATCCGGCGCAGGCGAGCAC
>JBOHZO010000159.1:0-56563 GCA_050738555.1 Steroidobacteraceae bacterium | reverse complement strand
GTCGAGGTGCTGCGCGGCCCGCAGGGCACGCTCTACGGCCGCAATACCATCGGCGGCGCGGTCAGATACATCACGCGCAGGCTGCCGGATGAGACCGACCTGTCGCTGAAGATTTCCGCAGGCAGCTACAGCCAGCTCGACATCATCGCGACCGGTTCTGTGGCGCTCAGCGACACGTTTCGAATGGGCGCATCGGTCGCGTCATTCCAGCGCGACGGCTTTGGCAGAAACCTGGTCACCGGCGCCGAACAGTACGACAAGGACATTCTGGCGGGCCGCCTGAGCTTCGAGTTCCAACCGTCGGATGTTGTATTCGTGCGGCTCGCGGGCGACTACAGCGTCGACGATTCCACCAACAAGGACGGCCACCGCCTGACCGTCAATACCGTCACCGGCGCGCCGATCCTCGACGACGTGTTCGACAGCCGCGGCGGCATCACGACGATCCCGTCGTCGATCACCAGTCTCAACCAGGAGGTCACGCAGGGCGGCGCCGCGCTGACCGTCGACTGGGACATCGACGACCAGTGGAAATTCAAGTCGGTGACGGCCTACCGCGAGGACGATTCCGAGGCGCCGATCGACTTCGACAGCCTGCCGGACGACCACTTCGACGTGCCGGCGGTTTACTACAACTATCAGTTAAGCCAGGAATTCCAGCTGAACTACGCCAATGACCGCTGGGACGGAGTGTTCGGGCTGTACTACCTCGACGCCAATGCCTTCGACGCCTTCGACGTCATTCTCGGCGACCTGGGTGTCACGTCCTTCACGCTCGGCGATTTCGACACGAGGGCCTGGGCGGCCTACGCCGATGTGAGCTTCGAGCTGTCCGAACAGTGGAGTGCCTCGGTCGGCGGGCGTTACACGAATGACGAACGCGAAGCATGGGTGCTGCGCGAAACCTTTCTGGGGCTGGGCTCACCCTATTTCGGCAACACGAGCGCGGTCTCGATCACGGTGCCGGATCCCGACGGCGTGCCCGTGTTCAACGGCAGCCGCGAAGACAGCGACTTTTCGCCGCGCGTCAGCGTGTCCTTCATGCCGGCCGGCGATCACAATGTCTACCTGTCGTGGAGCCAGGGCTTCAAGGGCGGCAGCTTCGATCCGCGCGGCGCGTACACGACCCCGGAGGTGGGCGAAGGCTTCGATCCGGAGACCGTGGATTCCTACGAACTGGGCTGGAAGGCGACTTTCGCCGACGGGCGGGCGCGCACGGCATTCGCCGTGTTTCACGCCGACTACGAAGACGTGCAGGTGCCTGCATCGGTCGCGATCGACACCGACGGCGACGGCGTCGACGACAGCTTTGCCGGTGCGACCACCAACGCCGCAAAGGCGACGATCCAGGGCGTCGAGCTCGAGGGCGTGTTCCAGTTCACCGACGCGTTCTCCGCGACGCTCGCCTTTGGTTACATCGATGCCGAATATGACGAGTGGCTGGTCGCCATCGGCGGCGTGCTGACCGACATCTCGAGCCTGCGCGATTTCCAGAATACGCCGGAAACTTCGGGCAACCTGACGCTGCGCTACGAATGGCCGCTGCCATTACTCGGCAGCGACGGCTCGCTGGCGCTGATCGGCGCGATCACGCATCGCGGCGACACACAACAGTTCGAGACCGCCAACGCGTTGCTGGACCAGTCGGCTTACGAGCTCTACGACGCCAGCCTGATCTGGACCTCGGACGATCGCCGTTATCAGGTCGGGCTGCACGGCCGCAATCTGGGCGACGAGGAGTACAAGATTGCCGGCTATGATTTCCCGACGCTGGGCGGCAGCACGATCACGGCTTTTTATGGCAATCCGCGCACGGTAACCGGGACTTTCAGCGTCCGCTTCTGATGCTATCGTCGGCACCATGAATGGTGCCGGTCCCGCGGTACTGGCGCTGCTGCTCGCCGGCAGCGCGATCCCGGCGGCGCGGGCCGCCGATGCCCTGCCGCGTTTCAACATCCTGCCGGGCAGCCTGACGGTTTCCGGTGTCTCGTCGGGCGGCTACATGGCGACGCAATACCAGGTCGCCTACGCGAAGGACGTGATCGGCGCCGCGATCGTCGCCGCCGGCCCCTGGTTCTGCGCGCAGGGCTCGCTGATGCGCGCACTCGACGAATGCACGAAAGGCAGCGTGATCGGCCCGGAAGTCAGGCCGCTCATCGCGGTCTTGCGCGCAAGCGCGCTGGCGCGGGCGATCGACGATCCGTCCTGGATCGCGCCGGATCGCGTCTGGATCTTCCACGGCAAGCGCGACACGAAAGTCGGCGCGGCGGTGTCCGATTCACTGCTGCGTTTCTATCGGGAATTCGTGCCGCCGGAGCGCATTCATTACGAGACCCAGGTCGAGGCCGCCCATGGTTTTCCGGCCGACGGCCGGGGCGGGCCCTGCGGTGTCGCCCAGTCGCCCTGGATCAACGATTGTTCCTACGATGCCGCGGGCCTGATGCTTCGGCATCTGTACGACGATCTGCGGCAACCCGCGGGTAAAGTATCCGGTGAGTTGCGAACATTCGGCCAGGGGCGCTATGTCACGGGCGGCATGCTGGCGTCGCTCGCGGACAGCGGCTTCCTGTTCGTGCCAGAGGACTGCGCCGCGGGCAAGCCCTGCCGCATTCACGTGGCCTTTCACGGCTGCCAGCAGGGCAGCGACTTCATCGGCAAGAGCTTCGCGCGCGACGCCGGCTACAACCGCTGGGCCGGCGCCAATCGCATCGTCGTGCTGTATCCGCAGATCGCCCGCAGCCGCTTCTGGCCGTTCAACCCGCAGGGTTGCTGGGACTGGTGGGGCTATTCGGGCGCGAATTACACGGCGCGGAACGGCCTGCAGCTCGCGGGCGTTCGGCGCATGCTCGAGGCAGTCGGTGCGCGTTAGGAAACAGCCATGCTTCCAATCATTCAATTCGTCGCCGTGCTCGCCACGACTATCTTTGCCGGCGCCGCCATTTACATCAATCTCGTCGAGCATCCCGCGCGGATGGGCTGCTCCACCGAGCTCGCTGCGACCGAATGGGCGCCGAGCTATCAGCGCGCGACCCTGATGCAGGCGCCGCTTGCGCTCATCGGCTCGCTCAGCGGCATCGCCGCCTGGTGGCTTGGGTCAGGCCTCGCCTGGCTCATCGCCGCACTGCTCATTCTGGCGGTCGTGCCCTTCACGTTGATCGTCATCGAGCCGATGATCAACAAGCGGCTGCTCGCGCCTGGGCGCGACCTTCGCTCCGCAGAAACCCATGATCTCCTGGTCCGATGGGGCCGGTTCCACGCGATTCGCAGCGTGCTCGGCCTTGCGGCCGCGATCATTTTCATCTGGCAGCTGGCCGGCCGTGACGATTACTCGGGGACCTCGAGCGTCTTGCGTCGAAAGCGGATCGCGTCGGCGGCGGGAACGTCGACGATGCGGCCGAGATGCTCGGCCGTCACGGGCTCGGGCTGGCCGTCGATGAGCCGGCGGGTATGCGATCGCACGACCTGGCTCGGCGGCAGGCGCCGCCCTTCGCGCAGATGCGCATCCATCAGCTGCATCGCGGCGAGGAGCTGCGGCTGCATCGGCACGAAGCGCTCGCCCCAGCCCGGCAATGCGTTGAATGCATCGAAGTGATGCCCGTGCTCGATCTCGTAATAATGCGCGGAACGGCCACCCCGCAGGCGGTGCAGCGCATACCAGGCGCGTGAACTGAAGTTCACCGGAATCAGCGCGTCGCGGCGGCCGTGCAGGATGATGACCGGCTTGCCGCCGGACTGCGCGCTGCTCTGCGACGCCCGGATGCCCGCGCGCAGTTCCACCAACCTGGAGAACTCGCGCACGCAGAACAGGTGTTCGATGCTGCCGAACGACGCGAAGCGGCCGGCCCCGTCGACGATCTGGATGCCGGCGGTCGGCGGCACGCCGGTGGAATCCGCGGCGAGCCGTGCGAGCTCTTCAGCGCCAGGCGCGCGCGCCTGAAAACCGGCGTCGACCGCCGCATAGGACATGCCGCAGGGCGACGCCTCCGGCCCGAGCCGGGCATAGGCGCTCGCATACGCCTCCGCGAGCGCGGGCCACAGCCCGAACGAGACGTTGGCGATGCCGCCATCGAGCGCCTCGCGCAGCACGCCGGCAGCCACGAGCTGCCGCCTTGCGTCGCGGGCGCGCGCAGCCGGCGACTCGCCGGCGACAATGCCCCGTTCCGCGAGTTCTGCCGTCCAGGCTTCGAGCCCGCCGCGCAGCGCAGCGGGAATCGCGGTCATGGCGGTCGGCTGTTCCGGCGCGAGCACTGCGGCCGGTTGCAGCAGGTAATGCATCAGCACGTGATCGAAGAGCGCCGGCATCGAATCGGTGATCAATGCCTGCGCGCCCATGCGGATCGCGATCCGGTGGCCTTGCTCGATCGACACGTTCGGTTCCGAAACGACGGCGCCATCGAGCAGATTCTCGCGGTCCGCTTCCAGGGCCCGGAGCACGGCCCCGCCGCCGTTCGAGATGCCCGCGGCGATGACGAGCGTGCGCTCGCGCGTGATCGCCGGTCGCCCGGCCGGGGCCGGAAATTCCCGCTGCAACAACGTGAATCCCGCCTTGACCGCCTGCAGCAGGTACTGTCCCCAGTCGCGTTCGCTGTTCTCGCCGTCATGCGCATGGCGGATCGCGATGCGATGCGGATGCTTGCGGCGCCATTCGGCGAGTGCCGGCGTGTCTTGCGCGTGCCAGGTCACGAGCGGGTCGTCCGCATCGACGGTCGCAACCAGATCGATTCGCCAGGTCGTGCCGCTGTCCAGGTCATGGAAACCGGTCCCGGTGCCCTTGTCGCTGTGCACGACGGCGCAGCCCTTGCGCAGACCCCATTCCGCCGCGGTCGGCAGCGCACCGTAAACGCCTCGCGAACCGGAGGATGCGACCGCGATGAGGCAGGGTTTCGCTGGATCGAAATGCGAAGGAATCTGCAGCATCACGGTCGTGATGCCGTCACCGCCGGTCTTTCGCACCGCCGCGAGATACTCGACGCCTGCGATGCGTTCGCCCTCGCGTGGTCCGGCAAGCCGTCCGAAGCCGCCGGCCTCGCTCAGGTCCGCCAGGCCGCGATAGTTGGTCCAGATCGCCCGCCGGCGGAGTTCCAGCGCGCTGGGCGCGAGCGGATCGGCGAATCCCGGCGCCGGCCCGCGCAGGCCCGGGGCGCCGAGGCCGGCGCTCAGCAGGTCGTCGCTCCGGCCGTCGAACACGCGGCGGATCGGTTCACCGACGATTTCTGCAGGCAACGGGTCCTTCGCATGAGCCGGCGCGGGCGCGCCGCAGGCAATTGCAAGGCTCGCCAGGCCGCCGGCGGACGCTCGCCGAAGTTTTCGATCGAGAATCATTGTCTCGGCACCCTGCTGTGTCCGCACGAACTTTCGTCATTGGCGCGTCGCGCGTGAATAGTACTAACGTATGAGGCCGGCCGCGCCGCCGGGCGATAATGTCACTCCGGAGGCAGCTTGCATAAACGCAACATCCTGATTACCGGGGCCGGCAGCGGTATCGGCGCGGGGCTCGCGAATCACCTCGCCGAAGCGGGACACCGCATCATTGTCACGGACTTGAACGGATCCGCCGCTGCTGCCGCTGCCCACGGCATCACGGCAGCAGGCGGACGGTCTCATTCCGCGACCGTGGATGTCGCGGACGCCGAAGCGGTCGCCGCGCTGTTCGCGGATCCGAACACCGGGCCGGTGGATGCGCTGATCAATAATGCGGGCCTGCAGCACGTGAGCCGGCTCGAGGATTTTGATCCTGCGCGCTGGCAGCTGCTCGTCAATGTGATGCTGGTCGGCGCCGCCAACCTGATGCATGCGGCGCTGCCCGGCATGCGCGCGCGCGGACACGGGCGCATCGTCAACATCGGCTCGATCCACTCGCTGGTCGCGTCGCCCTACAAGAGCGCGTACATCGCGGCCAAGCACGGGCTGATCGGCCTGTCGAAGACCGTTGCGCTCGAAAACGGCGACGTGGACATCACGGTCAACACGATTTGCCCGGCCTATGTCCGCACGGCGCTCGTCGATCAGCAGATCGCGCGGCAGGCGGCCGAGCACGGCCTGCCGGAGGAACACGTGATCCGCGAGATCATGTTGAAGCCGATGCCGAAGAAGGCCTTCATCACGATCCCCGAGATCGCCGCCGCGGTCGACTATTTCCTCGGCGATGCGGCGAAGAACGTCACCGCCCAGGCCCTCGCCCTCGACGGCGGCTGGACGGCTCAGTAGGATTAAAGGGGAAATTAACGGGAATTAAAGGGGACGTTCCCCTAATTATTAAAGGGGACGTTCCCCTTTAAAGTTGAGGCAAGACCCCTTAAAGGGGAACGTCCCCTTTAATTGTCCCCTTTGATTTCCCCTTTAATCCACGACCGCGGTGGCCTCGATCTCGACCTTCGCGCGCGGCTCCAAGAGCGACGCGACAACGACCACGGACATCGCGGGGAAATTGCGGCCGAAGAGTTCGCGGTAGCTCGCGCCGATTTCCGCGAGCGAGGCGTTGTACTCCTCGCGGCTCGTGACATACCAGGTGAGCCGCACCAGGTGCGCGGGCCCGGCTCCGGCACAGGCGAGCACGTCGATGATGTTCGCGAGCGCCTGGCGGGCCTGGATCGCGAAATCATCGCTGACGATGCGCTGCTCGGCGTCCCATCCGATCTGCCCCGCGACGAAGACCTGGCGGCCTTCCGCCGCGATGCCGTTCGCGTAGCCGCGCGGCCGCATCCAGCCAGGAGGTTGCAGAATCGTGCGGCTCATTTCAGGAGCTCCCGGCCGATCACCAGTTTCTGTACTTCGCTCGCGCCCTCGTAGATGCGCAAGGCGCGGATCTCACGGTAAAGCCGCTCGATGATTTCTCCCCGCACCAGGCCGCGACCGCCGAACATCTGTAAGCCGCGGTCGATGACGGTCTGGGCGTTCTCGGTCGCGGTCAGCTTCGCCATCGCCGCGGCGGCGGTGAATGTCTGCCCGGCATCGCGCAGCCAGGCCGCGCGGTAGGTCAGGAGTTCCGCCGCATCGAGCGCGGTCGCCATCTCCGCGAGCGCCGTCTGCGTCAACTGGAAGTCCGCGAGCATGCGGCCGAACATGCCGCGCGAGCGCGTGTGGCCGAGCGCCTCGTCGAGCGCGCGGCGCCCGAATCCGCAGGCTGCGGCCGCCACCGAAGTGCGAAAGATGTCGAGCGTGCGCATCGCCGTCCGGAAACCCTCGTCCTCCTCGCCGATCAGCCGTTCCTCGGGAATTCGGCAGTCCTCGAACGCCAGCCGCGCCAGCGGATGCGGCGCCATCGCATCGATTCGCTCGGCGATCGCGAAGCCGCGATCCGCCGGTTCGACCACGAAGGCGCTGATGCCATCGGCCGACACGCTGCCGTCGTTGCGGCGCCGCCCCGGCGCCGTGCGCGCGAACACGCAATAGAAATCCGCGATGCCGCCGTTGGAGACCCAGGTCTTCGAGCCGTTCAGCACGTACGACGAGCCGTCCCGGCGGGCGCTGGTTTGCATGGCCGCCACGTCGGATCCAGCCTCCGGTTCCGACAGCGCGAACGCCGCGATCGCCGCTCCCTCGGCGACGCGCGGCAGGTAGGCTGCGCGCAGCCGCTCGCTGCCTGCGAGCGAGAGCGGCGCGCTGCCGAGACCCTGCATCGCGAATGCGAAGTCGGCGAGCCCGTCGCGATACGCGAGCGTCTGTCGCAACAGGCAGATCGAACGCGCGTCGAAGTCCGGCGTCGCGCCACCGTCCGCCGCGCGCAGGCAATGCCGCAACAGGCCGGCATGGCCCAGCCTTCCGACCAGCTCGCGGCAGCGCGCGTCCACGGCGGCACGGTCGGAGGGATGTGCCTCGCTCGCGAGCGTCGCAGCGGCCCATCGCTCCGCCTCCGTCTCAAGCCGCCGATGGGGCTCGTCAAAGAAGGGCCATTGCAGGCGATCGTCATGAGTGCCCATCAGTCTCCTTCGAAGACCGGTTTCTGTTTCTTCGAGAAAGCCTCGTAGGCGCGCCGGAAGTCGTTGCTCCGCATCAGGCTCGCCTGCGCGCGCGCCTCCGCATCCAACGCCTCGTTGACGCTCATGTTCCATTCGAGATGCAGCATCCTCTTCGTCAGCGCGTGCGCGAGCGTCGGTCCCGAAGCGAGTTCCGCCGCGAGCTTCATCGCCGCGGGCAGGAGCGCTTCCGGCGCGACGACCGAATGATGGAAGCCGATGCGCTCCCCTTCCGCGGCGTCGAAAGCCCGGCCGGTGTAGAGCAGCTCCGCCGCGCGTCCCTGGCCGATGAGCCGCGGCAGCAGCGCGCAGGCGCCCATGTCGCAACCCGCGAGGCCCACACGCACGAACAGGAATGCGGTTCGCGCCGCCGGCGTCGCGATGCGGAAATCCGAAGCGAGCGCGATCATCGCGCCCGCGCCCGCGCAGATGCCGTCGATGGCGGCGATGAGCGGTTGCGGGCAGCCGCGCATCGCGCGGATCAGGTCGCCCGTCATGCGCGTGAATTCGAGCAGACCCTTCTCGTCCATCTGGGTCAACGGCCCGATGATTTCCTGCACGTCGCCGCCCGAGCAGAAATTTGCGCCGGCGCCGTCGATGACGACGGCCCGTACGCCGCAACCATCCGCCAGCAGCCGGAACAGGTCGCGCAATTCCGCGTACGACTCGAAGGTCAGCGGATTCTTCTTCTCCGGCCGGTTCAGCGTCAGGTGACCGACGCGGTTCTCCACGTGCCAGAGAAAATGCTTCGCCTGATAGCCGGTCAGGTCCGGAATCTCGGTCTTCATGTGTCCCGCTCCTCCAGTGAACGGACATGCGTCTTCAGCCGCGCGAGCAGCGCCGCCATGGTCGACATCTCGCGGCCCGACAGTTCCGCGAACGACTCGACGATCCAGCGCTCATGCTCCTGTGCCATCGCGGTAAACGCCCGTCGGCCCGCCGGTGTCAATTGCACGACCCAGGCGCGGCGGTCGCCCGGATCGGCGACACGCTCGACCAGGCCCTCATCTTCCAGCATGTCGGTAATGCCGGTCACATTGCCGCCAGTCACCATCATGCGCCTCGACAGCTCGCCCATCTTGAGGCCCCGGGGCATCCGCTCGAGCTGCGCCATCAGGTCGAAGCGCGGCAGGGTGGTCGCGTAACGTTCCTGCAGCATCCGCCGGGTCCGCGTCTCGACCAGCCGGTTCGTCGCCAGCATCCGGAGCCACAGGCGGATCGCGCCGTGGTCGTCGCGGGCGGCGCGCGTTTCCGCATCCATCGTGCGTCGAGCCATCAGGTGACCTCGCCGCCGGCGATCGCAATGCTCTGCCCGGTGACGCTCTCGCTGCCTGGGCGGCAGAGCCAGAGGACCGCGTTCGCGACTTCTTCGGGCTTCACCAGTCGTTGCTGCGGGTTGAATGACACGAGCGTCCCGCGCGCGTCGGCTTCGCTGCGGGCCGTTTTTTCGCTGATGCTGCGAATGGCATCCCGCACCACGCCCGTGTCGGTGTATCCGGGACAGACGGCATTCACGGTGATGCCGGTCTTTGCGACTTCGAGCGCGAGCGCGCGCGTCAGGCCGATGACGCCGTGCTTGGCCGCGCAGTAAGCCGTGCAGTACGCGTAGCCGCGCAGTCCCGCCGTGCTCGACACGTTCACGATGCGGCCCCAGTTGGCCGCAAGCATGGCCGGGATCGCGGCGCGCGTGCAGTGATAGGTCCCGGTCAGGTTCACCTCCAGTATCTGACGCCAAAAATCCTCATCACTCTTCGCCAGCGGCCGGCTCGCGGGCCGGCCGGCGTTGTTGACGAGGATCGAGACTTCGCCCGCGGCATTTCGCGCTTCGGCGAAGGCGCGCCCGACCTGCTTCGGATCGGTGACATCCGCGGTGACGGTGACCGTGCTGCCGGCCATCCCGATCGCCGTTTCATCGAGCTGCGCCGTCGTCCGGCCAAGCAGGGTCACGCGCGCGCCGGCCGCCGAAAGCGCCTGCGCGATCGCGGCCCCGATGCCGCGCCCGCCGCCCGTCACCAGGGCATGCCGGCCTGCGAGTTCCTGCGTCATGGAGTTCTCCTTGCGGAACCTAAACCGGCCCGGCCGTCAGTGCCGCCCGCTCGAGATTGCGTTCGAGCTGAAGCTTCGCGGACTCGTACTGCGGCGGCCACCATTGATCTGGCCAGCGCTGTTCCGCGGCGGCGCGGAGCGTCCACGCGGGATCCGCCAGGTGGGGCCGCGCGAGCGCGCAGAGGTCGGCGCGCCCGGAAGCGATGATCGAGTTCGCGTGATCCGGTTCGTAGATGTTGCCGACCGCGATCGTCGGAATCCCGACGACATTGCGGACGAGATCCGAGAACGGCGTCTGCCACATGCGCCCATAGACCGGCTTCTGCCAGGGTACGGTCTGGCCGCTCGAGAGATCGAGCATGTCGGCGCCGCCGGACTTCATCGCCCGGGCGATCTCCAGGAGTTCGTCTTCACCCAGGCCGCCCTTCGCCCAGTCGCTCGAGGAGAGGCGGACGGAAAGCGGCTTTTCTTCCGGCCAGGCCGCGCGCACCGCGGCGAGCACTTCGAGCGGGAATCGCAGGCGGTTCGCGACGCAGCCGCCGTACGGGTCCTTCCGCCGGTTGGTGAGCGGCGACAGGAAACTCGCGAGCAGGTAACCGTGCGCCATATGGAGCTCGAGCATGTCGTAACCCGCCTCGTCGGCGAATCGGGCGCTACGCACGAACTCGGACCGCACGCGATCCATGTCGGCACGCGTCATCTCGCGCGGCGGCGCGCTGATGCCGTCGAAATACGGCAGCGGCGACGGCGCGATGGTCTCCCAGTTGCCTTCCTTGAGCGGATGATCGTCGTCCTCCCAGCCGAGCTGCGTCGAGCCCTTGCGGCCCGAATGCCCGAGCTGCATGCAGAGCCTGGCCCGGCTGTGCCGATGCACGAATTCCGCGATGCGCCGCCAGGCATCGCGCTGCGCCTCGTTCCATAAACCGGAGCATCCCGGCGAAATGCGGCCCTGGGGCGACACGCAGTTCATCTCCGTGAACACGAGGCCCGCCCCGCCGGTCGCGCGCGACCCGAGGTGCACGAGATGCCAGTCTTGCGGCATGCCGTCCTGCGCCGAGTACTGCGCCATCGGCGAGACCACGATCCGGTTCTCGAGGCTGAGGCCGCGCACCTGAAACGGCAGGAACATCGGCGGACGCGGTTTCAGCACTCCAACGCGGGACGCAAGTCGTGCCTCGACGTCGGCGACGAAGGCCGGGTCGCGGAGCTTCAGATTCGCGTGGCCGATCCGCTGGCTGCCGCTCAACAGGCTGTAGGTGAACTGCCAGGGCTCGAGCCGCGTGTAGCGGGCGACGTCCTCGAACCAGCGCATGCGGTTTCGCGCCGCGCTCTGGAGCTTCAGCGCCTCGGTCGAGCGCTCTTCCTGGTAGTCGGCGAGTGCTGCCGGAATGTCGGCGGCACCCGCGGTGCGGGCGACGAGCGCGATCGCGTCTTCCATCGCGAGCTTCGTTCCGGAACCGATCGAAAAGTGCGCCGTGTGCGCGGCGTCGCCGATCAGCACGCGGTTGCCGTGATGCCAGCGCTGGCAGAGGACGCGCTGGAAGTTGAGCCAGGCGGAGCCGCGCAGATGCGCCGCGTTGCTCATGAGCTTGTGGCCGCCGAGGTACTTCGCGAAGAGCTGCTCGCAGAAGGCGATCGACTGCTCGTGATCGGCGCGGTCGAGCCCGTGCGCGAGCCATGTCTCCTCGCGGGTCTCGACGATCACGGTCGAAAGCGTCTTGCTGAACTGGTAGGCGTGAATCTGGAACCAGCCGTGCCCGGTTTCCTCGAAGGCGAAAGTGAAGGCCGGGAATGGCTTCGTCGTGCCGAGCCAGATGAAGCGGCATTCGCGCGTGTCGATGTCCGGCTCGAACACGGCGTCGAAGCGCTTGCGCGTGCGGCTGTTGACGCCGTCGGCGGCGACGATCAGGTCGGCGTCGGCAAAAGCCGCATCGTCCTCGATCTCGCGCTGGAAGTGGTGTGCGACGCCGAGCTCCGCTCCGCGCTCCTGGAGGATGTTGAGGAGGCGCTTCCGCTCGATGCCGCAGAAGCCGTGACCGCCTGTGGTCGTCGTCGTGCCGCGGTAGTGCACGTCGATGTCGTCCCAGTGATGAAAACTGCCGGTGATCGCGGCATGCGAGGGCGCATCGGCGGCCTGGAAGCCCTCCATCGTCCGGTCCGAGAACACGACGCCCCAGCCGAATGTGTCATCGGGGCGGTTGCGCTCGTAGACCTCGACCCGTGCCCGCGGCAGGGCCTTGCGGTACAGGATGGCGGAATAAAGTCCCGCCGGTCCGCCGCCGAGGCAGACGATGCGTTTCACGGGCGCCTGTCCATGCCGGCAGCATTACAGGCCTGAATAGTTTAAATGTCAACTAATTGGGCGGAAACTGCGATGCGACGCCCAATTTGCGGAGCGCCTTGCGCTGGAGCTTGCCGGTCGCGGTCTTCGGGAGCGTCTCGAGAAACTCGATCGCCCGCGGGTACTTGTAGGGCGCGATGCGCTGCTTCACGAAGTCCTGGAGCTCCTTGACGAGCGCGATGTCCCCCGCCCTGCCCGCGGCGAGCACGACGCAGGCTTTCACGATCGTGCCGCGCTCGGGGTCCGCCGCGCCGATCACGGCGCACTCGCGGACCGCCGGGTGCGCGAGCAGCGCCCATTCCACCTCCAGGCCAGCGATGTTGTAGCCGGCCGAGACGATCATGTCGTCAGCGCGCGATACGAACCAGAAGTAGCCGTCCTCGTCAACGCGGTAGAGGTCGCCCGTGACGTTCCAGCCGTCCACGACGTAGTCGCGTTGGCGTTCATCGTCGAGATAGCGGCAGCCCGTCGGCCCGGTCACCGCGAGGCGGCCGGTGCTGCCGGGCGGCAAGGGCTTGCCGTCGTCGTCGAGCACGCAGGCCCGGTACCCAGGCAGCGGCTTGCCGGTCGAACCGGGACGGATCTCGTCGCCGCTCGCGGAGATGAAGATGTGGATCATCTCCGTGGCACCGATGCCGTCGATGATGCGGATGCCGGTTTTCTCGAACCACGCGTCGGACACGGACTTTGGCAGGAACTCGCCCGCGGAGACGCAGCGCTTGAGTGAGGAGAGATCGCGGCCTGCGAGCTCGGCAGCGAGCCCGCGATAGGCGAGGGGCGCGGTGAAGAGGCAGGTCACGCGGTGGCGCTCGATCGCGGCGAGGACCGTCGCCGGCGCGGGCGCTTCGATCGGCACGGTCGCCGCGCGAAAGCGCAGCGGGAAGACGAGCAGCGCCCCGAGCCCGAAGGTAAATCCCAGCGGCGGGCTGCCGGCGTAGACGTCATCCGGCGCCGTGTGCAGCAAGTGGCGCGCGACCACATCCGCCATCGCGAGCACGTCCCGGTGGAAGTGCGCGCAGGCCTTGGGCTGGCCGGTCGTGCCGGAAGTGAAGGCGAGCAAGCAGACGTCGTCCGCCGCGATATCGGCATTGACGAAACGGTCGGAAGCCATCGCCGTGCGTGCTTCGAGATCGCCGGCGCCCCAGGTGACGGTCGTTCCGACGCCGCCCTCCGCGGTGACCGCCTGCAGCTCGCTCTGGAGGCGGTGATCGCAGAGTGCGAACGCGGGGCGCGCTTTTGCGACGATCGCGGTGAGTTCCGGCGCGCGCAGCATCGGCATCGTGGTGACTGCGATCGCGCCCGTCTTCATCACCGCAAGCCAGGCGGCATACATCTCCGGGCCGTTGTAGCCGCGAAGCAGCACCCGGTTGCCCGGGGCAACGCCCGCTCCCGTCAGCACGTTGGCGATGCGGTTCGCGCGGCCGAGCAGCTCACGATATGTGATGGTCCCGGTGGCGGTCAGAATCGCCGGCCGCT
Source organism: Steroidobacteraceae bacterium (assembly GCA_050738555.1). Classification (GTDB taxonomy): domain Bacteria; phylum Pseudomonadota; class Gammaproteobacteria; order Steroidobacterales; family Steroidobacteraceae; genus SCUD01. Next base: position 42,745 of record JBOHZO010000159.1, on the reverse strand, counting down.
CGCCATGACCCTCGGCGACGGCATCGTCCAGCAGCACCGTCGCGCAATTCAGCCGATCGGGGTAACGCAACTCTGGCAGGTCAAAATGCAGCCTCGGCCACATTTCATTCGGCGGCAACCGGTCCTTCGCGAACGTGTCCACGGCGGCATTCTAATGGCGCGCGTATTAAAGGGCGTCTTAAAGGGGACGTCTTCGTCTTAAAGGGGACGTTCACCTTTAATCGGGATAACGGCGATCCTGTTCGACTCTGGCCAAATTAAAGGTGAACGTCCCCTTTAAGACGTAAAGGTGAACGTCCCCTTTAAGACGACGTCCCCTTTAAGACGCGCACCGGTAGAATCGCGCGATGCCCGCATACCTCGAAGCCGATCAAGAGCTGTCGCGGCTGGCGCGGCGCGCGGCGGGCATGCGCGGCGGCCCGCGACTCCTGATCCTTCCCGGCATCATGGGTTCGAGCATCGGGCGGCTGCGCAAGAACGGCGGCATGGACGTCACCTGGTTCGACCCGGTCGAAATCGCGCAGGGGCAGCTCGTCAAGCTCGCCTTGCCAGGCGGCAGCCGTTACTGGGCACTCGGCGTGCTGCGATTCGCCTACGAGCGCCTGCGGCTCGTGCTGCGCATCGCCGGCTTCGACGCCGCGTTCCATCCCTACGACTGGCGCCGCGACATGCTCTGGAACGGCCGCGAGCTCGCCGACCGGCTGCTGCGCGAGCGCCGCCAGGACATCGTGCTCGTCGGCCACAGCATGGGTGGGCTCGTCGCGCGCGCAGCGCTTGCGAACAAGGGCGCGGAGCGCATCAGCCGCGTGATCCAGCTCGGTACGCCGAACAAAGGCGTATTCGTCGCGGTGCAGGCCCTGCGCGGCACTTACCCCTTGATCCGCCGGATCTCGATGCTCGATCTCAAGCACAGCGCGGACGATCTCGCGCGCAAGATGATGACGACCCTGCCGGGACTCTGCGGAATGCTTCCCGCGGCCAACCTCTGCAAGGATTTCGATCCATTCGATGCCGAACAGTGGCCCGACGGGCCGAAGCCGGCTGCGGACCTGCTCGAGGAAGCGCACGAGGCCATCAAGGCCCTGCCGCCGCCTGACGAGCGCTTCCGGCTGATCGCAGGCTTCGGCCAGGACACGGTGCTGGGACTTCGCCGCATCAACCGCAAGCTGGAGTTCGGACGCGGCCCGGCGGGCGACGGCACGGTGCCCCTCGCGCTCGCGCAGTGGCCGAATCTCAAGACCTGGTACACCGAAGAAAGCCACGGCTCGCTGCCTGGCAACGCCGAAGTTGGCCGAGCCGTCACCGATCTCGCGCGCGGCGATTCGACGAATGCCTTGCCGCGCGTGTTGCCGCGCCACCGCGGCGTGCCGACGCTGTGGCAGGAGGACCTGCGCGCGGGGCCCGCACCCAAGATCGCCTGGAATGATCTCTCCGAGCGCGAGCAACGCGAGTTCCTGCACGAGTTCGTCGGCGTCACACAGACCTCGACCGTCGCGATCACGCCGAAACGCAAGGCGGTCGTCAAGCCCGTCGAGCTTTCATTCATGGAGGGCAGCATCACGCAGAGTGGCAGCACCGCGATCGTGCTCGGCGCCTTCGCGAACGTCGAGCCCGCGGGCGCGGCGCAGGCGATCGACCGAATGCTGCACGGCGCAATCAGCGACCTGGCGCGCCGGCGCGCGATCAGCGCGGCGGCCGGCGAGGTCTTCGTGCTGCCGGTCGGACGGCGCGGGCTCGTGCCGCGGCTCGTCGTGTTCGCGGGACTGGGCCATTTCGGCCGCTATGGTCCGGACGTTCAGCGCCTGGCGGCGGCGAACGTGACCCGCACGCTCGCGCTCGCCGGGGTCGAGAACTTTTCGATGGTGCTCTGGGGCACGGCCTCGGGCGCCGAGCCGGCGGATGCCGCGCGCGCGCAACTCGAGGGCGTGCTGACGGCATTGAGCGATCTCGCGCCCGAACAGCGGCTGCGGCGCATTACCGTCGTGTCGCGGAGTAGCGATCGCCTCGCCACGGCGCGCCGTGTGGCCGAGGATCTGCTGCGGCTGCATCCGGCCGCGCCGCTCCTGCGCCTCGCGCCGCAGCGCAAGCCCTCGCGCAAGCCCGCACGCGTCGAGAAGCCGACGGCGACGCCGCTCGCCTGGCTCTTCGTGCAGGAATCTGCCGCGCATCTCCGCGTCGCGCTGCTGGGCCCCGCGCCGAAAGCGACCGCCCTCGTCGCCAGCCGCCGGCTCGACCTGCGGCTGCTCGAACGCGAGCACTCGCGTCTCGTGCCCGGCATGGGCATCGGTGAACTGGAGGAGTTCGGGCAGAGGCTGGCGGAGTTGCTGCTGCCGGAAGAAATCGCAGAGGCCCTCCCATCCGTGAAGAATGCGCCGCTCGTCGTGGTGCACGACACGGCGAGCGCGCACTGGCCCTGGGAAGTCCTGAGCCTCAGGGGCTGGGCGCCGGCCGCGGCCATGGGACTCAGCCGCCGCTATGCCGCGGAAGGCATGTCGGTCGCGAAGTGGCGCGAGCAGCGCCGCCGCGCGCGCGAATTCAACGTGCTGCTCGTGATCAATCCGACCGGCGACCTGCCGGGCGCGGTCGAGGAAGGCGAGCGCGTCGCTGCCATGCTCGCGCAACTCCCCGGCGCGGGGATCACCGCCATTCGCGACGCGGACGCGACGCGCGCGCGCCTCCTCGCAGAGTTCCGCTCCGGCGATTACGACGCCATCCATTTTGCGGGCCACGCCTGGTTCGATGCCGCGGCGCCGGCCTCGAGCGGCATCCTCTGCGCGGGCGGGCGCGTGCTGTCCGGCGCAGACCTCGCGGCGATGGATTCAGTGCCGGCGCTCGTCTTCTTCAACGCCTGCGAATCGGGGCGGCTCCGCGCGACGGTCAATCCGCTCCGGCAGCTCGACCGCAGCGTGGGATTCGCCGAAGCTTTCCTGCGCGGCGGTGTCGCGAATTTCATCGGCACCTGGTGGCCGGTTTCCGACACGGCGGCGACCGCCTTCGCCGCAACGCTCTATAGCGACCTCGCCAAGGGCGATTCAATCGGCGCCGCACTCAACGCTGCCCGCGCCGCGGTCCGCGGGCTGCCCTCCGCCGACTGGGCGAACTACCTGCACTACGGCAGCTTCGACTTCACGTTGAAGGCGCCGAAGACCTGAGGCATTGCGCATGGCCAGAATCGCGAGCCTGCACATCTATCCGGTGAAGTCCTGCCGCGGCATCGACATCGAATCGACGCTGATGACGCCGACCGGCCCCGAGTGGGATCGCCGCTGGATGATCATCCAGCCGCCGGATCAATTCATCACCCAGCGATCGCACCCGAGGCTCGCAACCATCACGGTGTCGGTCGGCGATGGAAAGCTCCGCCTCTCGGCAGCCGGCCATGCGCCGCTCACCCTGGATGTGAATCACGCGGGCGTATCGCGGCGCGTGCGGATCTGGGCTGACGAGTGCCTGGGGATCGACGCCGGCGACGAAGCGGCCGCCTGGCTGTCACGTGTCCTCGACGACACCGTCCGGCTCGTTCGAGTCGACCCCGCGGCGCCGCGCCTCGCCAATCCGAAATACGCGGGATCGCAGCCGCAGCCTGTCACTTTCGCGGACGGCTATCCGATCCTGATGATCTCGAACGAGTCGCTCGCGGAACTGAACCGCCGGCTGCCGGAGCCGATCCCGATGGCGCGCTTCCGGCCGAATCTCGTGATCGAAGGAGTCCCGGCGCATGCGGAAGACGCGATGACACTTTTTCGCAGTGATTCAATCGTGCTGCGGGGGGTCAGGCTCTGCACCCGCTGCGCGGTCACGACCACCGATCAGCTGAGCGGCGAGCGTGACGCGCATCAGCAGCCATTGCGCGCCCTCGGCAAGTACCGCCACGATTACACGCTCAACGGCGTCACTTTCGGGCAGAACTGCACCCTGGTAGCGGGCGTCGGCGAACGGCTCCGCGTCGGCGCGGCGCTTTCGATCGATCCTCACCAGTTGTAGCGCACGCGGTAAGTCACAGTCGCCTCGCCGTCCGCGGCGATCCGCACCGGAAACTCGACCGTCCGCACGTCTTTCTTGACCGGCGGCATCGACTGCTCGATCAGCGTCCACTGGCTCCAGCGATACAGGTTTTCGCGAACGATCACTTCGACCGGCTGGTCCTTGTGGTTCCGGACCTTGATCTCGAACGCTTCCTCCATGACCTTGCCGCTGGTATTGATCCGGAAATCCGTCTGGCGGCGCTCGCCGACGACGTCGAACGCCGTTCCGAGCTTCACGCGCACGTCCTCGTCCTTCGGCGTGTGGTCGATCTTGTCCTCGCCGACGAACTCGAGGCTTCCGTCCGCCTTGTCCTGCTGCGAGACGCGGATCCGCCCGGCAGGCAGCGGCATGCCCATCCCGGAGGCCTTGTCGTTCTTGAAGTTGAGCCACACGTCCACCTTGGTGTTCGACGCAGGACCGAACTCGCGGTCCATCATCGGCGCGCCGTAGACGAAGTACCCCTCGAGAACTGCGCCGTAGTAAACAAGCTGCTTCTTCGCGGGTACCCGGGTCGCCGCGTCGAAGAGTTCGATCTGCTTGGTCGAGTTGTTCGGAATGGTCGCCGGCCGGCCGAGCGTGTAGAGGTGGTATTCGAAGAAGGCTTTTTCCTCGAAGCCGGGTGCTGCGGCGTCAGTCATAAACGAAGTTTCCGCGACGCGCCCGCGGGCAAACTTCTGCGCCGCTTCGACGCGGTTCACGTCGCCCGCGATGAGCTTCAGCTTCGCATCCTGATAACGCGCTCCCGACTGGTTCAGGAGGCTCACCCAGGCGCCGATATCCACGAATCCGGAATTTGCGTCCGCGCCTTCGCTGAAAATCAGGTTGTAATCGGCCCACCAGGTGATGCCGCCCGTCTGGTACGAGACCCGCGCACGCTGCGCGCCGCCCTGCCCCGACTGCATGTCCCATTCGAGCGTCGGTCGCGTGATCAGCCCGCCCGGCAGCTCGCCGAAGCGCACGTTGCTCCACTCGCGGAGCGCGTGAATCTGGCCGTCCGAGCCGCGGAGCACCAGTCCGTCGTTCGATGAAACCAGCGTGCCGTCGACCACCTTGACGCCGTCTCCGCTCTGCTGCTCCACGCTCACTTCGCGATCGATGTAGCGCGACAGGAGCTTGTCCTGGCTCACGAGATCGAACTGGAAATTCTGTTCGAGCACCCTGGTGCCGTCCGGATCGGTCAGCGAGAGGAACTGCACCGTCGTCGGGTCGATGAGCGCCGCGACATCCGTGAACTGGATCGTTCCGCGCCCGCGCGGGATCTGCAGGTCCCGGTCGAGCCGCACCAGCGCGAAGCCCGGCAATTGACTGGCCTGCGGCGTGCCCATGCCGGGCAATGGCCGGTACCACTCCGCGGGGATGCCGCCCGGCTGCGCCGAGCTGTAGACGGTGAGCGAAACCCGCGGCTCGGCGGCGACGGCATTGAGTGCGAGCAGGGCACCGGCCGTCAGCAGGCCGGATCGGGCAACGGGCACAGGCATGACAGGCCCTCCTTGGGCGGCGAATGCATAGAATAAACGGGCGAGCCCCAGGAGTTGGGTCAATGCCTACCGAAATTTCGCCCTGGATCGACAAGATCCAGGAACACAAGGTCCTGGTCGGCACCGCAGCGGCAATGCTCGCGCTGGCCGTGGCACTCATCTGGGTCGCGTGGCGTTGGGGCGTTGCCGAGGATCGGCTCGAAGTGCTCGAGCAGCAGGCGGCGGTGGGGTTCCTGCAAGCGCCTTCGTCGAACCGCACCGTGCGAATCGACCCGCGCTCGCCGCGTGCCCTCTCAGTGGGCGGCGGCCAGTTTCCCGAGCGCATCGACCTCTTGATCAACGCACGGACCAATCAGCACTCGCGGTTCCGCGTGAGCCTGCTGCGGCACGACGGCACCCTGCTCGTGCATGCCGACCAGGTGGTGCGCGATTCGAACTACGACCTGCGCCTGTCGTTCAACACGTCGATGCTGCCGGAAGGCCCGTACCTGATCCGCGTCGAGGGTTATGCGCGCGGCGGGAAGCTGCAGCGTTTCGCGGAGGCGCAGATGCGGGTGGTCGGGAGGTAAGGCCATGGAGCACGGAACGAGAGGTTGTGCAACGACATGTCTTGCCATGCTTGTCGCGTGTCTTGCGATTCCAATGCAAGCACCGGTCGCATCCGCGCAGTCCGCAAGCGACGACTGGCCCGCCTACGGCCGCGACCCGGGCGGCGCGCGTTATTCGCCGCTCACGGACATCAATCGCACCAATGTTTCGCGGCTCGCGGTCGCCTGGACATTCCGCACCGGCCATCGCGGCATCAAGACCAGCAAAGACCCGCGCTTCGAAACGACGCCGATCGTGGTGGATGGGACGCTCTATCTCACGACACCGCTCGGCGAGCTGATCGCGCTCGATCCGGCGGCCGGCACGGAACGCTGGCGCTTCGACCCGAAGTCGCGCCGCAAGGCGCACTACGGGGACTTCGCGAACCGCGGCGTCAGCAGCTGGCTCGACGACAAGGCGCCGGCGGGTTCGCCCTGCCGGCGCCGGATCTTCGTCGCGACCATCGATGCGCGGCTCTTCGCGGTGGACGGCGCCACCGGCCGTGCCTGCGGCGACTTCGGTGCGCGGGGCATGATCGATCTGCGCAAGGGCCTGCGGCATGCGCCATTCGAGTTCCCGGCGTACCAGGTGACGTCCCCGCCGCTCGTGGTCGGCGATCTCGTCGTCACGGGCTCCGCGATCGCGGACAACAGCCGCATCGCGCCGGCAAGCGGCGAGGTCCGCGCTTTCGACGTTCGCACCGGCAAGCTCCGCTGGCGCTGGGACCCGATCCCGCAGGACGCAAAGGACCCTGCCTATGCGACCTGGGAGAATGACAGCGCGCCGGCGACCGGCGCCGCCAACGTCTGGTCGGTGATGGTCGCCGATCCCGAGAGAGGCCTGATCTTTGCGCCGACTTCGAGCCCGGGACCCGACTACTTCGGCGGCTTGCGTCCCGGCAGCAACCGCTACGCGAATTCGATCGTCGCGCTCCGTGCCGCGACGGGTGAAGTCGCCTGGCATCTCCAGACCGTGCATCACGATCTCTGGGACTACGACAATGCCGCGCCGCCGGCGCTCGCGACGCTCCGGCGCGGCGGAGAATCGATCCCGGCAGTCCTGCAAGCGACGAAGACCGGCATGCTGTTCGTGCTGCACCGCGAGACCGGCGAGCCGCTGGTTCCAGTAGAAGAGCGCGCCGTCCCCGCGAGCGACGTGCCGCGTGAACGCGCTTCCGCCACGCAGCCATTCAGCGCAATCCAGTTGAGCCCGCACGGACTCGCAGAGAAGGAACTCGACGGCCTGGCTGAAGCCGATCGGCTGGTCTGCGGCTCGCTGATCAAGGAACTCCGCAACGAAGGCATCTTTACGCCGCCGAGCCTGCAGGGCACGCTCGTGCGCCCGTCCAACATCGGCGGCGCGCACTGGGGCGGGCTGGCGATCAACTCCGACCGGCAGATCGCGGTTGTGCCGGTCAACACGATCGCTTCGATGGTGCAGTTGATGCCTGCGGATTTCGACGACGACGCGGCGGAAGAGGAATCGGACCGCCTGAATCAGGGATACGAGTACACGAACATGGTCGGCACCGGCTACGTGATGCGCCGCCGGTTCCTGCGCGCGCCCTCGGGGGCGCTCTGCTCGCCGCCGCCCTGGGGCGCGCTGGTCGGCGTGGATCTTTTAAATCTGAAAAAAGTCTGGGAAGTTCCGCTCGGCACCCACCTGGACGGTGCGGTGCCCGGTTCGCCGAATCTCGGTGGTCCGATCGCGACGGCCGGCGGCCTCGTGTTCATCGGCGCGACCGTCGAAAAGGCGTTTCGCGCGTTCGACGTCGAGACCGGTGAACTGTTGTGGCGGGCCGAGCTTCCCGCCGGCGCACGCGCCACGCCGGTCAGCTATCGCGCGGGTGGCAGGCAATTTGTCGTGGTCGCCGCCGGCGGTGGTGAGATTTTCGGCGAGGGCGACCACCTGATCGCGTTCGCGCTGCCCTAGTGCTCACGCAGCGTGCTGATCGGCGGATGATTGATCACCTTTCTCGCCGCGAATGTTCCTGCGCCGCCGACAATGATCGCACCCGCAGCCAGGCCGATGGCCCAGACCCAGGGATTGATCGAGTAGCTGAGATCGAATACTTCCCTCGCCAGCAACCAGCCGGCGAGCGTCGCACCGATCGCGGCGAGCACGCCTGACAGCATGCCGAGCGCCGTGAACTCCGAGGCGACCCCCGCGAGCACGACACGCCGCCTCGCGCCCAGCGTCCGCAACATCGCGCTCTCGTAACGGCGCTCGTCGCGGGTCGACTGGATGGCGGCCAAGAGCACCGTGATGCCGGCTGCGAGCGTGAAGAGGAACACGTATTGAACGGCGATCGAGGCGCGATCGATCACGTCACGCACCTGCGACAGAATGGCATCGATATCGAATACCGAGACCGAAGGGAATCGCCGCACGAGATCCACCAGCATTTTCCGCTGCCCGGAGTCGAGCCGCATGCTCGTGAGCCAGGTGCCGGCGAGGCCATCGAGGGTGCCCGGCGAGAACACCAGGAAGAAATTCGGCCGGAAACTGTCCCATTCCACCTCGCGAAAACTCGCGACCTCCGCTTCGATCGTCTCGCCGGCGACGTCGAAGCGAAGCTTGTCGCCGAGTTTCAGACCCAGCTCCTCTTCGTAGTCGGTCGCGACCGAGACGAGCGCCTTGCCGCGATCCGCCTCGGTCCACCAGCGCCCCGCGACGATCCTGTTGCCCTCCTGCGGCGTCTCGGCCCAGGAGAGATTCTGCTCGCGTTCGGCGAAGCCGCGGCCGCGATCGGTCGCGGGTTTCATGTCATCGAGCGACTCGCCGTTGATGGCCGTCAGGCGCGCGCGGATCATCGGAAAGAGCCGCGGCGCCGGCAGGCCGCGCTCTTCGATGAATCTCACGAAATCCCGCGTATCCGCCGCCGGGATGTTGATCATGAAGAAATTCGGCGTGTCGGCAGGCAGGCTCGCGCGCCAGTCTTCGAGGAGATCGTTCCGCACGATGGCGAGCAGGAGCAGCACCATCAGGCTCAGGCCGAAAGCCACCACCTGCACCACGCTCTCGCGCCCGCGGCGCGCGAGATTGGCGACCCCGTAGCGCCAGGCGACGCCCACGGCGCCGCGCATCCGCCCTGCGAGCCGCACGAGCACAAAGCCTGCCGCATACAGGACGGCGAGTGTGACCGCGATTCCCGCCGCGACGAAACCGACGAGCTTCGCGTCGCGCACCAGCCAGTACAGGACGCCGAGCAAGGCCGCGACCGCGAGCCCGATTGAGACTGAATAAAGCAGCGGCGGCGGCTCGAGATTGCGCCGCAATACCCGCGCCGGCGGCACTCGCTTCAGTTGCAGCATCGGCGGCAGCGCGAATCCGACCAGGATCGCGAGCGCCGTCGCCGCTCCGAGAATCGCGGGTGCGAGCGTGGGTGGCGGCAGATCCGCGCGGACGAGATCGCCGAGGAGCCGCGTCAGCAGTTCCTGCGCGACGTAACCGAGGGCGCTGCCGAAAACCGCCGCGATGAGCGCGATCAAGGCGAGCTCGATGACCGTGACCTGGAGGACGAGACGCTGCGGCGCACCCATGCATTTCATGAGGGCGACATTGTCGAGATGCCGCTCCGTGTAGCGCCGCGCCGCCATGGCGACCGCGACCGCGGCGAGCAGCACCGTGATCATCGCGGAGAGATTCAGGAAGCGCCCGGCGCGCCGGGTCGAGGACTGGATCTGCGGACTTTCCTCGGAGACGTCGACGAGCCGTTCACCCGGCTGCTTGCGCTCGCCGAGCAGCGACTTGAACGCGCGGATCGCCGCGGGCCTGCCGGCGAAAAGGACGGAATATGTCGCGCGGCTGCCGGGGCCGAGGAGCTCGGTCGAATCCAGGTCGGCGAGCGGGATGAGGAGTGACGGCGCAAGATCGACGAAAGCCGAGCCCTGATCAGGCCGGTAGTCCAGAACCCGGGTGACCGTGAAAGCGCGCGCGCCGATGGTGACGCGATCGCCGATGCCGGCGCCGAGGCGCGCGAGCAGGCGCGAATCGAGCCAGACCTCGCCACGCCGGGGCAGCGTGTCCGTTTCGCGCGCCGGCTCGAATGGCGCATCCGAGATCTTGACGCGGCCGCGGAGCGGATAGCCCGGGCCCACGGCCCGCACCGCCGCCAGCGCCGAGTCCGCGCCGAAGAACACGACGCTGGGGAATGCCGTCGTTCGCGCCGTCTGGATGTCGCGTTCGGCGGCGAGCTTCTCATACGTCGTTGCGACCGGCTGTCCGGAGCGCAGCCGAAGGTCCGCGGCGATCACCTCGGCGGCGCGCTGCTCCACCGCCTGGCCGATGCGGTCGGTGAAGAATCCGACGCCCGTCAGCGCGGTCACCGCGACGAGGAGCGCGGCGAGGAGCACCGCGAGCTCGCCCGAGCGCCAGTCGCGCAAGAGCGCAACCATCGCGAACCGCAGTGCGCGCATCAGTGCACCAGCCTTCCAGCGTCCATTTCGACGACGCGGCTGCAGCGCCTCGCGATTTCGCGATCGTGCGTCACGAGCACGAGCGTGGTCCCGTTTGCGGCATTCAGGTCGAACAGCAAATCGATCACCCGCGCGCCGGTCGCAGCGTCGAGATTGCCGGTCGGCTCGTCCGCGAACAGCACCGAGGGACGCGTGACGAACGCCCGGGCGATCGCGACGCGTTGCTGCTCGCCGCCGGAGAGCTGCCGCGGATAATGCCCGAGCCGCGGCCCCAACCCGACCTGCTGCAGCGCGGTTCGCGCGGTGGCGCGCGCATCGGACCGCCCCGCAAGCTCGAGCGGCAGCATCACGTTCTCCAGCGCCGTCAGGGAAGGCACAAGATGAAACGACTGGAATACGAAGCCGACATGTCTCGCTCGCGCGGCCGCACGACCGTCTTCGTCCAGTGCCGACAGCTCGATCCCTTCGAGCCAGACCTCGCCGTCCGACGGCTCGTCGAGCCCGGCCAGCAATGCGAGCAGAGTGGATTTTCCGGCGCCCGATGCGCCGACCACGGCGACGGTTTCGCCCGCCGTGACTGCGAGGCTCACGTCGTCCAGGATGGTCAGCATTCCCTCCGGGCTGGTAACCTGCTTGCGTAAACTCCTGGCTTCGAGAACGGTCTTGTTGTCCATGCGCTACGTTCTGGTCCTGACGTTATGGCTCTTGGCGGCGGCGCTGCCTTCGCGGGCGGCCGAACCGCCGGTAATCCTCGTGGTAGGCGATTCGCTGTCGGCCGGCTACGGGCTCGCGCCCGGCCAGGGCTGGGTCGCCCTGTTGCAGCAGCGATTGAAAAAACAAGGTTACGGTCACCGTGTCGTCAACGCCAGCGTCAGCGGCGAGACGACGGACGGGGGCGTCGCGCGGCTCGATCGCGCGCTCGCGACACACGAGCCCGGCATCGTGATCATCGAGCTCGGAGGCAATGACGGCCTGCGCGGGCTCCCCGTATCCCGCGTGCAGGCGAACCTGGCGCTCCTCATCACGAAGAGCCGCGCGGCTGGCGCCGAGGTGCTCCTGCTCACGGTCCGCGTGCCGACCAACTATGGACCGCAGTACAGCAATTCCTTCCAGCAGATCTATCGCGACCTGGCGACGCGCTACCGCATTGGCGTCGCCGGGCTCATGGACCCCGCGGTCGCGCTCGACCTGGCATATTTCCAGCCGGACGGCATTCACCCGAATGCCAAGGCGCAACCGCTCCTCCTGGACAACGTCTGGGTCCAGCTCTCGCCGCTCTTGCGCCCCTAGTCAAAGGCGCGTCAAATCGCGACGATTGCCGGCCGGAAAAACCGGCGCCATTTTTGCGTTGCAGCAATGAATGACGCGAACGATACCGCGGAAAAGTCATGGCTCCGCGACTACCCGCCCGACGTTCCCGCGGAAATCGATCCGGATTCGATCCGCTCGCTGAAACAGCTGTTCGAGGATGCCTGCCGGGATCACGCGGCCTCGACCGCGTTTTCCAACATGGGGCGCGCGCTGGACTACGCCGCGATCGCGGAGAACTCGCGCCACTTCGGCGCCTGGCTCCAGAAGGAAGCCGGCCTCGGAAAGGGCGACCGCGTTGCCCTGATGATGCCGAACATCCTGCAATACCCCATCGCGATCATCGGCACACTGCGGGCCGGCTGCACCGTCGTCAACGTCAATCCGCTCTACACGGCGCGCGAGCTCGAGCACCAGCTCAAGGATTCCGGCGCGACCGTGATCGTGGTCTTCGAGAACGCCTGCGCGACGCTCGAACAGGTGCTGCCGCGCACGCCGGTCAAGCGCGTCATCGTGACCGGAATCGGCGATCTGCTCGGCTTCCCGAAGGGCCCGATCACGAATCTCGTGATCCGGCGCGTCAAGAAGATGGTGCCCGCCTGGTCGCTGCCGGGCGCGGTGCGTTTCAAGGAAGCGCTGGCCCGCGGCGCCTCGCACAATCTGGACGCGGTGGACGTCTCGGGCGAAGACGTCGCTTTCCTGCAATACACGGGCGGGACGACGGGCATCTCGAAGGGCGCGGTGCTCACTCACCGCAACATGGTTGCGAACACGCTCCAGACCGTCGCGTTCATGCCGGAGCTGTCCGAATTCAAGAATCCCGCGGTCATCACGGCGCTGCCCCTCTATCACGTATTCGCCCTCACCACGAACCTGCTCGTGTTCACCAGGGTCGGCGGTCACAATGTCCTGATCACCAACCCGCGCGACATGGCTGGTTTCGTCAAGGAATTGTCGAAGGTGCGCTTCACGTTCATCACGGGCGTCAACACGCTCTTCAATGCGCTGCTGAACACCCCCGGATTCGCGCAACTCGATTTCAGCTCGCTCAAGGTCGCGCTCGGCGGCGGCATGGCAGTGCAGGCCGCGGTTTCCGAGCGCTGGCGGGAGGTCACCGGCCGGCACATCTGCCAGGGCTGGGGACTCACCGAATCCTCGCCGGTCGGCACGGCGAACCTGCCGCGCACACTCGAGTTCACCGGTTCGATCGGCTATCCGTTGCCGTCGACCGAAATCTCGATCCGCGACGACGACGGCAATGCGCTGCCGACCGGCTCGGTCGGTGAAATCTGCCTGCGCGGGCCGCAGGTGATGCGCGGTTACTGGAATCGCCCGGAAGAAACGGCCAAGGTGATGTTGCCGAACGGGTGGCTGCGCACCGGCGACATCGGCCGCATGGACGAACGCGGGCGAACCTTCATCGAGGACCGCAAGAAAGACATGATCCTGGTGTCGGGCTTCAACGTCTATCCGAACGAAGTCGAAGGCGTGGTCGCGCAGATGCCGGGCGTCTGCGAGGTCGCGGCTGTCGCGCAACCGGACGAGAAGTCGGGCGAGGTCGTCGCGCTGTTCATCGTCCGCAAGGATCCGAAGCTGACCGCCGAAGACGTCGTCGCCTGCTGCAAGCGCGAGCTGACGCCCTACAAGGTGCCGAAGTTCATCTACTTCCGGGACGAGCTGCCGAAGACCAACGTCGGCAAGATCCTCAGGCGGAGCCTGCGCGACGAACTGCGCGCTGTATAGCTTAGGTCGCCGGCAGGATATTGCTGTTCAGGCGGAACAGGTTCGTCGGGTCGTGCCGGGCCTTGGTCTCGGCCAGGCGCTTGTATGCCGGCCCGTAATTTCCGGAGACTGACTCCGGTTCGAATTCGATGTTGTCATAGTAGCCGCCGGTGAAGGGCTCGAGCATCCTGAACCAGTCCCGAGCGATCGCCATCGCCTCGGCATCGTGATCGGGATCGGTCCAGCCTCCCGCGACGATGATCATCGACTCGGCATTGCGGTGCGGAAACGCCGTTGCAAGCTCGCCGACGCGCTTCACGGCCCCACCCGCCGTATGCGTAAATAACGCGATTCGCGGATCCGGAACGTAGGCTTCGATCATCGCATCGATCAGTTCGGGCGTGAACGCCTTGACCACGCCATTCTTGGCGTAGGAGCGGATGCCATGCGCGAAATTCGCGTCTTCCTGCGTCTGCATCATCATGTAATCGTTCAGCGCGACGCCGTTTTCAACCGGCTTGCCGACTCTGAGCAAGGGCGCCAGCTCCTTCTCCCCCAGCGCCGGATCGCCCGCATGGACGACTTCCATGATCAGTACGCCCTTGCCATCCGGCATCGTGACCATAGCCGGTCCGACGTACAGGTCATCGGATAATCCCGCGTGCCAGTCGCCGTAGAAGTCCAGTACTTCACGTGCCTGCTCGACGGGCCAGACGATATTTCCCGAATACACTTGCAGCGGAAACGGATGCAACCGGTACTCGAACTGCGAGACGACGCCGAAATTGCCGCCGCCGCCACGAATGGCCCAGTACAGATCGGCATTTTCATCGTCGCTGACGCGGCGAACCGCGCCGTCGGCGGTTACGAGCTCGGCGGACGCCAGATTGTCGATGGCCAGACCGAACTTGCGATTGAGGCGGCCGAAGCCACCGCCGAGCGTAAAACCGCCGACACCGGTGTGCGACACGACGCCGGCCGTCGTGATGAGGCCGTGTTCACGCGCGGCGGTATCGAGCGCGTGCAACCAGGCGCCGCCCATGGCGTAGGCGCGTTGCTTGCCGCGATCGACGGTGACGGTATTCATGCGCGCGAGATCGATCATCAGCCCGCCGTCGCAGACGGATTTTCCCGGCCAGCTGTGCCCGCCGCCGCGCACGGCGGTCAGGAGTCCGCGCTCACGGGCAAACGTGACGGCGAGGCTGATGTCCCCGGCATTCGCGCAGCGGGCGATCAGGGCCGGGCGCTTGTCGTGCATACCGTTCCAGATCTTGCGGGCACTGTCGTAATCGGGATGACCGGACAGCAGCAACGCTCCGGTCAGGCTTCGCGCCAGCTCGTTGATCTCGGCCTTCTCCAGCTCGATCGCGGCGCCGTCCAAGGATACGGCGGCAATGTTCGTGTCGGCGGTCGTGGGGACGCCGGCGGGCGCGTCGCACACGGCGGTGTACGGAAAGGCGGCCGCTAATCCCGTTGCCAGGGTCGTCTGACAGAATCTGCGTCGATCCATGTGACACCTCGCCATTTCCTGAACGGAACGGTGCAATCAGCGCGTGAGGCGGGTTGATGGAGTGTCGCTCGCGCCTAATTGGTTTGCCCGCCCGTGGCGGCGAGCAACGGCAATGCAATGACTGACATCCTTGCTCTCGTCATCTCGCCTCTCCTCTTCACCATTTCCAGATGCGTGGATACTCCTCGAAGAGCCGCGGCAGCTCGTCCCGCGCAATGACGGTCAGCGGAGCAATGAGCTTCGCGTCGCGCAGCCCGCGCTCCTCGAGATCCTCCTCGACCGCGTACAGCGACACGCCCTTCGGAATGAGCGCCGCGAGATCGGCGGAAAGGTCCGGCGAATGGCTCTGCTGCCACTCGCCGATCGCGAGCGCGGGCGCGCGCTGCCCCGGCACGGCGTAGCAGACCGCGTTCCCTGTCAGCAGCATGCCGAACTGGCCGCCCGCGCCCGCCATGGCATGCGTCAGCCAGACGATCGTGTCGTCCTGCTCTTCCACGGTCGCGCGATAGGCGGTTTCGACCACTTGCAGCGTCTTCATGTCGGCTCCTTCAGCGCGTCCCGACGGTGAGCGTGTTGGCGGACTCGACGGACAGCTTCCAGAGATCTGCCGGGGTCCCGCGGCGGACGCCCTCGATCGCCTCGCCCATGCCGCGCTCGTCGACGCAGAGCCCGCAGTTCACCCAGTCCAGTTTCCTGCCGGCGTTCTGCGCGAGCCGCAGGAGCTCCGCGATCCAGACGCGCGGCAGGGGATGGTTCTCCGCGGCTGCGTCACGGCCGTGCACGGCATTCGGATGCGCTGCCTGCCGCGCGAAGGCAAGCCCGACCGCGCCCTCGTAGGCGAAGACGTTGACGTCGTGCCCCGCCTTCAGGGCCGCCTGGATCAGGCGGAAAACGGTGACGGTGCGCGCGTTCTCGAACGGCGCGTCCATGATCGCGAAGGTCAATGCGCTCGTCATGCGATTCTCCGATTCAGAGGAACATCACTTTCCAGGATGCCGCGAGGCGCTTGACCACGAGGTCGATCGCGGCGGGCTTCACGCCGCGCGCGAGGTCGGAGTCGGCGATGCCGCGCTCGCGCAGCGAGTAGTCGTCGGCCAGCACCTCGACGCCCGCGGCGATCGCTTCGTGAAGCGCCTCGCCATCGGCGCCGGAGCGGCAGGGCAAGACGCCGTTCTGCAGGAGATAGAGCGTCACCTCGCTGCCGGAGCGCTTGAGCGAGGCGGCGAGCTCGACGTGCTCGCCGACGGCGCTGGTCGAGAATGAGTCTTGAGACTCGATCAGGAGGTACTTGGACACGCTCGTCTCCCCGGTGCTTGTGCGTCGTGGACAGGCCCTGTAGCCTTTTGGCCGATCCTGGGGCCTGGCCCGTCGGAAGACCGGAAGAAAAGCTGAAATAAACCGGAATTCATCCGCCGGACCGCGGCTTCGCGCAACGGCTTGTGTCAGGCTCCGGCGGCTTATGGTCGAGGGATTCGTCATCGGGGAATTCGAGATCGAGCCGGCGACGCGCCGCCTGCGGCGGTGCGCGGGCGAGCTCGTTCACCTCGCGAACCGGCCGTTCCAGGTCCTGCTTTACCTGGTCGTCCATCACGACCGGATCGTTCCGCGGTCGGAGCTGATCGAGCAATTCTGGGACGGCCGCGACGTCTACGAGGACGCCCTGACTCGCTGCCTCAGCACGGTGCGCAAGGCGCTCGATGACCAGGCCAGCCCGGCCCGTTATGTCGAAACGCGATGGACGGAGGGCTACCGCTTCGTCGGGCCTTGCGAGGAGATCGCCGCCGCGCCGCGCGCCGCGCACGCAATGCGCGCGGCCCGAGGTCCCGCGGGCGGTCGGAAGCGCGTGCGCTACTCGTCACGGATCGACTCGACCGCGACCGATCGCCTGGTGCGACGGGGAAACAGCTACCTGAGCCGCTTCGGGCTTCGCAACCAGCGCTATGCGCTCGAGATGTTCCGCGCAGCGCTCGCATTTGATCCCGACGACTACAGGGCCTGGGCAGGAATGGCAGCGAGCCACTCCCTGCAGTATCTCCACGCGGAACGGCTGGAGCATCACTGGAACGGCGCGATACGCGCGATGAAGGAAGCGCTGGAGCGAAAAACCGATTCGGCCGAGTCGCAGATCGCCCGCGCGCACGTCGCGGTGATGCGCGGCGACTACGTGGAAGCGGATGCCGCGTTCGCCTTCGCCGAGAGCCTTAGCCCGCGGCTGTTCCAGGCCTGGTACTACCACGGAAGGGTTTGCGCCGAGAGCCGTGAGCACGACCGCGCCGTGGGCCTCTACGAGAAAGCGTCGGCCGCAGACGAGTTCGATTGCCAGGCGTCGGCGCTCTGCGAGCTTTCATTGAAGCGGCTGGGGCTTCGCAAGGATGCCCGCCGCACGGCCGCCGCGAGCGTGAAAGCCGCCGAGCGGACCCTGCGGCGGCGCCCGGATGACGTGCGGTCCCTCTCGCTGGGTGGCTGCATGCTCCCCGGCCTCGGTCGCCGCCAGGAAGGGAGGCGCTGGACGGAGCGGGCGCTGGCGCTCGAGCCGGAAGAGCCCTATGTCAATCTCAACGCGGCCTGCGCGCTGACGCTGCTCGGGGAATTCGACCTTGCGCTCGACTATCTCCGGCGCGTGCCGTTGTCGCCCGTCGGCAACTGCAAGTGGATCGCGCACGATCCGTCGTTCGATCCGCTCCGCGAGCATCCGCGCTTCACGGCCATGATGACGGAGTGCGGAAAGCCCCGCGGCGCGGCGGCGAGCGCCACCTGAAAGGGGACGCTGACTTGAAAGGGGACGCTTACCTTTAAAGGTGAGCGTCCCCTTTGTGATAAGCGGGCGACAGCTCGTGTACCGCTGCGACCATCGCGGCAACGTGGTCCGGGTCAACGCCGGGCTGCACGCCGTGGCCGAGGTTGAAGACATGGCCTGCGGCGTGACCATAGCTCTCAAGTACACGCGCGACTTCGGCGCGGATCGCCGCGGGCGGCGCGAACAGCACGCCGGGGTCGAGATTGCCCTGTAGCGCGACGCGATCGAAGACGACGCGACGCGCCCCGGCGAGCTCCGTCATCCAGTCCACGCCGAGCGCGTCGACGCCGGTCATCGACATGCGCTCGAGCCAGGCGCCGCCGCCCTTGGTGAACAGGATCACGGGCACGCGCCGTCCCTCGCGCTCGCGCACGAGGTCGGCAGCGATCTGTTCCATGTACGGAAGCGAGAACTCGAGGAAAGCCGGCGTGGACAGTATCCCGCCCCAGGTATCGAAGATCATCGCGGCCTGCGCGCCCGAGGTTATCTGCGCGTTCAGGTAATCCGTCGTCGCGCGCGCGAGTTTCTGCAGCAAACGATGCAGCGCCTTCGGATCGCCGTAGAGCAGCGCCTTGGACTTCGGGAAGTCGCGGCTGCCGCCGCCTTCGATCATGTAGGCCGCGACTGTCCAGGGCGAGCCCGCGAATCCGATGAGCGGTGCGCGGCCCGCGAGCTCGCGGCGCACAAGCGAAACCGTGTCCATCACGAAGCGCAGTTCGCGGGATGGATCGGGCATGGTGAGCGCGTCGATTTCGGCGGCGCTACGCACCGGGCGCTCGATGCGCGGTCCCTCGCCCTCCTCGAAGGCGAGACCGACGCCCATCGCCTGCGGAATCATCAGGATGTCGGAAAAGAGGATCGCCGCGTCGAGCGGGTACCGCGCGAGCGGCTGGAGCGTCACTTCGCAGGCGAGCTCCGGATTCGTGGCGAGCCCGAGAAAGCTGCCGGCCTTCGCGCGGGTCGCGCGGTACTCGGGCAAATACCTTCCCGCCTGGCGCATGATCCAGACGGGCGTGCGATCGACCGGCTCGCGCGCCAGCGCGCGCAACAGGCGATCATTCTTCAATTCGCTCATCAGCGCGGAAACAGGCCGGCGATCGTCGCCTGGATCGCCTCGGCAGCGATGCGCGGATCGGGTGCGTCGCGGATCGGCCGCCCGACCACGATGTAGTCGGCGCCGTTGCCGAATGCCTCGGCCACGCCGACGACCCGCTTCTGGTCGTCGACGGGCCGGTTTTCCACGGGGCGGATGCCGGGCGTCACGACGATGAGGCGATCGTCCACTCCCGCGCGCAGGAGTTTCGCCTCGAGACCCGACGAAACCACGCCGGCGCAACCGGCGGCGAGCGCGCGCCGCGCGCGCGAGAGCACGAGCTCTTCCACGTCGCACTGGAATCCGAGGTCGTCGAGGTCACCGCGATCGAGGCTCGTCAGCACCGTCACCGCGAGGATGCCGACGTCGCCGGCGGCCTCGACCGCCGCTTCCATGATCGTCTGGTTGCCGTGCACGGTCGCGAAGCTCACGCCGCGGTTCCTGAGGTTGCGCACCGCGCCCGCGACCGTCGCCGGCACGTCGAAGAGCTTCAGGTCGAGGAACACGCGCTTGCCGCGCCCGACCATCCAGTCCAGCAGCTCGAACGCGCCGCCGGACATGAACAGCTCCAAGCCAAGCTTGTAGAAGGTCACAGAATCGCCGAGCGTGTCCGCGAGCCGCCGCGCGGCATCCGCGGTCGGCACGTCCATCGCAAAGATCAGGCGCTCGCGCGCCGGTACTGTCGCTCTCGCCACACCGTCTCCCCGAGGCTGCCATGCTATCAAACGTCGCGCCTCACCTCGCGGGCTCCACCTCCCCCCGGAGCCGTGCGTACTCCTGGAATGCGTAGCGATCCGTCATGCCCGCGATGTAGTCGGCGACGGCGCGCGCCCGTCCGGCCGTGCCGGAGGCGGATTCCTGGGCGAGCGCCGCGTCACGGTGTTCCGGCGGCATGCGTGCGACATCCCGCATGAAGCCGCCGAACAATCCCTCGAGTACCTTGGACGCGCCCACGCGGGTCGCCTGCATGCGCTCGTGCCGATAAAGCTTCGTGCGCAGGAACTTCTTCATCTGGTGATGATCGGCTTCGCGCGGGCCGGAGAAACCGACGATCGGCTGCGGCGCCGCGCGCACCGCATCGATGTCGGCCGGCTTCGACGCGGCCAGCCGGCGGGCGGTTTCCTCGATCAGGTCACTCACGACCTCGTGAATCATGCGCCGGATGATTTCGTGCACCATGCGTCGCCCCGGCAGCTCGCCGTAGCGCGCCATGACCGCGTCGTACTGGCGTGCAAAGAGCCCGACGCTCCGGAACTCCTCGATCGTCACGAGCCCGGAGCGCAGACCGTCGTCCACGTCGTGATTGTTGTAGGCGATCGCGTCGGCGAGATCCGAGATCTGGGCTTCGAGTCCCGGCTGCGTCCGCTCGAGGAAACGAGTCCCCAGCTCTCCCAGTTGGCGCGCATTCGCGAGCGAGCAATGCTTCAGGACCCCCTCGCGGGTCTCGAAGCAGAGGTTGAGGCCCCGGAAGTCCGCATAGCGCTCCTCGAGCTCGTCCACGACGCGCAGCGACTGGAGGTTGTGCTCGAAGCCGCCGTATTCGCGCATGCAGTCGTGCAGCACGTCCTGGCCGGCGTGGCCGAAGGGCGTGTGGCCGAGATCGTGGGCGAGGCAGATCGCCTCGGTCAGCGGCTCGGAGAGCGCCAACGCGTTCGCAACCGAACGGCCGATCTGTGCCACTTCGATCGAATGCGTGAGGCGCGTGCGGTACATGTCGCCTTCGTGATTGATGAAGACCTGCGTCTTGTAAACCAGGCGGCGAAAGGCGTTCGAATGGATGATGCGGTCGCGGTCGCGCTGGAACTCGCCGCGGTAGTCGGCAGGCGGCTCCGGGTGACGGCGGCCGCGCGAGTGCTTTTCGAGCGCGGCATACGGTGCAAGCCCGGCGTCCGGATCGCGGCCCTTCCTCACGCGCCCACCCGTTCTTCCAGGAGTGATTCGAGTGCCTCACGCGGATATTCAGCCGTGACGGTAGCCCGGCCGATGCCGTCGAGGAGCACGAGGCGAAGCCGCCCTCCCGCGACTTTCTTGTCCATGCCCATGAGATCGAGCATGCGCGTGCGCCCGAGGCGCGGCGGATCGACAGGCAGGCCCGCGACGGAGAGAAGTTCCCGGATCCGGCGTGCATCCGCGCCCGCGAGCCTTCCCAAGCGCGCGGAAAGTTCCGCGGCGAGAACGAGGCCCGCGGCAACGGCTTCGCCGTGCAGCACGCGGCCATAGCCCGCGCCCGCTTCGATCGCATGACCGAACGTGTGGCCGAGATTCAGGAGCGCCCGGCGGCCGCGCTCGCGCTCGTCTTCCGCGACGATCGCGGCCTTGATCTCGCAGGCGCGGCGGATCGCCTGCTCGAGCACGGCGGCGTCGTGGCCGAGGAGCCGCGCGGCATTCGCTTCGAGCCAGGCGAAGAACCCCGCGTCCGCGACGAGCGCCGCCTTCACGATCTCGGTGAAGCCCGCGCGCATGTGGCGCTCGGGCAGAGTTGCGAGCGTCTCGGTGTCGGTGATGACGGCCGACGGCTGGTGAAAGGCCCCGATCAGGTTCTTCCCGCCCGGGTGATTGACACCGGTCTTGCCGCCGACCGAGGAGTCCACCTGCGCGAGCAGCGTGGTCGGGAGCTGCACGATCGCGATGCCGCGCTGGTAGGACGCCGCCGCGAAGCCCGCGACGTCGCCGATCACGCCGCCGCCGAGCGCGAGCACCATCCCGTCGCGGTTCTGCCGCGCGGCGACGAGCGCATCGATGATGAGCGCGACGTTGCCGAGCGTCTTCTGCTCCTCGCCACCGGGCAGCACGCAGACTTCGAACTCGCGGCCCGCAAGTCCCTGCTCCAGTTTCGGCAGCCAGAGCGGGCCGACGACGTCATCGGTCACGACCAGCAGCTTCGCCGCCCCGGCATGCGCGGCGAGTACCTCGGGCGAGGCGAGCAGCCCCGGTCCGATCAGGATCGGGTAGGCCCGGCGGCCGAGCTTGACTTCGAGGCGCTGCATTCTCAGGAGCCTTTCAGGGCCCGCGCGATGTCGCCCGCGACCGCGCCGGGCGCGCGTCCATCGGTCCTGATCGTGATCGCGGCGATCGAGCGGTAGAGCGGGTCGCGCGCGAGGGCGAGTTCCTCGAGCTTCGCGCGGCGGTCCGCGGCCGCCAGCAGCGGGCGGTGCTTGCTCCGGCGGGTGCGCTGCAGCTGCTGGTCGATGGTCGTGTCGAGAAAAACCACGGTCCCCCGCGCGGCGAGCCGTTCGCGATTCTCCGGCAGGAGGATCGCTCCGCCACCGGTCGCGAGCACGATGCCCTCGGTCTTCGTCAATGCGTCGATCACGTCGCGCTCACGGATCCGGAAGCCCGCTTCGCCCTCGCGTTCGAATATGTAGGCGATGTCGACACCGGTGCGAGATTCGATTTCCACGTCGCTGTCGGCGAAAGGCAAACCGAGGCGCCGGGCGAGCTGGCGCCCGACCGCGGTCTTGCCGGAACCCATGGGCCCTACCAGAAAGACGTTGTTCGGTGCCGGGTCGGACATTCTCAATAGGGGACGTTCACCTTTACCGACTATAGCCTGCTCGCGGAAGCAGGGTGATCAGGTAAAGGTGAACGTCCCCTTTTGAGAAGGCACCAAGAAAACGGCCGCCCGAAGGCGGCCGTGTGACTGTGCATGGGAACCGGGCCCGGACGCAAGCCGGGTCCGCCGCGGTCACTCGATCGTGGAGCCCTCGCGCAGGATCTTCGGCGTCACGAAGATCAGGAGCTCGTCGCGGTTGTTGATCTTGCTCTTGGTCTTGAACAGGTTGCCGATCACCGGCACGTCGCCCAGGAGCGGCACCTTCCTCACGGCGTCGCGGCGCTCCGTCTCCATGATGCCGCCCAACACGACCGTCTGGCCGTCCTTGACGAGCACCTGGGTCTGGATGTTACGCGTGTCGATCGAGGGCACGAAGCCGCCGGTCGCCGAGGGCACGAGCTGGCCGACGCTGTCCTTGGTGACGGTCAGGTCGAGGATCACGCGGTCATCCGGCGTGACCTGCGGCGTCACCTTGAGCGACAGCACGGCCTTCTTGAACTGTGTCGTCGTCGCGCCCGAGGAGGCCGACTCCTGGTACGGGATCTCGACGCCCTGCTCGATAATCGCCTCGCGCTGGTTCGCCGTGATCACGCGCGGGGTCGACTTGATCTCGCCGCGGCCTTCGCTCTGCGCGGCCGACAGCTCGAGGTCGATCAGGAAGTCGTCGAAGTCGAGGATCGAGAGCGCGATCCGGCCCGCTGGGTTCGCGACCGGCATGTTTACGTTGTAGCGGTCGAAGTTCGGGCCGAACGGCACCTCGACCGGGAACGGCTGGCCGCTCGCCGCCAGGTTGTCGAGCGCCGACCCCATGATCGTATCGGTCGAGGTCGCGCTGCCGCTGACCGCCATCAGGTCGCCAATCTCGTCCGAGACCCGCGTGAAACCCGCGCGGACGCCGAGCTCGCGGCTGAAGTCGTCGTTGACGATCACGATGCGCGACTCGATCAGCACCTGGCGCACCGGGATGTCGAGCGTCGCGACCATCGAGCGCACCGCGGTCAGGTTCTCCGCCGTGTCCTGCACGAGCAGCGTGTTCGTGCGCTCGTCCACCGTCACGTTGCCGCGATTGGACAGCAGCGAGCCGCCGCCCGCCGACTTGATGAGGCGCGCGATCTCGGACCCCTTGGCGTAGTTGACGGTGAGGAACTCGGTGCGCAGCGGCGCCAGCTCCTGGATGTCCTTCTGCGCTTCGAGCTCCGCCTTCTCCTGCGCGGCGAGCTCCGCCTGCGGCGCCACCAGGATCACGTTGTCCTTGCGGCGCATGTCGAGGCCCTTGGTCTTCAGCACGATGTCGAGCGCCTGGTCCCAGGGCACGTTCTGGAGCCTGAGCGTCACGCGGCCCTTGACCGAATCGGACACCACGATGTTCTGTCCGCTGGTGTCGGCCAGGAGCTGCAGCAGCGGGCGCACGTCGATGTCCTGGAAGTTGAGCGTGAGGCGCTCGCCGGTATAGACCTTGTCCTTCTGCGCGACCGCGGCCGTGGCGCGCGGGCGCTGCTTGACCTCGACCACGTACTGGTTGTCGGTCTGGTAGGCGAGCTGCTCGTAGTCGCCCGTCGCGGTCACGACGAGCCGCGCGCTGTCGCCGACGCGCAGGGTGTCGAACATCGTCACGGGCGTCGCGAAGTCCACGACGTCATAGCGCTTCATGAGGTCTTCGCTCATCGAGACGCCGGTGAAGTCGACGATTATGCGATTGCCTTCCTGCCGGAGACTCGCTGGCGTCGAGGGGTCCGAGAGCTGGATCACGACGCGGCCGGCGCCTTCCGCCGAGCGGCGGAAATCGACGCCCGTGATGCTGCGCGGGCCCGCGGACGCTGCGACAGCGCCCGCCGGGGCCGCGGTCGACGCCGTCTGCGAGGCGGCAGCGCCGGCACCAAGGGTCACGATGACGCTGTCGCCGCTGGCCTGCGCCGTATACGGAACGAGGGAATCCAGGTTGAACACGACGCGCGTGCGGCCCGTGGCCTCGGCCGCGACGATCGTGTCGACACCGCCGGTTCCGACGTCAATGCGCCGGTTCTCGAGCGCGAGCGCGACGTCAGGCAGATCGACCGACAGGCGTGCCGGGCGATCAATCGTGAACGTCAGCGGCTGGGGCGCGACGCCGTCGGTGCGCAGCCTGATCTGCAGGGTTCCACCCTGCATCGGCTGCACCTCGACTGCGGTCAGCCGCACCGCACCCTGCGCCTGTGCGAGTTGCGACCACGCAATGGCCAGGATGACCAATGCGCCGCCCACGAGCCGCAGGAAGCTGCGTGCCGTGTCCATATTCCACACCGTAGTCCGGTTGTTGCCAGCCATCAGACTTTCTCCCAGAAATCAGTCGGCGAGCGCCAGTGCGGCGGGTCGCTCGATATAGCCCCCAAGCCCGTCAGGAACGATCTCGATCAATGTGACGCGCGCCTCGCCGACCGTCATCACGCGGCCGTCGTTCTGGCCCAGGTGATTGCCGGGCAGGACGCGATGAATCAGCCCGTCCTTGGTCTGGACCAGGGCGTAATTCCCGCTGCCGAGTCGGAGCGTACCGACCATCTTCAGCGTGTCGAGCGGAAACTGCTCGAGGTATTCGCGCGGGCGCTGCACGTCCGGCCGCGGCCCGCTCGGATTCTCTCCGGCGAGGCTCTGGAGGAACGGCGAGCGGCGGTCGGCCATCTGGTATTCATGGCTGACATAGGGCCGCACTTCCGGCAGGGGTTGGATGCGCCCGCCCGGCCGTTGCTTCGCCGCCTCGATCTCGGCGCGCAGATCGTCGAGGCCGTCCCCGCAGCCACCGAGCGCGAGCGTGCCGGCGAGGCCGGCAGCCGTGAGAATCTTGCGCATGCGTTCCTGGCTCATGTCTTCTTTTCCCGTTCGCGCCGGGTCTTCGGCTTGGCTTTTTCCGCGGGGGCCGAATCGGTCTCGTCCTCGTCGAGGTAGCGGTAAGTCTTGGCCGTCAGGTTGAGCGTCAGCTCGTCAGACGGCGCCGGCGTGCCGCGCCGCCCCGCGCCGCGGGTGGAGCCGCGGGTGATCTCGAGATCATGCAGCGTGACGATGCGCGGCAGCGCCGCTATCCCCGACACGAACAGGCCGAATTCGTGGAACCCGCCGGTGAGCTGGATCTTGATCGGCAGCTCCGCGTAAAAATCCATCTTGGACTCGCCGCCCGGCTGGAACAGGCGCTCCTGAAGCCCCGCCGCGAGTCCGGTCTGCGAGATGTCGACGAGCAGGGAAGGCACCTCGGTCCTGCCGGGGAGCTGCCGGAGCATCGCGCCGAAGGTGCGCTCGATCTCCGCGAGCTGCTGCCGGTAAGCCTCGAGGTTTGCGGCCTTGCGCTGCTTCTGGTCGAAGGTGGCCCACAAGGACTTCTGCTCGGCCTCCGCCTTTAGAAGCTCGGGCCGGTTGCCGCTCTCGCCCCAGACGAAATACCAGACCAGCAACGTGGTCGTGAGGACGAGCACGATCAGGATGCCGAGCGCGCGGAACGCGAACGGCCAGCGCCCGATGTCCTTGAAGTCGAGCTGGCGGAGCTGTTCGACGAAGGTCATTGGCGTGCCTCCGAAACGCGCGTATTGCGTTTCTCAGTCTCCGCCGCATCTCCTGCCGGGGCGCGCTGCTGCGCGAACAGCGTGAACTGAGCGCCGGGGCTAGTACCGCCGCCCGTCTGGATGACCTTGAGCTCGGGCGCGGCCAGCGACTCCGACGCATCGATGTTGCGCATGAACGCGGAGACGCGCGTGCTCGACTGCGCGACGCCGTTGAACTCGAGCTTCTTGCCGCTTTGCTTGACCGAGGTCAGGTAAACGCCTTCCGGCAGCGTCGAGACCATCTGGTCGAACAGCTTGACGACTTCCGGGCGGCTAGCCTGGAGCGTGTCGATCACTTCCATGCGGGCGATCATCCGCGCCTTCTGGTCCTCGAGCGCGAGGATCTGCTCGATCGCCTTGTCGAGCTCGGCGATCTCCGCCTTCAGCAGGTCATTGCGGCGGTTCTGCGAATCGATCATCGCGCTCACCGTCAGGTGCGTGAGCAGAGTGATGAGAGCGGCGAAACCCACCGCCGCTCCGAGCCCGATGAGGAATTCCTTCCGTCTCCGCTGGCGGAGCGCTTGCCGCCAGGGAAGTAGGTTAATACTTGGCATCTTCGTCGAAGCTCCGCAGTGCCAGGCCACAAGCGAGCAGCAACGCCGTCGCATCCCGCGTCACGCCCAGTGCCTTGGCTTTCGATGAAATCTTCATTTGTCCGAGCGGATCGCCGCGCTCGGCCGGAATTCCCACGCGGCTCGCGATCACGTCCGCGACGCCGGGTATGTTGGCGCAGCCGCCGCAGATCAGGATCTGCTCCGGCTGGCTGCGGCCGCTGCCGGACGCCAGGTAGAACTGGAGCGAGCGGCTGACCTGCTGGGTCATGTCGTCGATGAACGGATCGAGCACCTCGGGCTGGTAGTTCGAGGGCAGGCCGCCTTCCTTCTTCGCGCGGCCAGCTTCCTCCATCGAGAGCCCGTAGGTGCGCATGATCTCTTCGGTCAGCGACTGGCCGCCGAACGCGAAGTCGCGCGTGTACACGACGACGAGATTCTTGAGCACGCTGAAAGTCGTCGTGCTCGCGCCGAAGTCCACGACCGCGATCGTGTGGTCGATGCCGCCGTCCGGCATCTGGTGCGTCAGCAGACGGCAGGCGTTCTCGAGCGCGAAGGCTTCGACGTCCACGAGCTTGGCGACGAGGCCTGAAGCGTTCACCGCGGCGACGCGCTGCTCGACGTTCTCGGAGCGAGAGGCGACGAGGAGCACGTCGCGCATGTCCGGATCCTTGTCCGATGGGCCGAGCACCTGGAAGTCGTAGCTGACTTCCTCCATCGGGAAGGGGATGTACTGGTCCGCCTGCATCTCGATCTGCTGCTCGAGGTCGGCGTCCGACAGGTTCCGCGGCATCTGCACGGCCTTCGTGATGGCCGCGTCGCCCGAGATCGCGACCGCGCATTCCTTGCAACGGACACCGGAGCGTTTGACCGCCCGGCGGATGGCGTCGCCGACCGCTGCCGCGTCGACGATGGCTTTTTCGTTGATGGCGTTGTGGGGGGTCGGTTCGGCCGCGTAGGACTCGACCCGGTATTGACCACCCGACTGCGCAAGCTCGATGAGCTTGATCGAGGACGTCGTAATGTCCAGCCCGATCAACGGCGAGTAGCGGGGTCCCAGCGAAAACTTAGGCAACTTGAGCACAGAAATTTCCTTTTCAGGTCAGGCTATTACGAGGTCAATCGCTGCGCTGGGTCAAGTTAGCGGCCAACTATATAGCAAGCAACTGTTAAATTGAACGTGACCCGACTCGCAAATCACTCGTATTTCGCCCCTTTAGCGAGGCGGCACGGGCGCAGCCGGGAGGGTCCGCCCCCGGCCCTGACCGCTGGCGCCGGCGACCTTCTCGCCCACGGGCTTCCGGTGCCGAATCCGCGGACGATGCTGCACGTGAACGGAAAGCCACACCGTGTCTGGCGTCACGGTCCCGGCGTCGCGGGAGCGCGACCCCGCCCCGGGCAGCGCCCGACATTACTATGCATAATCGGACCCCGGTGATTACACGACTGAACCGCCGGCTGCGCATCGCGGCGACCGTCATCGTGTCGGTTGCGGGCCTGATCGGGCTTGCCTTTCTCGCCACTTACTACTACCTGAAGCCGACGCTGCCGGACGTCGCGCAGCTGCGCGACGTGCGGTTGCAGGTGCCGCTTCGCGTCTACAGCCGCGACGGCAAGCTGCTCGCGCAGATCGGCGAGCAGCGCCGCGTGCCGGTGGCCTGGGACGACATTCCGCCGGTCGTCGTACAGGCGGTGCTCGCCGCCGAAGACGATCGATTTTTCGAGCATCCGGGTGTGGACTGGCAGGGCGTGACGCGCGCGCTCATCGTCGCCGCCGCGACAATGGAGCTCTCGCAGGGCGGCAGCACGCTGACCCAGCAACTCGTGCGCACCACCCTGATCACGAAGGAGAAGCAGCTTCGCCGCAAGCTCCGGGAGATCTTCCTCGCGCTCTCGCTCGAAAACGAGCTGACCAAGCAGGAGATCTTCACGCTCTTCGTCAACACGCAGTTCCTCGGCCAGCGCTCCTACGGATTCGCGGCCGCGGCCGAGACGTACTTCGGCAAGGCGCTCACCGAGGTCGACGCCAGCGAGGCGGCGCTCCTCGCCGGCATTCTCCAGGCGCCGTCGCGGCAGAATCCCGTCGCGAGCATCGAGCAGGCGACGGAGCGGCGCGCCTATGTGCTCCGCCGCATGCGCGAGCTCGGGTACCTCGACGAACCGGCCTGGCAGACGGCATCGGAGAAGCCCGTGTCGCGCGGCGTGCACGGCCCGCGCGTGCAGATCGACGCGCCCTACGTCGGCGAGATGGTGCGGCTCGCGCTGATCGAGAAGTACGGCGATCGCATCTATTCCGAGGGATTCCAGGTCATCACCACGGTGGACAGCCGCCTGCAGCGCGCGGCCGACGTGGCGCTTCGCGCGGCGGTGCTCGAGTACGACCGGCGCCATGGCTGGCGCGGGCGCGCGGGCCGCGTCGAAGTCAGCGAAGGGACCGACGAGATCGTCGCCGGCGCGATCAAAGACTATCCCGTGGTCGGCGGGCTCATTCCGGCGATCGTGGTCGGCACGGACTCGACCGAGGCGACGGTCGTGGCGCGAAGCGGCCTGCGTTACCGCCTGCCAATGGAAGGCATCCGCTGGGCACGCACGCCGGAAGGCACGCCGAAGTCGCCGCGCGACGTCACGAAGATCGGCGACGTGGTCTATGTCCTGCCGTCCGGCGAGGGCGAGGCGCTCCTTGCGCAGTTGCCGGAAGTCCAGGGAGCGATCGTCGCCCTCGATCCGCACGACGGCGCGGTCGTCGCCATGTCCGGCGGATTCGACTACGCCGCCTCCAAGTTCAATCGCGTGATGCAGGCGCGCCGGCAGCCAGGCTCTTCGTTCAAGCCGTTCATTTATTCCGCCGCGCTCGAGGCCGGACTGACGCCGGCGTCCGTCGTGCTCGACGCGCCTGTAGTCTACGAAGCGCCGGATCCCGCCGTCGGTATCGGGCTTGGCACCGAAGCGGTCGAAGGCGAGGAACCGGAGCAGGAGGACTGGCGTCCGGTCAACGATTCGCGGCGCTTCTACGGCCCGACGCGGCTGCGCGATGCGCTCACGCGCTCGCGCAATCTCGTCACGATCCGCGTCATGCGCCAGATCGGCGTCGGCTACACGCGCGACTACGCTGAAAGATTCGGGCTGCCGAAAGAGCACATCCCGGCGGACCTGACGGCCGCGCTCGGCACGGCCCAGCTCACGCCGCTCGAGATGGCCAACGGCTTCACGGTCTTCGCGAACGGCGGATCGCTCGTGAAGCCGTACCTCATCGACCGCATTCTCGCGGCCGACGGCTCGGTGCTCGAGCAGACGGAGCCCGCGATCGCCTGTGCCGGCTGCAATGCCCCGGCGCCCGAACCCGAACTCGTCGCGCCGCCGCCGGCGGTCGTTGAGGGCAATGCATCGGGCGTGTTGCGCGCGGCGGACATCGGCGGCAGCCTGCCGGAACCGCAGCCGGAAAGACTGGCCCCGCAGGTGATCACGGAGGCGAACGCCTGGATCATCACCGATCTCCTGCGCGACGTCGTGCGTCGCGGCACCGGGCAGCGCGCCCGCGCGCTCGGGCGCGGCGACATCGCCGGGAAGACCGGAACGACCAACGACGGCCGTGACGCCTGGTTCTCGGGTTTCGTCCCGGACCTGGTTGCGACCGCCTGGGTCGGCTTCGACCAGGAACGCCCGCTCGGCGCGGACGAGGAAGGCGCCCGCACCGCGCTCCCGATGTGGATCTACTTCATGCGCGAGGCGCTCGAGGGCCTGCCGGAGCGGCGCATGCCGATGCCGGACGGGGTCGTGACGGCGCGCATCGGAGGCGACCCGACCGGGTTCGGCGACGACGTACCCGCGGACTTCGAGTATTTCCTCGCGGATCACCTGCCGTCGGGCGTCGCCGGCGACGCCAGGGGCGAGGGCGTGACGCCCCCGCAGAAATACGAAGAGCCGATTTTCTGATGGCCCGGCGATCCGCGCGCGGCGACATGATGCGCCAGGCGATTGCGCGCGAGGCGGCGCGCCTCATGATCGAGCATGGCCACGAGGATTACGGCTTCGCCAAGCGCAAGGCCGCGGAGCGCTTCGGCGTCACCGACCTCGCGGTGCTGCCGAAGAACCTCGAGATCGAGGAAGCGCTCGCCGAGCACCAGCGGCTGTTCGTGCCCGAAACCCATGCGAGCGAGCTCACCTCGATGCGAAGCACGGCGCTCGAAGCGATGCGGCTGCTCGCCGAATTCGAGCCGCGCCTCGTGGGGCCCCTGCTCTCGGGCACGGCGACCGCGCACAACGACATCACCCTGCATCTCTTCGCCGACACCCCGGAGACCGTCGCCGTGCGGCTCCTCGATCGCGGCATCCCGCACGAAGTCGCCGAACGGCGCTTTCGCATGCAGCGCGACGAGATCGAATCCTTTCCGGCCGTGCGCTTCACCGCCGGCCAGCACGAAGTGGACGCAACCATCTTTCCGCTCGACGGGATCCGCCAGGCGCCGCCCGGTCCCGTGGACGGCCGGCCGATGCGCCGTGCCACGCTCGCGGAAGTGGAAGGATTGCTGGCGCCGGTCCGGCCGGCTAGCGCTTCTTGACGGGCACGTAGTCGCGCCGGGTCGGGCCGGTGTAGAGCTGGCGCGGCCGCGCGATCCTCACCTCCGGGTCCGAGATCATCTCCGACCAGTGCGCCACCCACCCGGCGGTCCGCGCGATCGCGAACATCACCGTGAACATCTCGCGCGGAATGCCGAGCGCGCGGTAGATGATGCCGGAATAGAATTCGACGTTCGGATAGAGCTTGCGGCTGATGAAATAGTCGTCCTTGAGCGCGACTTCTTCGAGCCTGAGCGCGAGCTCGAACAGCGGGTTGTCGCTCTGGCCGAGCTTCGCGAGCACCTTGTGGCACATCTCGCGGATGATCGTCGCGCGCGGGTCGAAGTTCTTGTACACGCGGTGGCCGAAACCCATGAGCCGCAGGCCATCCTTCTTGTCCTTGACGCGCGTCAGGAATGCGTCGACGTGACTCGCGTCGCCGATTTTCTCGAGCATGTCCACGACCGCCTCGTTGGCGCCGCCGTGCTGCGGCCCCCAGAGCGCGGACACCCCGGCCGACATCGCCGTATAGGGATTGCAGCCGGTGCTGCCGGCAAGGCGCACCGTCGAAGTGCTCGCATTCTGCTCGTGGTCCGCGTGCAGGATGAAAAGCAGATCGAGCGCCTTCGAATGCAGGCTGTCGAGCGCGTAGTCCTCACAGGGCACGGCGAAGAACATGTGCAGCATGTTCGCCGTGTAGTCGAGGTCGTTGCGCGGATAGATGAAAGGCTGGCCGAGCGCGTGCTTGTACGCGGCGGCGGCGATCGTCGGCAGCTTCGCGATCATCCGGTGCGTGAAGATCTCGCGATGGCGATCGTCCGAAATGTCGGTCGAATCGTGATAAAACGCCGCGAGCGAAGCGACGATGGTCGCGACCATCGCCATCGGGTGCGCGTCATGGTGGAAGCCGCGATACAGGCGCAGCAGCCACTCGTTCAGCATCGTGTGGCGCGTGATCGAGTGTATGAACGCGGCAAGTTCCTTCGCGCTCGGTAGCTCGCCCTTCTGGAGGAGGTAAGACACTTCGAGGAACGTGCTGTGCTCTGCGAGCTGCTCGATCGGGTAGCCGCGATAGAGCAGCACGCCCGCGTCGCCGTCGATGTAGGTGATGGCGCTCGCGGTCGCCGCGGTCGCCATGAAGCCGGGGTCGTAAGTGAATACGCCGAGATCCTTCGACAGCGTGCTGATGTCCAGCACCTCGGGCCCGACGGAGCCGGGCAGCGCCGCGAGCTCGGCGGAGCGGCCGGTCGCCGAATCTGTCAACTTGTATTTCTTGATTGCCATCGCTTGCCCGCGAGGGAGACTGTCATGCTGCACTGCGGGAATCAAGGCTGCGCGCCTCGCTTCGCCTAGAATGCGCGGATGAGCGAAGCGATCGCGATCTACGTGCACCTGCCCTGGTGCGTGCGCAAGTGCCCGTATTGCGATTTCAATTCGCACCTGCGCCCCGACCGCATTCCGGAAGAAGAGTACGTCGCGGCCCTGCTCGCGGATCTCGACGGCGACCTCGATCTCGCCGCCGGGCGGGAAGCCGGCAGCGTCTTCCTGGGCGGCGGAACGCCGTCGCTCTTCAGCGTGAGCGCGATCGCAGACCTCATCGATGGGCTCGCGGCGCGGCTGCCGTTCGCGGCAAACGTCGAGATCACGATGGAGGCCAATCCCGGGACTGTCGAGCACGGCCGCTTCGCGGGCTACGCGAAGGCGGGCGTCAATCGCGTATCACTCGGGGCGCAGTCCTTCGATCCGGAGGCGCTCAAGGTACTCGGGCGCATTCACGGTCCGGGCGAAATATCCGCTGCGGTCGAAGAGCTCGTCGGCGCCGGCATCCAGAATTTCAATCTCGATCTGATGTACGCCCTGCCACTGCAATCCCGCGAGGCTGCGCTCGCAGACCTCGAGGCGGCGATCGAGCTCGCGCCCGCGCATCTTTCGCACTACCAGTTGACGCTAGAGCCGGGCACCGTTTTCCATCGCCGGCCGCCGCCGCTGCCGGACGACGATCTCGCGTTCGAGATGCAGGTCGCTTGCCAGAAACGCCTCGCCGCCGCCGGTTTCGACCAATACGAAGTGTCGGCTTACGCACGCCCGGGAAAGCAGTGCCGGCATAACCTCAACTACTGGCGCTTCGGCGATTACCTCGGCATCGGCGCGGGCGCGCACGGCAAGGCGACCTTGGACGGCTCAGTCATCCGGACTGAGAAGCCGCGCTCGCCCCGCGCGTACCTCCGGGGCGATGGCCGCCAGGGTGCTGTGCGAAGAGCAGTGCCACCGGCCGAACTCCCCTTCGAGTTCATGCTGAATGCGCTGCGCCTGCGCGAGGGTTTCTCGCTCGTCGAATTCGAGCGAACGACGGGCTTGCCGGCCGCGGCCGTGCTTGCGGGGCTCGACGAGCTGACTGCGCGGCAGCTCGTGACCGATGCCGGCGGCCGGTATCGCCCGACCGGACTCGGCTTTCGCTTCCTGAACGACGTTCTGGCCCGCTTCCTGCCGGAGGAAATTGCCCGCCACGCCGGCGGCGAGTTGTACACAGTGCCTTCCCGGCTCGCGCCCGTTAGGGACTTTGGACGCTTTGTTAGCGAGGTGCCTTAACTCGTGTGAGGTAACTATTTGATTTATATTCACAAAAGGGCCTGCTCAAAATTTAATCAAATCGCCATATATGCAGGAATGATCGATTGGGTGATCTCCGCCCCGCCGTCGGTCCACAGAGTTATCCACAGAATTTGTGGATAAGCACAAAACCCGAGTACTTCCCGTGACTTAGCTTCAGGCCACGCCAGGCGCCGGGCCTGTCTTGCCGGCTGCGGGGGCTACCGATA
This sequence comes from Steroidobacteraceae bacterium, assembly GCA_050738555.1. Lineage (GTDB taxonomy): Bacteria > Pseudomonadota > Gammaproteobacteria > Steroidobacterales > Steroidobacteraceae > SCUD01. The sequence goes on along the minus strand of JBOHZO010000159.1, from coordinate 8,759 downwards.
GACTGCGCGCCCCTTGCAGCAGAGCACCGGAATCGCAGCGATGAAAGACGCCATTCACCCGAAATACACCGAGATCACGGTGACTTGCACCTGCGGCAACACCTTCCAGACGCGCTCCACGCTCGGCACCAACCTGGACGTCGAGGTCTGCTCGAACTGCCACCCGTTCTACACGGGCAAGCAGAAGATCGTGGACTCCGGCGGCCGCGTCGATCGTTTCCGCAAGAAGTACGGCCTGAAATAAGTCCGTTCCGGCGTCTGCCCGGCCGTCAACTTTCCGGGATCCCCCACGTCTAATGCGAGACCGGTACCCTTGGGGCCGGGGTCCGGAGGTTCATGGGTAATTTGTCCGCGAAGCTCGCCAGCTTGTTCGCCTTCGCCGCCCTGGGCGCGATGGCCGGCGGTCCTGTCGTCGGCGCGGAAGAAGAAAAGGCGCAGAAGGACAGCAAGGAAGTCCGGACCGCCAAGCAGCTTCACGTCCAGTTCACGTCGCAGATGGGCGTGCACCAGGACCTCGAGCTCCAGGAATACGTCCAGCGCGTCGGCGAAAAGCTCGCGGCCGTCAGCGAACGCCCCGAACTCGAGTGGAAATTTACGATCATCGATACCGACGACGTGAACGCCTTCGCGACGATGGGCGGCTACGTCTACATCTCGCGCGGCATCCTGCCGTACTTCCAGAACGAGGCCGAGCTCGCCGCCGTGCTCGGCCACGAGATCGCCCACATCACCGCGGAGCACCTCAAGAGTCGCCAACGCAAGTCCACGCTCTCCGGGCTCGCAAGCGCGGCGACGGCGATCTTCACCGGCATGCCGGCGCTTGCGGACCTGACCAATATGGCAGGCCAGGCCATCATCAGCGGCTACGGCCGCGAGGCCGAGCTCGAAGCCGATCGCCTCGGCGCGCGCTACCTGGCGAAAGCGGGCTACGACCCGGACGCGATGATCGACGTGATCTCGACACTGAAGGACCAGGACACTTTCGAGCGCGAGCGCGCGAGGCTCGAGAACCGGCAGCCGCGCTTGTACCACGGCGTGTTCGCTTCGCACCCGGCCAACGATACCCGCCTCCAGCAGGCGATCGCCACCGCCGGGAAAACGTCAGGGTCGGCCACGGGCAATACCGCGAACCGGGAAGGATTCCTGCAAGCCGTCGAAGGGCTGCCAGTCGGTTCGAGCGCCCGCCAGGGCATGCTCCGGGACAACCGCTTCTATCACTCTGACTTCCAGTTCACGATCGCCTTGCCGCGCGGCTGGCAGATCAACAACGAGCCGCAGCAGCTCCTAGCCATCGCGCCGAACAAGGAGCACTACCTCCAGATGCGCACGCAGGCGCCGCCGGCCGACGTGACCGACCCGCGCGATTTCGCGATGCGCGGCCTTTCCAACCGCCGCCTCGACAGGACCGAGACCCTCGACATCAACGGTCTCAAGGGCTGGACCGGCATCGTGCGCGGCGACCCGTCGCCCTACGGGCAGTCGACGAACGTGCGCTACATCGTCATCTATTACGCCAACCTGATGTGGGTCTTCAAGGGCGCGAGCCGCGCCGGGACCACGGCGCCTTCGGGCGATGCATTCTTCCTCTCCACGGCAAATACCTTCCGGCGCCTGCGTGGCAACGAGTTTCAACTCGCCGAACCGCATCGCCTGCACATCGTGCGGGCGACTCAGACGACGACCATCGAGTCGCTGGCGAAAGAGGCCCAGGTCAAGAAGTATCCGGTGCAGCAGCTCCGGCTCTTCAACAAACTCTATCCGGATGGCGAGCCGAAACCCGGCGACCTGGTCAAGACCGTCCGCTGATCGGCAGGGCGTTACCAGCCGGCGGCTTTCATGCGGGCCGCCAGCGCGGCCAGCGCCTGTCCCCGGTGGCTGACGCGATTCTTGTCCGCCGGCGGCAGTTCCGCGGCGGTGAGGCTGCCGCCGGCGACGATGAAGAGCGGGTCGTAGCCAAAGCCGCCTGCGCCGCGGCGCTCAAAGCCGATGCGGCCTTCCCACGAGGCTTCCGCGACGACCGGGACAGGATCCGCGGCGTTTCGCACGAATACCATCGCGCAGCGATAGCGGGCGCCGCGTTCCGCGGCTGAAACGCCGTCCAGCTCGGCGAGCAGCCGGTCGTTGTTCGCGCGGTCATCGCCTTGCGGACCCGCATAGCGCGCGGTGTGCAGTCCCGGACGCCCGCCGAGTGTGTCCACCTCGAGTCCCGAATCGTCGGCAATGGCCGGAAGGCCGGTGATCGCCGCCGCGTGGCGCGCTTTCAGGAGCGCGTTCGCGACGAAACTGTCGCCATCCTCGACCGGCGGCGTGATTCCGAATTCCGATTGCGCGACGACCTCGAGCCCGTGATCGGCGAGGATCGCGCGCATTTCCCCGAGCTTGCCGGCATTGCCGGTCGCGAGCACGACACGGCGGGAGGAGAAGAAGGGATTAAAGGGGACGTTCACCTTCAGCCCCTAAAGACAAACTCCCCTTTTGACGACGTGCAGAGGCTGAAGGTGAACGTCCCCTTTAATCACGTCCCCTTTTTCTCCTCCCGCGCCTCGAGCTGCAGGCCGAAGAGCCGCGCCGTGCCGGTCGCCGCGAGATTCAGCATCGCGTCGAGCTCCTCGCGCCGGAAGGCATGGCCCTCCGCCGTCCCCTGCACCTCGATGAAGGCGCCGCCGGAATTCATCACCACATTCATGTCGGTCTCGGCCTCGACATCCTCGGCATAGTCGAGATCGAGGATCGGCTCGCCTCCGACGATGCCGACGGAGATCGCGGCGATCTGGCCGTGCAGCGGATTCGCCGGAAGAACACGCCGCTCGATGAGGGTGTCCACCGCGTCCGCGAGCGCGACGTAGCCGCCCGTGATGCCGGCGGTGCGCGTGCCGCCGTCCGCCTGGAGCACGTCGCAGTCGATCGTGATCGTGCGCTCGCCGATCGCGCCGAGATCGATGCAGGCGCGAAGCGAGCGACCGATCAGCCGCTGGATTTCCTGCGTGCGTCCCGCCTGCTTGCCGCGCGCCGCTTCGCGCGCGCTGCGCGTGTGGGTGGCGCGCGGCAACATGCCGTATTCCGCCGTCAGCCAGCCGCGGCCGCTGTTCCGCAGGAACGCCGGCACGCCGTTCTCCACGCTCGCGGTGCAGAGCACACGCGTCGCGCCGAACTCGCAGAGCACCGAGCCCTCCGCGTGCGAGGTATAGCGGCGCGTGAAACGCACGGGTCGCAGTTGATCGGCTGCGCGGCCGCCGTTACGCATCAGGGATCACCTTGCCCGTTCAGTGGCGCCAGATCAGGCTGGCGGCCGAGGCATTGTCGCTGTGCGGCGTGGACGCGGCTATCGCGCGCTCGGCGAGCTGCTCGAGCGCGGGCTGGCAGCCTCCCACGCCGTTTGGCCGCAGGATCCCGGCGATTTCGCCGTCCTTCAGGTTCGCCCAGACGCCATCGGTGCAGACCATGAGCACGTCCCCGTCCTCGAGCGGCTGGCGCCCGGAAATCGACATCTCGGGCAGAGCCGACTCGCCGCCGATGCAGCATTCCACGAAATTGCGCATCGGATGGCCGGGCACTTCCTCTTCGCGGATCGATCCTTCGCGCAGCAACTGTTCGACGTGGCTGTGGTCCCGCGTGCGCGCGATCACCGCGCCGCCCCGCAAGTGATAAATGCGGCTGTCGCCGACATGCGCCCACCAGGCTTCATTGCGCTGCACCAGGCAAATCGCGCAGGTGGCGCGCGGCCGCAGGTCCAGCGCCAGCTTGGTGCCGATCGCCACGACCGCGGCGTGCGCGCTCCCGAGCGCCAGGTGAAGGAATCCCAGCGGATCGAACAAGGGTTTTGATTCGGCGCGAAACATCTCGAGAATCACCTTGCAGCCGGTTTCAGCGGCGCGCGCGCCGTAGGCGTGGCCGCCCATGCCGTCCATGACGACGAGCATCGCAGCGCCGTCGCCTGACGCGACCGCGGCGCGATCCTGATTGTCTTCGCGATCGCCGGTCAGGCTGACCTCGGCGAACTCGATTTCCACGCGGCTTCCGGCGGTCCGATGGCCGCCGCCCCCTGCTAAACTGCCGCAGAGCTTACATCACCGGCCTGTGCCGCATCCCGGGGGCGCCAAATCGATGCTGAGAAGCATGACAGGCTTCGCGCGCTCCGAGCGGGCGACGGCGGCCGGGCTCCTCGCCTGGGAAGTCCGCAGCGTCAATCACCGCTTCCTCGAGATCAGCCTGCGGCTGCCGGACGAATTGCGTGGTTCGGAAGCAGAATTCCGCCGCGCCATTGGCACGGTCGCGCGGCGCGGCAAAGTCGATGCAGCGTTCTATTTCCGCCCGTCCGCCGCGGGCGGCCGCGAATTGTCGCTCGATGACGCCCTGCTCGACCGATTGATCGAGAGTGCCGCCGCGGTACAACGCCGCCTCGGAGACGCCGGCCGAATCGACGCTGCCGATCTCCTGCGCTGGCCGGGCGTCGTGCGCGAGGCCGAGCGGGATTCGGCGCCGCTCGCGGCGGCGGCAATGGATCTGCTCGGGGAAGCACTGGCCGCATTCACGACGTCCCGCGCAGGAGAAGGCGAGCGCATCGCGCAGATGCTCTCGTCCCGCGCCGCCCAGGTGCGGGCGATCGCGGACGAAGTCGTGGCCCGATTGCCCGACGTCCAGGCGCGGATCCGGGCGAAGCTGCAGGAACGGCTGGTCGCCTTGGGCGCGGAGGGCACGAATCCGGAACGGCTGGAGCAGGAGATCGCGATCCTGGTACAGAAGATGGATGTCGCCGAGGAGCTCGATCGGCTGCGGAGTCACGTCGAGGAGCTGACTTCGACCATCGCCTCCGGCGAGGCGGTCGGCCGCAAGCTCGATTTCCTGATGCAGGAGTTCAACCGCGAGGCGAACACGCTCTCATCGAAGTCGCAGGACGTCGAGACGACGCGCAAGGCGGTCGAACTCAAGGTCCTGATCGAGCAGATGCGGGAACAGATTCAGAATGTCGAGTGATACCGCGTGCATGAGCGGCATGATCTTCGTTCAGAAATGGACGTGGCCGAGGAGCTCGATCGAGTCCGCGGCCACGTCGAGGACTTGAACAGCAGCTAGTCCGCGATCACGTTGCTTTCATCGCCTCCATTTTCGTCGCCACCGCCCTCGTCGCCGCCACCCTCGTCGCCACCACCCTCGTCACCGTCCGACGGGCACCCCGCTGCCTCGGCTCCGCAGGCTAGCGGTGACCACGACGCGCCGCTGCCCGGCGGCAGGCCCTCGATCGCTGGTCCGTCGTAATGATTCCTGCCCGACTTGACGAAGACTGCAATGACCTCTCCTTCCGGACAGGCGAAGGCACCCTCGTAAGGGTTCGTCAGCCCTTCGTATGTGCCGTCGTCGAGTTCATCGTACTTGACGAAGAACGACCCGGACTCGTCGCCGCATTGCAGGACGACATTTGACAGCTCCTTGTCGGAGCAGGCACGCACCGTGCTGGCGTCCTCGAGGCAGGCGCCGGTTTCAGCCGTGCTGGGTCCGGCTTTGGCTGCGCCCGGCATGGCGAGCATCAAGGCGCTCGTCGCTGCCGCGAACCGCAACCGCGGGGTGAAGAACGGGAATCTGGACATTTTCATGACCTCCTGTCGATCGGATGCGCGGGTATGCGCGTGCTGCGAAGACGCAGTGAGCCAGGAGTGCCGGTGGAATGTCGGCGGGGACGGCGGGCCGGCCCGCTGGCCGGAGTGATCACACCGTTCGTTGGCGACCCCGCTGTCGTGGACGTTTCCGTCGGTAGACCGGTGGCTTTGCGTCCCCATCTTTCGATGGGTTTGCCTCTTTCAACTCCAATGCATTCTTGCGACGCCTTGGAAGGGCGTCAACGCGTTATTGACAGAATGGCCGGCGACACGACGAACGGTCGTTGACGGGGGGCCGAGCCACGGTTCGCAGCGGCGCTATCCGGACCGCGCACCGATCAGCGCCGGACACGATGCCAACTCTCCGTCGGCGAGCCGTGCTGCTTCCAGCCGTAATAGGGATGCCGCGCGAGTAGTTTCCGATTGCGGAACAACAGGCTGAGGGCCGCGCCGGCGACGAATCCGCCGACATGCGCCCAGAAAGCGACGCCGCCGCCCTCCGCGCCGAAGGATGTCCAGCCACTCAGCAGCTGGAGCACGAACCAGTAGCCGAGCATGAACACGGCCGGCACGGCCATCGTCGTGGCGTAGAAACCCAGAAAGACGAACAGGTGCACGTGCACCCGCGGATACATCAGGACATAGGCGCCCATCACGCCGCCGATCGCGCCGGAGGCGCCGACCATAGGGATCACGGAATCCGGATCGGTTGCCGTTTGAAGCATTGATGCGGCGAAACCGCACAGCAGGTAGAAAAGGACGAAACGCAGGTGGCCCATGGCGTCTTCGACGTTGTTGCCGAAGATCCACAGGAACCACATGTTGCCGATCAGGTGGAGCCAGCTGCCGTGCAGGAACATGGAGCTGAGCACGGTGTGCCAGGACGCGCCTTCGCCGAGCACGCAGGCCGTCGCCGGTCCGATCGGGAAACTCGTTCCGGCGGGAACCGATTGCAGGAGGTCGCCCGGTATCAGCCCCAGCCGGCAAACCGATGCGGAGAGAGCCGGCTCGGTCCCGAAGCCCTGCAGCAGGATCCACGCCGCGACATTCGCGGCGATCAGGCCGTAAGTGGCGTACGGAGTGAGGAAGTGCGGATTGTCATCCCGGATCGGAAACATCCGCCGATTGTAAGGAAGTGCCGGGCCACAGGTTCGCAGTCATCGTTCGCGCGCTGGAGGGGAGGAAGGCAGCGGCACGATTGACCTTCAATGACTGCGAACCTGTGGCCCGGCACCGTATACGGCGATCACGTCTCAAGCCGAGTGGCAGTGACTACGATCTCCGGCAGGACCGCCACCGCAGCGGCGCCCGGCACATCGCGCTCGTAGACGACCCTCTGGTCGAGCGCCAGGCCGTTGCTCACGATCCCGGCCAGCGTTGCCACGAGGATCGTGGCGAAGCTCGTATTGCGAACCGTCGAATAAGTGCTCATTTCAGTTCTCCTTCGTCAGTAGTCGTATCGGGTTGATGAAAATCGACAATCAATGCTTGTATGAGACTCTGGACTTCGGGGCCGGCTGGAACAAATGCGCTTTCTGATGGCCGGTTAAGGGAAACTTGTCCACCTTGGCGGGTTCCACGGCAGGCTGGAGTCCGGGCGCCGCTTCGAAACGACGGCCCGTGACCACTTCGGCCTGGCGGCGCTGGCCCTCGGCCAGCAGGTCCAAAAAGCTCAGAAAACCCTGTAAACGTCCGTTCATGTCCTTTCTCCTGGGTTCGGGCGGAGCGGGCACTACGCCCTTCCGTCCCGGTTCGGGCTAGACTTTGAAGTGCCGGTGACTTCCGAACAAACGCATTAACTCAAGCTCGATTAAGGGAAACTTTTGGCCGCTTCCGCCTATGGCCGATTGCCGCTCAACGCGCTTCGCGTGTTCGAGGCGGTCGCCACGCGCCTCAGTTTTTCCGAGGCCGCGGAAGCGCTGAACGTGACGCCGGCCGCGGTTTCGCAGCAGATCAAGGCGCTCGAGGATTACCTGCAAATACCGGTGTTGCGAAGGAGCGGCCGCAAGGTCGAGTTGACGCCGGAAGGCGCAAAAATGCTGCCCGGCGTGCAGTCCGGGCTCGATTCGCTCGTCGCGATCCTGCGCGAAACGCGGATGCAGCGCGCGAGCGGCATCATCAACGTCAGCACGCTCTCATCGCTGATGCAGAAATGGCTGACACCACGGCTGCATCGGCTGCATGCGCGATTTCCGGATCTCCGCGTTGACTGGCACACGTCGCGCGAGGCAGTGGATTTCGCACGCAGCGATTTTCATGCCGCGGTCCGGCTCGGCGAGGGCGTCACGCCGGGCCTCGAACACGACAAGCTCATGGACGAATGGCTGGTGGTCGTCGCCTCGCCGGAGCTCTTCAAACGCCACGGCTCGATCGACGATCGCGATAGCCTGCAGGGGATTCCGATGCTCCAGGCCCGCGACGAGCCCTGGGCCCGGTTCGAGAAGAATACGGCGCCGACACCCTGGCCCGCCGGGCCGACGATCATCGACGATTCCGTCAGCGTGCTGTCGGCGGTGATCGAGGGGCTCGGTTACGCGCCCGCGCGTTGGTCGATCGCCGCCCACGACCTCATCGCCGGGCGCCTGAAGCTCGCGAGCAAGACGATCGTGCCCTCGCGATTCAAGTACTGGTTCGTCTGCCCCCCTTCGTACGTCGACCTGCCGATGGTCCTTGCACTGCGTACGTGGCTCCGGGAAGAAGCGGCGGCCTTTCCGACACCGGACGCCTGGTTGGACCGCCGCTAAGCCCTCGATGCCGCGGGATCCGCGGCCTTCATCAAAGCGTCACGGAGCGGCAATCCCGCTGCCATGCACGGTTTCGACAATGGCGCCGCCCCAGGGGAGCCTCATGCGCATTGCGGTCATCACCGAAACCTATCCGCCCGAAGTCAACGGCGTTTCATTGACCGTGCAGACGCTCGTCTCGCGAATGGTGGAAGACGGCCATGACCTGCAGCTGGTGCGGCCGCGTCAGCCCGGTGTTTCGACGCTCCCGCCGGCGCGGCCGATTCGCGAACTGCTCGTCGCCGGCGCCGCGCTGCCGAAGTATCCCGGCCTTCGCTTCGGCTTCCCGGCGGGCCGCGCGCTCAGGCGGGAATTCGCTGCGTGGCGCCCGGATGCGGTCTACGTCGCGACCGAGGGACCGCTTGGTTGGTCGGCCGTGCGC
>JBOHZO010000158.1:0-19763 GCA_050738555.1 Steroidobacteraceae bacterium | reverse complement strand
GCGGAAAGCGCGGCCGCCACCGCCGTGAGCTCCGCTTCCAGCGCCGATTGCAACAACCGGTCGATCTCTGCCCGCAATGCCGTCCGGTCGGAAGAATCCAGCAGCTTCGGCAGCCAGAGCTCGCGCGCACCGAGCATTCCCTCGATCAATTGCGCGAGCAGCCGCGGGTCGTAGTTGAGCGCGCGCGCGAGGCGCTCGAGCTGCGCGGCGACCGGTCCCTCCTCGTCCAGCATCGCGACTGTGCGCCGTGCCGCTTCCGCGTACAGCGGCCGCGCATCGTCGAGGAGCGCCGCCGACGTGCCGATGCGCGCCGCAAGCGGCAGTCGCCGCGCGAGCCAATGATTCAGACCGTCGATGGTCTGTACGTGCAGCCGCGCTGGATTGTGCTCGAGCCCCCAGCCGCGCTCGCGGCTCCGCGCGAGCGCCACACGCGCGTGGCGATGCAGCGCTTCGACATGAGCCTCGGCGCCGGCGGCTAGCGGCAGTGCCGCCATCTCGAGCGCCGCGAGGATCCGATGGCGCATTTCCGCGGCCGCCTTGCGCGTGAATGTGATCGCGACGATCTGCTCCGGGCACTCGACTTCGCCGAGCAGGCGCAGGAAGCGCAAGCTCAGCAGGCTAGTCTTCCCGGAACCCGCCGGGGCTTGCACGATGTACGAGCCTGACGGTTCGACGGCGCGTTCACGGGCTGCGCGATCGAGCGCCGCCGCGTCATTCGTCATGAGCCTTCCTCGCCGGCGTCGGCGGGCGACGCCGGTTCGACGCGGCAGAGCGCGCCCAGGTGGCAATGCCGGCAGGTATCGCCCTCAAGCTTCGGATTCACTTCGACGCGGCCGGCGGCGAAGTCCTCCGCCAGTCGCGCGAGCCAGGCATGCCAGTGCGCGATCACCTCATGCCATTCGAAGCCGGTCTCCTTGTCCTCGGTCAGCGGAAACGTCGAGGCGGGTTGCAAGCCGGCAAACGCATCGCCGTCGCGGCTCACTCCGACGTACTTCGCGCGCCCAGCTCCGACACCGGCGAATGCGATGCCGGTTGGCCGGCCCGGATGGAGAACGGCGTACAACGGCAGTTGCGGCGCCTCCATGCGCGCGCCCCGCCAGGCCGAGTTCTCCACCTTGCCGGTCTTGTAATCGATGACGATGAGCTCGTCGCCGACGCGATCCACCCGGTCGACGCGCAAGCGGAGATCGAGTCCGCCGATCGGGAGCGTGAGCGGGCGTTCGGTTTCAACGACCGTGAACGGCGGGCGCGCGCGATCGAGTTCGAGCAGGTTGCCGATGGCGCGCCGCTGCCAATCGGCTTCGAGTGCGATCGTGCGCGCGCCGGTCCCGGCCGGCACTGCGGCCGCGATGGCTTCCTCGACCGCCGCTTCGATGCGGCTCTTCTGCGTGTCGTCGTCGAGTCCCGCAAGCGCCTGTTGCGAGCCGAGCGCGGACCACAAAGTTTGCAGGGCGCGATGCAGGACGACACCGCGCAGGCGCCGGTCGAACCCAGCCTGCGGTTCCTCGAGCGGCGATGCGGCGAGGCGCAGTTCCGCAAATGCGCGGAAAGCGCATTGCGATTGCAGTTCGAGCACCCGCGCGCCACCCGGCACGAGAGCCGCGGCCACGGGCGCCGCCGCGGCATCCGGCACGGGCTCGAGCCGGGCCGCGTCGAAGGAGAGCCGTTCACGCGACGGCAACGACGGCGGCGGCGCGAGCTGCGGCGCGTCCGCCGGCACGAGCGGCGAACCATCGACATCGGTGTCGTTCTCGCGGAGCGGCCACGACAGGACGAGGGCAGCAGTCTGCGACCGCCAGCAGCCGATGATTGCGCGCGCTTCCGCGACGCAGTCCTCGGGCGTGACGCCCGGCATGCCGAGCTGCCGCTGAATCTCGATCGGAAGCAGAGGATCCACCGCGACGGGACGCGGCCAGGCGCTGGCGGAGAGCCCGGCGATCCACAGGCTGTCGAAATGCACGCCCGGATCTTCGTAGGCATCCAGCACGAATACCGCCGGCTCGCCGCTCTCCGGTTGAAACGGCGCTGCCGCGAGCCGGCGCAACTCGCCGAGTGCCTGGCCGGCATCGAGATCCGGCGCGACCGTCCCAAGCGATGCGAGCTCCAGCAGCAGTTCACGGAAGCGTCGCGCCGCCTGAAACTCCCGGCTTCCGAGCGGCATTTCACCGGGCCAGCCCCAGGCTGCCAGACAGGCGCCGAAGGTCTCGGCCCAGGCGCCCGCGCCACGGCGAGTTGCACCGGTCAGGTTTGCCGTCGCAGCACGCAGCGCCGCCGCAAAAACGGTCGCGCCGTCCTGGGAGGCGCGCCGTGCGAGCAGGTTGCCGGTCATCCTCGCCTGCCCCTGCTGCTTGCGCAGGGACAGGTCCGTGGCGATGCGCGCGGCGCGTTCCGACTGCGCCGCCGCGAGATGCTCGCTCCGCAACAGCCGGCTGGCCACGGTCCAGTCGACCGGACCCGATGCGCAATCGAGCGACGCGAGCGCCGCATCGACGATCGGCTGGGATGCGAGCGCGTGGCCGCCGGCGAGGTCGAACACGCGCTCGTCGCGGCTGCTCCCCGGCAGTTCCAGCTCCGGCTGCAATGCCGCAGCGAGCGCGCGCTCCAGCGCGCCGCGATTTTCATCGAGGTCCGGCACGATCACGGCGTGAATCCCGCCCGGTGCTCGTTCCACGCGTTCGCGCAGCCATGCGAGCATGGCCGCGCGCTCGAAGTCCGGATCGCGCGCGGCATGGCGCCAGCAATCGCCGCTGCCGGCCTGTGGCTCGATCCGCGCGATGGAACGCCCCTTGGCCGACATCGCGGCAAACAGGGCGTCTGCCGCCCGCGTCAGACGGCGGAAACCCGAGATCATCACCGGTGGCCCCACCGACGGCAGGGCTCCCGTTTCTGCGAGGAGCCGCGCGAGGTCGCCGCCGTCACAGTAATGGCGCGAGCTGAGAGCTGCCTCCACCGCCCGTGCCCAGCCGAGAAATGCCTGCTGATCGCGTGTCAGCGGCCATCGCGCGAGCTGATCCAGGTCTCCGCCGTGTGCCCGGAGCCAGAGCCAGCTCGCGCGGGCCCGCGCACCGAGATCGGCCGGATCCAGGAGTCCGGGCGCATCCCGCGCTGCCTGCCGCCACCAGAGCCAGCGCAATGCGACCGCCGGCAGGATTCCGGGCAGTGCCGGCCGCTCCGCGGACGCTTGCTGCCATTGCACCGCGAGCCAGGCATCGAGCGGCAGCACCTGTGCCGTAGGCCAGACCGCGCGCCCGGCGGCGACCTGGGCGCGATCGTGCAAGCGGCGCAGGATGCGGGCCTGGCGCAGGTCCTGCGTCAGCAGCAGGCCGCCGCCCTCGAGATGGGCGATGCAACGGGTGTTCGGACTCAAAGAATGGCGCCCCTGTTTCCGGCACCAGCATAGGCCGGCGTCAAGCTCAACGGATGAGCCTGCGTGGGATCAGACGGATGCAAGCGGCGGCAGGCCGCCGGGCCACTCGCCTGCCCGATGACAGGCGACGAGCCGCGACTCGCCGGCCGGCTGCAAGACCGGGCGTTCGACGCGGCAGCGCGGCAACACGTGCGGACAGCGTGCCGCGTAGGCGCAGGCGGCCGCGGGCGTCCAATCGTCCACGGCCGACCGCGCCCGTGCCGCCCTTCGCAGGAGCCGCCCGCGAGCGCCGGCGTCGATGCCGGGCACGGCATCGAGCAATTCGCGCGTGTACGGATGCAATGGCGCTTCCACGATCGCGCGGCGTTCCGCCGTCTCGACGATTCGGCCGCGGTACATGACCATCACGCGCCGGCACAGGCGGGCGACCACTGCCAGGTTGTGGCTGATGAAGAGACTCGCGAGTCCGCGTTGGTCGCGGATGCGTTCGAGCAGGTCGACGATCTGGCCCTGCACCGACACGTCGAGCGCGCTCACGGGTTCGTCGCAGACGACGAACCGCGGATCCATGACGAGCGCGCGGGCGATGACGGCGCGCTGGAGTTGACCGCCGCTCAACTGATGCGGATAGCGCGCGGCCAGGTTGGCGGCGATGCCGACTTCGTCGAGGCGCTCCTGCGCGCGCCGCGCACGATCCAGGGCGTCCGTATCGGGATCGAGCGCGCGGAGCGGCTCAGCGACGCTCTCGAGGAGCGTCATGCGCGGATCGAGGCAGGCATGCGGGTCCTGGAAAACGTATTGCAGTTCCCGACGCAGCGGGCGAAACGCACGCTGCCCGAGCCGGTCGATACGCTCGCCCCGCCACCGCACTTCGCCCGCAGCAAGCGGGACGAGGCGCAGAATCGTGCGGCCGAGCGTCGTTTTGCCGCAGCCTGATTCGCCGACCAGACCCAGCATTTCATGTTCGCCAATCGCGAAGTCCACGCTGTCGACTGCGACGAGCTCCTGAGCGTTCGCACCGTATTGCCGAAACCGCACCGTTACGCCTCGCAGCTCAAGAAGGCTCATGGCAAGCCTGTCAGGGTCGGTACCGCCGCGAGCAGGCCTGCGCTGTAGGGATGCCGCGGACCGGCGAGAAACTCTCCCGCTGCGGCGGTTTCGACGAAGCGCCCCCCCTGCATGACTGCGATGCGGTCCGCGAGCGCGGCGACGACGCCCAGATCGTGCGTGACCAGGAGGAGCGCCATGCCGAATTCACCGCAGAGTTCGGCGACGAGCGCAAGAATTTCCGCCTGCACCGTGACGTCGAGCGCGGTCGTCGGCTCGTCGGCGAACAGGAGCCGCGGCCGCGCCACGAGCGCGAGCGCGATCGCGACCCGCTGGCGCATGCCGCCGGACAGTTCGTGCGGATATTGCATGAGCCTCCGTTCCGCGTCCGGCAGATGCACGCACTCGAGCATGCGCCGCGATTCGGCCCGCGCCGCTTCCTGAGTCATCCCACGCGCGGCCATCCCGACTTCCGCAAGCTGCAGGCCGATGCGCCGGTGCGGCGTCAGGCTGCCGGCGGCATCCTGGAACACGAAACCGATGCCGCGGCCGCGAACCGCGGCCGCAGCGCCCGCGCCGAGCAGTTCCTTGCCTTCGAATCGCACCGAGCCCCGTGCGTGGCCATTGGCGGCGAGCAGGCCGATGCAGGCGTGCAGGAGCTGGCTCTTGCCGGATCCGGATTCGCCGACGATCGCGACGCTCTCGCGCGCACCGACCGTCAGGTCGACACCGTCCACGGCGCGCACGGCAGGCGTGCCGGAGAATTCGACAGTGAGCGCACGTATTTCAAGGAGTGGCATCAGCGGTCCCGCGGGTCGAGGGCATCGCGCAGACCGTCGCCCAGGAAATTGAACGAGAACACGAGCAGCACCATGCAGCCTGCCGGAACGGCGAGCATCCATGGTGCGGTTTCCATTTCGGCGGCGCCGTCCGCGATCAGGTTGCCGAGGCTCGCGAGCGGCTCCTGCAGGCCGATCCCAAGGAAACTCAGGAAGCTTTCCACGAGGATCACCTGCGGCACCGTCAGTGTCGCGTAAACGATCACGGGACCGAGGAGGTTCGGCACGATGTGCCGTCCAACGATCCGAAGCGTGCCCGCGCCGCCGACGATCGCCGCTTCGACGAACTCGCGCTCGCGGAGTGCCAGCGCCTGGCCGCGAACGATGCGGGCCATCGTCAGCCAGCCGAAAGCCCCGATCGCGACCAGAAGCGTCAGGGGCCCGCGGCCGAAGACGACGGTCAGGATGATCACGAAGAACACCTGCGGCAGCGCATACAGCACGTCGACGAAACGCATCATCAGCGCATCCACGCGGCCCCGCAGATAACCCGCGAGCGCGCCCCAGGCGACGCCGATCACGAGGCTGACGAGCGTCGCCGCGAGTGCGATCGCGAGCGAGACGCGAAGGCCGTGAAGCGTTCGCACCAACAGGTCGCGACCGAGACGATCGGTTCCCAGCAAATGACCGTCCGCGGCGAATGGCGGCGAGGCCATGTGCGCCCAGTCGATCTCGTCCTCGCGGAAGCCCACGAATGCAGGACCCGCGATTGCGGCGACCAGCAGCGTCCCCAATACGACAAGGCTCGCCATCGCCGTGCGGTCGCCGCGCAATTGCCCGAGCGCGTCATGCCACAAGCCACTTTTCACGATCGCCGCTCCCGCCGGATGCGCGGGTCGAGCCAGGCATAGGCGAGATCCGCGACCAGGTTCAGCACGATCATCAGGGCGGCATACACGATGACCATGCCCATGACGAGCGTGTAGTCGCGGTTGAGCGCGCCCTGCACGAGATGCCTTCCCATTCCCGGCAGGCCGAATAGCGTCTCGACGACGAGCGAGCCGGCGAGCACCGCGGCGGCGGCGGGCCCGAGGTAACTCACTACCGGCAGCAGCGACGCAGGGAGCGCGTGCCGCACGATCACCGCGCGTTCTGAAAGTCCGCGCGCGCGCGCCGCGCGGATCCACGGCGCCCGCAGGATTTCGAGCAGGCTGCCGCGTGTCAGGCGCGCCAGATGGGCGATGACCGGAAGCGCGAGCGTCACGACCGGCAACACGAGATCCGACGGGCGGCCGGGCATCCATCCCGCAACCGGCAGCCACCGGAGCCAGACCCCGAACAGGAGCGCGAGCAAGGGGGCGATCACGAACACCGGCACCGAGATCCCCGCGACCGCGAATGTCATGACCAGCCGGTCCGCCGCGCGGCCGCGCGAGAGCGCCGCCCAGACGCCGGCGGGAATGCCAAGCACGAGCGCGAGCGCGAGTGCGGCGGCACCGAGCGTGAGGCTGACCGGCAGACCGCTCGCGATCAGCTCGCTGACCGTGAAATCGCGAAACTTGAACGAGGGACCGAAATCGCCGTGCACGAGGCCCGCGGCGTAGCGGCCGAATTGCACGTGCACGGGCTGGTCAAGGCCATAAGCCGCTTCCAGGTTGGCGCGGATCTCCGGCGGCAGCGATTGCTCCTCGTCGAACGGGCCGCCGGGCGCGAGCCGCGTCAGGAGAAAGGAAAGCGCGACGATGAGCGCGAGGGTCGGAATCGCACCCAGGAGCCGCCGCACGACGAACGCGATAGTGCTCAATTCGCGCCGCCCTGAATCGCTGCTGGTGAACTCACTCGAAATAAACAGCTCAAGTTATTGAAACACAATGCTATGTTAGCTCAACTCGCAGGAGTCCGATACGATGCGGCGCGAACGGTGGAGACAACTGAATGCGCAGGATACTGGTCGGCATCAAGCGGGTCATTGATTACAACGTGCGCGTGCGCGTGCGGCCGGACGGTACCGGCGTCGTCACCGACGGCGTCAAGATGAGCATCAACCCTTTCGACGAAATTGCGCTCGAGGAAGCGCTCCGCATCCGCGAGCGCGGCGAGGCCGATGAAGTCGTCGCGATCAGCGTCGGCACGGACGACACGCAACAGCAGTTGCGCAATGCGCTCGCGATGGGTGCCGACCGGGCAATTCTCGTGAAGGCCGACGCGTCCGTGGAACCGCCCGCGATTGCGCGGGCCCTGCTCAAACTCGTGGAGCGGGAGAATCCGCGGCTCGTAATTCTTGGCAAGCAGGCCATCGACGACGACTGCAACCAGACCGGCCAGATGCTGGCTGCGCTCTGGAATCGCCCGCAGGCCACATTCGCGTCGAAGATCGAGCTCAAGGGCGACGCGGCCCGTGTCACGCGCGAAGTGGATGCCGGCCTCGAGACGATCGAAGTGGACCTGCCGGCCGTCTGCACGACCGATCTCCGGCTCAACGAACCGCGCTACATCAAGTTGCCGGACATCATGAAGGCCAAGAAGAAGCCACTCGACGCAATCGACATGGCGGCGCTCGGCGTCGATCCGGCGCCGCTGCTCAAGGTGCTGAAGTACGAGCCGCCGCCGCTGCGGCAGAAAGGCGTGATGGTCAAGGACGCCGCGGAACTCGTCACGGCGCTGAAACAGAAAGGACTCGTTTGATGAACCGCGTCCTCATCGTCGCCGAGCACACGGATGGAAAGTTGAATGCGGCGGTTGCCAAGTGCGTTGCCTGCGCCGCGGCACTTCCCGAAGCCGAGATCAGCGTCGCCGTGCTCGCGAAAGACGGGAAGGCCGTGGCCGATGCCGCGGCCGCGATCCAGGGTGTCGCGCGTGTCCTGCTCGTGCGGAATCCTTCGAACGAACCCGCGCTCGCCGCGGTGCTCGCGCCGCAGATTGCAAGACTCGCGGATGGCTACGGCCATGTGTTCGGCCCCTCGACGACATTCGGCAAGGACCTGATGCCGCGGGTCGCAGCGCTGCTCGGTGCGCCCCAGGTCAGCGACGTCATGGCGGTCGAATCGGCGACTCGATTCCGGCGCCCGGTCTATGCCGGCAATGCCATCGCCACCGTCGAAGTGCCGGCCGGCCGGCAGATTGTGGCGACTGTCCGGGTCGCGTCCTTCCTGGCGGCGCCCGGCGGCGGCAGCGCACCGGTCGAGACGCCGTCGCTGAACGTCGAACTGCCCGCACATACGCGCTTCGTTTCCGTGTCCGCGGCACGCAGCGACCGTCCCGACCTGCAGACCGCCGCGCGCGTCGTCTCGGGCGGCCGGGCGCTCGGCAGCGCGGAAAACTTCGCCGTGATCCAGCGTCTCGCGGACCGGCTCGGTGCCGCGATCGGCGCTTCGCGCGCGGCGGTCGACGCAGGCTACGCGCCGAACCAGCTCCAGGTGGGGCAGACGGGCAAAATCATTGCGCCCGAGCTTTACGTCGCCATCGGCATCAGCGGCGCGATCCAGCACCTGACCGGCATCAAGGACGCCCGCACCATCGTCGCCATCAACAAGGATGCCGAGGCGCCGATCTTCGAGGTCGCGGACTACGGCCTGGTCGGCGACCTCTTCACCCTGGTGCCGGAGATCGAGAAGCTGCTGTAGTCGCGTACAGTAGCCAGAGCGAGAGTCCGAGGATGACGAGCCACGTGCCTGCCGTCCCATAAAAACGGCCGAAGGATCGGCCCGTGCTCTGCGCCAGGCCCCAGGCATGCAGCCCACGGCTCACCAGCAACATGAGTCCAGCGCAGTGAACCGCGGGGGCGGGCAGGCCCGCGATCTCCGCAAATACGAGCAGCAGCACGGCAAATGGCACGTACTCGGTGAAGTTTGCCTGCATGCGCACGGCCTGCTGCATCGCGTCTTCCGTTCCGACGCCAAGGCGCACGTCATACCGCCACCGCAAGCGCACGACCTGGGCTGACAGGACGATCAGCAGCAGGCTGAGCAGGCCCGCATACACGAACGAGATCGGCCCGGCGATCACTTGAGCCCGGCCAGCACATTCTCGGCGCTCGAGACCTTGAACTCGCCCGGCGCTTCGACGTGCACCTGCTTGACGACTTCGTCCTCGATCACGAGCACAAAGCGCTTGCCGCGCATGCCCATGCCGTGACCGCGGGCATCGAGCTCGAGCCCGAGCGCGCGCGTAAAATCGCCGTTGCCGTCGGCCGCCATGACGATCGCATCGCCGGCGCCCGCCGACTTGCCCCAGGCGTTCATCACGAACACGTCGTTCACGGCGAGGCAGACGATCTTCTGCACGCCCTTGCCGCGAAGCGCCGCGGCCTTCTCGATGAAACCCGGTAAGTGCTTTGCACTGCAGGTCGGCGTGAACGCGCCTGGCACCGAAAACAGCACGACGCGGCCCTTGCCGAGGAGTTCCCCGGCGCTCACGTTCATCGGCCCGTCCTTGCCCATCAGCTTGAACGTGCCTTCGGGAATCCGATCACCAGCCTTGATTGTCATCGTGGTATTTCCTTAAGTGGGTAGTTCTGGTTCGCGGGAAAACCGCCCGCCTTGACGAGCATTCCGGGCACGGCATGTCCAACGTGCTGCTCGATCCAGCGCGCCGTCGCAATCGCGCGCTCGAGATCCACGCCGGTCTCGATCCCCATGCGCGAAAGCATGTAGATCAGGTCCTCGGTCGGAATGTTTCCTGTGGCCGCGGGCGCGAACGGGCAGCCCCCGAGCCCGCCGAGACTGGCATCGAGGACCTCGGCGCCCGCCATCACCGCGGCGTAGGCATTGGCGAGGCCGGTATTGCGCGTATTGTGAAAATGACCGCGCAGGCTCATGCCCGGCAGCGCTTCGGCGACTCGCCCGAATATGTCGCTGACCTGGCCCGGCACGCCGACGCCGATCGTGTCGGCAATCGCGATCTCGAAGGGCGCGCCGTCGGCCAGCGCGCGCGCGATGTCCACGACCCGCTGCACTGGAATCTCGCCTTCGAAGGGGCAGCCGAATGCGGCGGAAATCGTCACCTGCGCGCGAATGCCGGCCGCCTGCGCAGCCGACGAGATTTCGCGCCAGGTCCGGATCGACTCGACACTGCCGACGCCCTGGTTGCGGCGATTGAACTCGTCGGTCGTGAACACGACCATGCCGATTTCCTCGCAACCCGCCGCGGCCGCGCGATCGAAGCCTGCGCGATTGAGCACGAGGCCGATGTAGCGCACGCCTTCCCTGCGCGGCAGCGCCTGCATCAGCGCCTCGGCGTCGGCCATCTGCGGCACGCGCCGCGGATTGACGAAACTCGCGACCTCGATGCGCCGGAGCCCGGCGTCGACGGCACGGCGGATGAATTCCACCTTCACCAGGGTCGACACCGCCGCCGATTCGTTCTGGAGGCCGTCGCGCGGTCCGACCTCGACGATTCCGATCTGCTTCGCCGGTTTCATTTCGCCGGATTGTATACGCAAAAAGCCGCGGCGATTTCGGCGCCGCGGCCCCTGCTTTCATCCCAACGCCTGCAGCAGCTAGCCGGTCATGCTGGACCAGAGATCCGCGACGCCGCGGATCTTGCTGTTCGCAGCCGCGGCGGCCTTGAACGCGGTCTTGGCTTCCGAGGACTTCTTGCTGTTGGCGAGCGAGATGCCGAGGAGCATGTTGAGATCGTCCGGCCGGCGCAGCTTGCCTTTCGTCACGCCGCGCTTCGCCGCTTCGCTCGCCTTGGCGTAGTTCTTCAGCGTGAAATACGCCGCCGCAAGCTTGGCTTCGGGCTCGCCGGTCGCGATCGCCTTGGCTTCCGCTTCCTGCTGAGCCAGCGTTGCCTTGACTCGGTCGACCTGGGACTTCGCGTCGGCGAGCACGCGGTTGTTGCGGTCGTCCTTCTTGATCGTGCCGGCCGCCATGCCTTTTTCGATCATGGCAACCGCTTCACCCGGGCTCGAGAGGTCGAGTGCCGTCTCCGCGTACTTCTCATAGTGGTCGCCCGACAGGAGGCCGCGCGCGGCGCCGAGGCGATAGATGTTGATCATCACCACCGGGTCCTTCGCCGACTGCACTTCGTACGCGCTCGCAAGCTGCTTGAAGACGCTCGACTTGGGCGCGACCGTCATCAGGCGATGCAGCGTCTGGATTCGCTTGGCTTCGTTATTCGTCTCAAAGTACGCGGAATTCAGCATCTCGAGCAACGGTGCCAGCTTTCCCGTCCGCCCCGCTTTCTCGTTCGCGGCGATCGCGCGCTCGAGCGTCGTCGTCGCCGTGCGGTAGTCGCGCAACTGCATCTGACAGGTTGCGAGCAGTGTCAGATCGTCGGCAGTCAGGGCGCCCTGTGCCGCGAGCTTTGCGAAGGTCGCCGCGGCATTGCGGTAGTCGCGGAGCGCGTAATGCGTCGTCGCCTTCAGGCGCAGCTTTCGCGCGAGATCGGCGCCGGTCACGCTGCCGGTCGCGAGCCGCTCGTCCACGGTCTGCAGCACGAGCTTGTGGTCTTTGGCACCGCTCGCCGCCCAGATCAGGAGCTCATTGACGCCCTGCTCTTCCTGCGGCGACAACGGCGCCTTCGCCTTGGCTTCCTTCAAGAGCTGGATCGCTTCGCTGTAATTGCCTTTCTGCCCCGCCGTCTGCGCCGCCTTGACCTTGTCGGCAAGCTCCTTACGCCAGCCGCCGGCCTGCTCCTGCGCGACCGCATCGGACGAGAGCGTGAGCGCCGCGAGCCCGGCGACTGGCAGCGCCATCAGCATCGCCAGCAAGCTGGCATGGAATTTCGAGGTCTTCGACATCACAGGTCTCCTGCGTCAGCCGGCCGCCGGGGCCGGTTCAGTGGGCGTTTCGGAACGCGTGACGCGCGCCACCCACAGGCCCGCGATCCGCTTCATGGGACTGCCTTCAGCCGCTGCGGTCGCCGCCGCTACGAACGCCGCGCGCGCTTCGTCGCGCCGGCCCAGTTCGAGCAGCGAGGCTCCGAGCAGCAGGTTGGCATCATCGAGGCGTGCAACGCCGCCCTTGGCGATGCCGCGGCTGACCGCCTCGACGGCCTTCTCGAATTCACCGGTGCTGTAGAACCCGAGACCGACCTTGACGTCCACCTCACCCTTGGCGTTCTTCGCCGCCGCCGCCGATTCGGCGGGCAGCGATTTCTTGTCCTGCGCGACCGCGTTCTTGGCTTCCGTCAGGGTCTGCCGATTGGTGCCCGCGCTCGGGACGACGCCCTCTTTCATGCCACGCTCGAGGGCACGCGCGGCTTCGCCCGGGCTGCCGGCAACGAGCGCCGTGTCGGCATAGTTCAGGTACCCGCCGACGGTCGCGAGGCCCCCCTGCGGATCGCTCACCGCGAGACGGTATGCATTCAACATAACGACGCGATCGTCCTGCGATTGCGCCTGGTAGATCGCCACGATGCGGCTGTAATACTCCTTGTCAGGATAATGGCTGACGAGCGCTTCGAGATTCGCCACGCGACCAGCGTCGTCCTTCATCTCGATGAAGCAGCGGTCGCGGAGCTGGAACCACATCTCCTTGGGCTTTTCATTCTTGCTCGTGCTCAACTCGATCGCCTTGCCGAGATACTGGGCCGCTTCGGTGAAATGATTGGCTTGCAAATGCAGGCGCCCGAGCGTCTCGTACTCGTCCGTCTGGACATCGGGTGTCGCGTCCACGAACTTCTGGAAATTGAGCAGCGTCTTTTCTTTGTCCTGCTTGGCGCTGTAGTGGGCCGCGAGCTGCCGGTGCATCGCACCCACGTTCTCTGGCTCGGCAAAGCCTTCAGCCAGGAACGATTCGATCGCGGCGGCAAATGCGTCCTGGTCGTCGACGCCCTGCGTCGCCTGGAGGCGCCAGGTCGCGATCGCCTTTTGCTCGTCGCGCGTCGGCGACGGCAGCGCTTCCAGCTCCGGCAGCGCGGCGAGAACTTCGGGCCATTTCTTGTCGTTGGCGGCGGTCGCGACCTTGGCGGCCAGCTTGCGAAACTCCTTGCCGTACTCCGGCTTCGGCTCCTCGTCTTCCTTGTCTTCCTTGTCTTCCTTGCCTTTCGCCTCGCCGGCTGGCTGGCGCGACGGTGCCGGTTGCTGGTACTGGGCAACCGCGATCGCGGGTAATGCGAATGCCAGGGCAAACGCGATACCCAGCGTGATTAGGCGGTTCAATCCTGAGATGCGTTCAGTCATTTCCCCTACCTCGGCAGCGGCACGAAGCCGGTCTTGTCGCGTGGGGCGGGTTTATACCGCAAAACCCGCCTGGCTGTCTGCCCGGAGCCTACTGTGATGGACTGCAGGACCCTGCCTGCGGTTCCGGCCCGGAAAACATACCCGCGAATTCAGCCCCCGTTCAGCAGTCATCCGGCCAATAAAAAGGCCCGCCGATGGCGGGCCCGTTCGACGATGATTCAGGTCCCTTTCCCATTAGCCGCCGCGGTACTGACCCACCGGCGGCGGTTCGGCGATGAATCCGACCTTCCGCATGCCTCCCCGCTGCAGCACCGCGAGCGTATCGGAGACGTGCTCGTAACGGGCGCGCTTGTCGGCCCGGATATGAACCTCCGGCTGCGGATCCTTGACCGCTTCCTGCAACACGTAGTTGAGGAGCGAGGCGCGGTCGACGCTGTTCTCGTTCCAGTAGATCGAGCCGTCGAAATCGATCGAGAGATTGATGTTCTCGGGCTTTGTTTCCGTCGGGCGATTCACTTCCTTGGGCAGGTCGATCTTGACCGCCTGCGTCATCACCGGGACCGTGATGATCATGATGATCAGCAGGACCAGCATGATGTCCACGAGCGGAATCACGTTGGGCTCGACCATCGGGTCGTCCTCGTCCTTGCCGACCGTAATGGCCATCGCTTACTTCCCCGGTACGCGCGAACCGGCCAGCAGGGCTGCCTGGACGTCGTGGGCGAAGTAGTTGGCGCGCTCCATCAGGGCCTTGTTTCCGCGCTGCAGTCCGTTGAAACCAAGCACTGCCGGCACCGCGACCGCGAGGCCCATGGCCGTCATGATCAACGCCTCGCCGATCGGACCGGCCACCTTGTCGAGGGACGCCTGGCCCGCGATCGAGATGCTGATCAGCGCGTTGTAGATGCCCCACACCGTGCCGAACAGGCCGACGAAGGGCGCCGTCGCTCCGACCGAGGCCAGCACGACCATGCCGCTTTGCAGGCTCGACTGCAGCATGTTCGTGCGCCGCTCGATGTGCGACGCCACCCAATCGCCCAGCTCGATGCCGCTCGTGACGTCGCGTGCGGTGCTCTTGCGGTGATGCTCCACCGCCTGGAGGCCGTCCTGGGCGATGTCGCGGAAGGGGTTCACCTTCCCCCTCAGCTTGGCGACGCCGTCATGCATCGATGCCGCCGACCAGAATTGCTTTTCGGCTTCGTTCGCCACTTTGCGAAGCATGCGCTGATCGAGCCACTTGTTGATCATGACGAGCCATGACCAAAGCGACATCACGATCAGGATGACGAACACGCCCTTGCCGACATAGTCGCTCGTGGTCCAGAGCGCCTCGATGCCGTACGGGTTTTCAGTCATAACGGTTTCATCAGCCATTGCAGTCCCTCTGACAGATAAGATTGTACGGAAAGCCGGTGCCGCCTCGGCAGCTTGGCGCCTCCCCGGTCCCTGACTATTCCTGGTGCGTCACTCCAGCTTGAAGACAATGGGCAGCGTGGCCTGCGCGGCGACCGCCTGGCCGTCGCGCTTGCCAGGTTCGAACGGTAGGCGGCGCACCACGCATTCTGCCGCACCGTCGAGCCGCGCGAATCCGCTGCTCTGCGAGACGCTCATGGCGCCGACCTTGCCGGCGGCGTCAATCGTGATCGTGAGCATGACGCGGCCTTCCTCGCTCAGGCGGCGCGACGCCGACGGGTAACAGGCGGCGATCGCGGCCATGATGCGATCGCCACGCGCTTTGATGCGGGGCGGAGTGATCTGCACCTGGCGAGCAGGAGTCTGCGGCTGCGGACGCGGCGTTTCCTGGACCTTGGCGGTGATCGCCGTCGTCGGCCCTTCGAATGCCGGCAGGTCGATCAGCGGCGGCGGCACGACCGGCGGCGGCACATCCACCGGCGGCGGCGGCGGCGGCTCGTCAAGGTCTTCCGGCGGTGGCGGCGGCGGTGGAAGATCTATGATCGAGAAATCCTGGACGATCTGCATGCCGGAGCGAACCAGCCCCGCTCTCAGCGCCAAGAAAAAGATGACGTGGAGAATGACGATCCCGACGAAAACCGCCGTTGTGCGTGAGGTTCCCGCGGAATAGGTATTCGCCATACCGGACCTTCTCTCACCCCTCGTCCGTTCTAGCCGGTCGCACGCCCCGTCTGCCGGGCCGCGGCCCCCGCCAAATTCTTGTCAGTGTGCCTGCCGGCGCACCCCAAATTCCGGCTACGGCCACCTTAGCGGTTGGCCGTTTCGACTGCAAGCACCGGCCGCCGCGTCAGTTCAGCTGGAATACAATGGGCAGTATCGCCTCGGCTTCCATGGCACGGCCGTCCTGCCTGCCCACGACGCAGATGATCTGCTCGATGACACAACCCATTGCCTCGTCGAGGCGCGAGAAACCCGAGGTTTCGGCAACGCGCCAGGTTCGGGCTTTTCCATCGGCGCCGATCGTGATGCGCGCGAGCGCGCGCGGTCGGAGCGGCGTCCGGTTGCGGGAACACCGGGATGTTCAAGGCCGGTTCGACCACGTGCACGAAGTAATCATCGGCCATCATGATCCAGGGTCCGAGAATCGCCGTCAGCACGGGACTGACGTGCGCCGCGCACTGTACAGGTCGCCGTCATTGGCCACCTCCAGGAGGCTCCAACGCCTTCAACGCTCACCGGCCAGGATTCGGGTCATGCAGTGAGATGCCGCCGATCGAAATCGAAGGTAGCCCCGCCCTCGCCCGCCCGCAAGCGGCCCGCGATGGACGGCGATCAGGTGGCGGTCACGGCCGCGCTGCGCTCGCGCATCACGATCACGGTGACGCCCGCCAGTGTCAGCAGGCCTCCGATGATCATCCGCCAGTCGAGGACGTCGCCAAGCAGCAGCACGGAGAACATGACGCCGAGGAGCGGCGTCAGCACCGTGACCGGCGCGACGCTCGTGACCGGGTAGCGGCGGATCAGGGCGAAGAAAGCGGTGTGGGCAATGAGGCTTGCGAGCAGCGCGGAATAAAGCAGGCCGCCCCAGCCGAACATGCCGGCCTGTCCCAGGCTTGCGAGCTGGCCGTCTTCGAGGAGCAGCGACAGCGGCAGCAGCAGCGGCAAGCTGCCCCAGGCGAGCCAGGCCTGAAGCTCGAGCGGTTCGAGCTCGCGCACGCGCTTGATCGCGACCAGGCCCACCGCGCCGACGAATCCGGCGGTCACGATGAGGATCAACCCAGGCCAGGACGCAAACACTTCCGGATTGAAGCCCAGCACGACGACGCCGGCGAATGCCATCGCAATCCCGAGCCAGCGGCGCCAGTGAATTCTTTCTCCGAGCAGGAAGATGGACAGCAGGGTCGCGAACGGCACGCCGAGCTGCCCGGCGATCGCGACCGACGACATGTTGCCGGACAGGGCTACGCCCGAATACATGAGCGCAAACTGCAGCCCTCCGCTGCAGGTCGCCGCGATCAGCAGCCAGCGCATCTCGCCGCGCCGGATCCGCAACCACGGCCAGACCGCGAGGCCCACGATCAGGAATCGCAGGAAGCTCAGGAACACCGGCGGAAAACGGTCTGCACTCAGCTTGATGGCGACGATATTGAAGCCCCAGACCGAATTGATCAGCGCCAGCTGCCACAGGTGCGTGCGATGGAGCTCGGTCACGCAGGGACCAGCAATTCCGGCGCGGGCGGCCGCAGGTTGTAATGGGACGCCATGGCGTGCCCGTAGGCACCGGCATCCGCGATCAAGAGGACATCGCCCTCTTCGCAGGGCGGCAGTTCCCGATCCGCGCCGAGCACGTCCCCGCTCTCGCAGATCGGACCGACGACGGTGCAGGTCTGGCTCGCGGGCTCGTCGAGCCGCGAAAGATTGACGATTTCGTGCCAGGCGTCGTACAGGGCCGGGCGGATCAGCGAATTCATGCCGGTCGCGACCCCGACATACCGCTTGCGGCCCTTGCCCTTGGTCTGCGTCACGCGCGCGAGTAGTACGCCCGCGCTCGCAACCAGGAAGCGGCCGGGTTCGAGCCATAGTTCGAAACCGGGATGCGCGCGGCAGAACTCGCCGAGCGCCCGATCGAACGCGCCGAGATCGACCGGCGCCTGGCCGGCCCGATCGGGAACGCCGAGGCCACCGCCGAGGTTCAGGATTCGAGCCGCGGCGTACTGACCGGAATTTTCGGCCAGGATCCGCGCCGGCTCGAGCCAGCCCTCGAGGTCGAAATTCCCGCTGCCGCCGTGCGCGTGCAGGCCGACGACATGCGCACCCGCGGCAGCGACGGCCGGCGGCAGTTCGGCGAATTCCTCCGGCGGAACGCCGAACTTCGAATGCAGGCCGACGGTGCGCACTTTCTCGTGATGACCGTGACCGCGTCCTGCGTCGAGGCGCAACAGGATCTCGCGGCCGGAGAACAGTTCCGCCCAGGCGCGCAGGACATTGAGATTGTCGACGGTGACCAGCAGCCCGAAGTCCAGCGCCCAGCGATACTCGGCGCGCGGGGCGAAGTTGGGCGTGAATAGCAACCGGTCGCGGGCGATGCCAGGGACTGATTCCAGGACCCGCTCGACTTCGGCGCGCGACACGCATTCGAATCCGATGCCGGTCGCGGCGATGGCGCGCAGCAGCCCGGGATGGGGATTGGCCTTGATCGCATAGAGCACGCGGGAGACGGAGCGCATGGCGAGCAATGCGTGCGCCTGCGATGCGACGGTCGCGAGGTCATAGACGTAAGCGCAGTCCCGCTCGCCGAGCGTCGAGAGCAGTGTGTCCCGCTTCACCTGCCACCACGGCACCGTGCTCGATCCCATCATCTCCGAATTCCCGGCCGTGACCCCGCAAAAATGAAAGGCCGCAGTCCTGATGGAATGCGGCCTTTCTTCGGCACCGCGGTCCGCCGTGCGACAGGCTCAAGCTTCGTCGACGTCGTTGAACTCCTGGAGTTCGCGCTGGAGCCGCTTTTCGGCCAGCACGTCTTCCACCTTGCTCCAGGCGGATTGCTGCACCGGGCGGCGCGGGCCCTTGGGCCGGCGCTCGACGACGATCAGCCGGTCGAGCTCGCCATCCTGCTCCGCGGACTCCCCGAGAAACTCGTCCTCGAGGTCGAAAGGTTCATCATTGCGCTCTTTCATTCCGTAGAATTCCTAGAGAAATCAATGATTTCGGAAACAAACCCGACAAGCGTCGGGCTGCGCAATATATACGAAAAGCGGCGTTTTTCAACCGGGTCGGCCGGACGGCCGGATCGGCACCAAGCGCGGAGTTCAGCGCGTTTCGCAGGCCTGGAGGCACTCGCTGTACTTGTCGTCGCAGACCTGCATCTTGCCGGAATCCCCTTCCGCGGCCTGCATGCACTGGTCCGACTGGGTGTCGCATTGCTCGATGCACTTTTCGTCTGCCATCGGTCGCGCATCCGAAAGTGGGCGAATGTCGTCGGCGAGCGCTGGCGCACCGGCACACAGGACCGTCATTGTCACGGCGGGCCAACGGCTCTTCGGCATGATCTTCGCCCCGTTTTCTTCAGGCAGTCGTCATCTATACGGCACGGCGGGCTGCTCTGCAAATCAATGCCGAAAGCTTGCGTCGCCCGCGCTGAATGCCGGCTGAACGGGCAGCAACGCGCGGGTTCAGGCCCCGATTTCGGCCGCCGCCTCGGCGATCAGAACACGACCGAGCGGTCGCAGGGCGCCGAATCGCGGGTCGCGGGTCTCGCCGTGAAAATAGCGGTAGTAAATCTGTTGCACGATCACGGCGAGCCGGAACAGGCCGAACACGCGATAGAAACGAAAATCGGGCAATGCCCGGCCGCTCATGCTGGCATAGGACTCGAGGACTTCCGGCCGGTTGAGCGAGCCGGGCAGATGGGTCGGCAACATGCGGGTTGCCAGGAGATCGGCACTGTCGTCCGCCTGGACCCAGTAGGCGAGCGAGCAGCCGAGATCCATCAACGGATCCCCGACGGTCGCCATTTCCCAGTCGAGCACGCCGATGAGCCGCGCGGGATCGGCCGCGTCGAACACGACGTTGTCGAGCTTGTAATCGTTGTGGATCACCGCGGGATATCGCGTTTCCGGTGGCTGGCTCGCCGCGAGCCAGGCCGTCACGGCCTCCGCCGATGCGGCATCCGGCGTCCGCGCGCGCCCATATCGTTCCGTCCAGCCCGCGACCTGCCGTGCTACGTAACCTTCTGCCCGGCCGAGCTCGGCGAGTCCGGACGTACGGCAATCGAGTCCGTGCAGTCTTGCAAGCGTCGCGACGAGCGCGTGTTGTTGCGCGCGCACCAACGATGGCGTCGCCGCAACCCCTTCGGGATAGTCGCGCCGCAGGATGAGCCCGCGGATGCGCTCCACCAGGTAGAAAGGCGCGCCGATGACCGATTCGTCGGCGCAGTGATGAACCGGGCGCGGGCATTCCGGAAAGTCCGGCGCGAGCGCCGACAGCACCCGAAATTCGCGGCCCATGTCATGGCCGGATCGCGGTCGCGTGC
>JBOHZO010000157.1:0-10004 GCA_050738555.1 Steroidobacteraceae bacterium | reverse complement strand
GGCAGGTCGCCGAGGCTCACCTGCACGATGAAGGCGGTGATCGTCGCCGCCGGCTCGGTCGGATCCCAGGTCAGGTTCGGCTGCAAGCCGGCGGCGATTGCAACGACCATCGTTTCACCGACCGCGCGCGAGATGCCCAGGATGAAGGCGGCCGCGATTCCGGACAGCGCGCCCGGCACGACGACGCGCGTGGCGGTCTGGAAGCGTGTCGCTCCCATCGCGTAGCTGCCTTCGCGCATGTAGTTCGGCACGGCGCGCATGGCGTCCTCGCTGACCGAGGCGACGTAGGGAATGATCATGATGCCGATGACGAGGCCCGCGGACAGCATGTTGAATCCGGGCAATCCGGGGATTATCTGTTGCAGCACCGGGGTCACGACCATCAGTGCGAAATAGCCGTAGACGACGGTCGGCACCGCGCCCAGCAATTCGAGCGACGGTTTGATCGTTTCGCGCAGCTTGAACGGCGCGAACTCGCTCAGGTAGATCGCGATGATGGTCCCGGCGGGGATCGCGACCGCGAGCGCCACCAGCGTCGTCACCAGCGTGCCGGCGACCAGCGGCAGGATGCCGTAGCGCGCCTCCGCAAAGAGCGGCGTCCACATCGTGTCCGTCAGGAAGTCCGTCAACGACACTTCGCGGAAGAACGGCAATGACTCGACGACGAGCACCACCACGATTGCGACGGTCGTGAAGACAGCGACCAGCGCGGCGAGCAGGAGCCCCGCCTCCACGATCCGGTCGCGCAGCTTGCGATACCGCAGACTTGCGGGCGCGCCCGGCATCGAAAGGGCAACTTGCTCTGTCATGATTTGTCGCCGCGCACGCCCCGCACGGTGCGGGCCCCGCACAGGCTAATCGTGCGCCCCGTGCTTGGCAATCGGCTCAGAGCTTGGCTTCTCGCGCGAGCAGTTCCTCGACCTTGAGCCCGACCTCGGGCACGCCGCCGAAACCGGTACCGAGCTTGCCCTCGCGGAAATGTTTGGCCGCCATTGCATAGGCCTGCTTCGGCAGCGGCAGATACTTCACTTCCACGATCAGCGGGGTGCTCTCCAAAAGGTAGAACTCGATGAACTCCTTGACTTCGGGCCGCTGCGCGGATTTCTCGCTGACATAGATGAACAGCGGGCGCGACAATGGTTCATAGGTACCGTTCGTCACGTTCTCGAGCGCTGGAAGCACGGCCTTGCCTGACTCGCCGACGATCGCGACCGCCTTGAGGCGACTGGCATTCGGCGAGTAGTAGGCGAAGGGCAGGTAACCGAGCGCATTCTTGTTGTTCGCGATTCCCTGGACCAGCACGTTGTCGTCCTCGCTGCCGGTGAAGTCGCCGCGGCTCGACTTGGCCTTGCCGACGACCGCTTCCGTGAAATAGTCGAACGTGCCGGAATCGGAACCGGCCCCAAACAGCACCAGCGGCGCGTTGGGCCACTTCGGGTTGATCTGGTTCCAGCGCGTGATCTTGCCCTGCGCGGCCGGCTCCCACATCTTCTTCAGTTCCGCAATCGTGAGCCGGGTGATCCAGTTGTTCTGCGGGCTCACGGCAACCGTCAGCGCGTCGTAGGCGACCGGTAGTTCGTAGTACTTGATGCCCGCGGCCCGGCAGGCTTCCATTTCTGCGGTCAGGATCGGCCGCGAAGCATCCTGCACGTCCGTCTCGCCGCGGCAGAATTTCTTGAAGCCGCCGCCCGTGCCGGAGATGCCGACCGTCACCCGGACCTTGCCCCGCTTCTTGATCTGGAATTCTTCGGCGACGGCTTCGGTCACCGGAAATACCGTGCTCGATCCGTCGATCTTGATGACTTGCGCATCGACAACCGGTGCGAACGCCAGGCCCGCAAACGCGAGGCTTGCGGCGGTGAGCAGTGGAAGTGCTTTCATATCTCTCTAACTCCTTGCTTTCATTGCGCTATCCGTTATCTCGTCGCGGTGCCACGCCCTCCGATGAATGCACGATAGGGCAGGCACATGACAGGCTCGTGACAGGGCGAACCCGCTTCAGAACTTGAAATTGAGGTCGATCTGGAAACGGTCGTAGTCGGATTCGGTCGCGCCCGGCGCATCGACGAAACGGTTGTTCATGAAATAGGCGCCGTTCAGCAGCCAGTTCTTGGCGGGTGCGAAGCCGAGCTTCACCACACTGCCGTCGACATCGGTCACGCCGCCGCCGAAGTTCGAATCGACGAACTGGCCGAAATTGGCGTCTTTCTCGGTCACCTGGTAGACATAGCCGAATTCCCAGGTTTTTGGACTGCTGGCTTTGCCGAAGGTGAATCCGGCTCCATAGCCCGAGTCGAGGTCATCCGCTTCCTGGTTCTGGATGTACTGGGCGAAGAGCGTCACCGGCTGGTTGGCGAGCGTGAAATCCGCCTGCACCAGGCCTTCGATCATGTTGTAGTCGTTGAGGAGCACCGGGCAACCGGCGCCGTTGAGCACGGTCGTGTTGCCTTGCGGTCCGCCGAAGAACGCGGTGTTCGCGGTGCAAGGGACCGTGTTGGTGGTCGTGACCTGGCCCTGCACCGAACCGACGTCGTAGTAGCCGACCGCGCCCATCAACCTGACGCCGCCCAGGGTGCCCGTCATGCCCAACTGCCCGCCGACCAGCGTCGCGTCGTTCGCGGCGCTGCGTTCCGACAAGTAATGGCCGAATGCATTGGCGAAGTACGGCCCGCTTGCGTACTTGACGGCAATGCCTTCCGGCGTGATGTCGCCGTCCCAGAAATAGGCGCCGACTCTCTGCCAGGGCTGCGGCATCTTGCCGAATTGCATCGTCAAGCTGTCGATCGGCTTCCAGTCGACGTAGGCGAGATCGAGTGCGATGCCTTTGCGGGTCCAGCCTTCGCCCAGGGTCTGGTTGGTCGAGCGCGGATCTCCGTTGCCGCCATTGGTGGCGAGCGCGATCGTGCCGGTCAGCGTGTCGTTGATCTTGGCGCTCAGGCCAAACCGCGCGCGGACCCGGTGCCGCGTCTGATCGGTCGTCGTCTCCTGCGGATCCACGTTCTCGTGGCGGTAGCGCATGTCGGCCTTCCAGCTGATGCGCGAGGCCCATTCCGCCCCCTTGGCGATGCGTTCCGCCTCGGCGACCTTCGGTGCTTCCTCCGCGAGCTGTTTGCGGGTCGCCGACGCGTTGTCGCGCAGGTATTCCGTGGTCGCCTCGATGCGCTCGTTCTTGACGCGGAGCTCGGCGTTTTCGCTGCGCAACTGGCCGTTGTCCTGTTCCAGTCTGCCGACGCGTTCGCTGAGGGCCTGCAGTTCCCGCAGGACCTGGTCCATCGTTGTCGCTTGCTGGGCAAACGCCGGTGCGCAAGCCAGCATCCCGATGGCCGCAGGGATCAAGATTTTCTTCACGAGCCATTCTCCGGTTGGTAGTGAAATCGATCCGCGAACCGTCGGAGCGGTGCGCGCGCCCGGAATGATGGTCGTGGATTATGACGCTTTTGTTACAGCCGTTACCCGGGCCGAGACGCGCCGCGCGGGAAAGTGCGCCGTGAAAGTCGAACCATGGCCCTCTTCGCTCGCAATTTCGAGCCGGCCGCCATGCCGCTGCAACCCGTGCTTGACGATCGACAGGCCGAGGCCGGAGCCGCCCTTGCTGCGCGCGCGGGCGCGGTCCACGCGATAAAAGCGCTCGGTCAACCGGGGGAGATGTTCCGGCGCGATGCCGATTCCGGTGTCCCGCACCGTCAGTTGCGCGCCGGTGGCGTCGCGTTGCCAGCGAATCGTGATCCTGCCGTCCGCCGGCGTGTATTTGATCGCGTTGGAAATGAGATTCCAGGCGATCGAGTGCAGCTCGCTTTCGCTGCCATAGAGATGGCAACCATGGTCGAGATCCAGCTCAAAACGGGGGGGCGGCGGCTCAAAAGCCCGCGCCTCGCGCTCCAGGCGTTCGATGAGTCTCGCCACGTCCACCGCAATCATCGGCGCCTCGTCCGCGCTCGACTCCAGCTGCGACAACTCGAGCAGGTCGTCCACGATTTCGCGCATTCGCTTTGCCTGGCGTCGCATGTCGGCGATCGGCTCGCGCCATTCCGGCCCGAGGCCGCTGTCGTCGCCGAGTTCGTCCAGGTAGCCGGCAATGACGGTCAGCGGCGAGCGGAGCTCGTGCGAAGCGTTGGCTACGAAATCCTTGCGCATTTGTTCCAGACGCACTTCCCGCGTGACCTCGCGCGCAAGCATCAGGTGCTGGCCGCCTGCGGGAATGACGACCAGCGCGAGCCACGTGTCGCCGCCACGCACCCGGACGATGACGCCGGCCGCAACGGGCCGCTGCAGATAACCGGCGAAATCCGGGTTGCGCACCAGATTCGAGATGGGCAAGCCGACGTCCACCTTGCGCCGCAGCCCGAGCAGCGCTGCGGCCGTCCGGTTGAACCAGACGATTTCCAGGTTCTCCGACAGCAGCACGACCCCGTCGGGAAGCGCCGCGCTCAGGCGGCGAAATTCACGGAAGAGCTGCGTGACCCTGCGCTTGTGAAATTGCTTGCGCCGGTAGATTCGGGCAATCAACCCGATCGCGTCGCCCCAGACGCCGCCGATATCCGGGGGAGCCTCATGCGCCCGGTGGCGCAGCCAGCGTTGCAGCCGGAACAAGTTGACGAACTGCCATGCGAGGAGGCCGCCGAGGACGAGTGCAAACGAAAGGCCCATGCGGCCGGACAACAAGCCAAGGGCGGTTGCGACCGCTATCGCCGCTGCCAACCGGACCAGGGCAAACGACCACGCAGGCAACATGATTCAGTCCCGCTGGGCTGAGAACCGGTAGCCGGATCCTCGCACAGTTTGCACGAGACGGTCGTGGCCGCCGACCTCGAGCGACTTGCGCAGCCGGCGGATGTGCACGTCGACCGTGCGTTCTTCGACGTACACGTTTCCACCCCAGACGCGGTCCAGCAGCTGGCTTCGCGAATACACACGGTCGGGATGGGTCATCAGGAACGCCAGCAGGCGGTATTCCGTCGGACCCAGGCTGACCGATTTTCCGGCCGCCAGTACGCGGTGTCCGGCCTGGTCGAGTGTCAATCCTTCGACTTCCACGCGCTCCGAATCGCCCGCAGGCGCGCTCCGCCGCAGCACGGCCTGGATGCGCGCGACGAGCTCGCGCGCCGAGAAAGGCTTGGTGAGGTAGTCGTCGGCCCCGCTCTCGAGGCCCGCGACCTTGTCCGCTTCGTCGGCGCGAGCCGTGAGCATCACGATCGGAATGTCCCGCGTGCCGGCATCGCGCCGCAACTGGCGCACCAGCTCCAGCCCGCTCATGTCGGGCAGCATCCAGTCCACGAGAATCAGGTCAGGGCGCCGGTCGCCGATGCTCGCGAGAGCAGACTGCGAGTGTTCGGCCAGTGCGACCTGGCAACCGATTCGGCGCAAACCGAAGGCAATCAGGTCGCGGATCGGCTGCTCGTCTTCGACGACCAGAATGTGGGTGTCCGCCATGCGTAGGCGGTCAGAGTGACGGCTCATTGTTGAGGAATTATGACATCGGCCGCGTCATCGCCTGTGCACGACGTCATCGCGCAGGTAGACCGGAAGCGCGCGAGACGCATCGACCGCGCGGCCTGCCGCGAAATCGTGAGCTGCGATTCGAGCGATGTCGGCGGCGCGCGGCAGCAACGCCGCGTCCGCACCGGCGAGCCGGTCGGCGAGTCGGGCAGCGAGTTCGGGATAGGCCGCAAACCCGTGGCCGGCGCCGAACCACGGCGCGCCGGCCGGCGGTTCCACCGCCGCCGGATTCGCGAGCAATTCCTCGGTGACGGCGACAGGGTGGGTCCCGCCACAATCGAACGCGGCCCAATACACCTGCCCCATCCGCGCGTCCATGCAGACGAGCACGCGGTCCACCGCTGCGGTTCGCGCGGCGCCCGCGGCGACTGCCGCGAGATCACTGACCGGCACGACGCGGCGCAGGCTGCCCATCGCGAGGCCTTGTGCCACGCCCGCGGCGATCCGGAGCCCGGTGAAACCGCCGGGACCGCGCCCGAAGGCGATGGCGTCGAGATCGGCGACCGATAAACCGGCCTCCTTCAGCAATTCGTCCGCCATCGGCAACAGCCGCCCGGCATGCCCGCGGCCGATGAGCTCGTAGCGCTCGCTCAATTCGCCGTCGCGAAGCAGCGCCGCCGAACAAGCCTCGGTCGCGGCGTCGAGCGCGAGGAGCTTCATGCTTCGAGCGCCGCCGGCGCGGCCAGTCCCGCGAGCGCAAGCCGGCGCCGGAGAAACGAGGCTGCCTCGGCGCCGTCGCTCGCGACCCGCGCGGGCGGAAGCGAGGCGAGGAACAACCTGCCGTAGCCGCGGCTGCGGAGCCGCGGATCGCAGATCGTCACCACGCCGAAGTCCTCGCGATCGCGGATCAGCCGCCCGAACCCCTGCTTGAGCGCGAGCACCGCCTGCGGCAACTGGAACTCCTGGAACGGATTCCCGCCGCGGCGCCGGATGCCTTCGAGGCGCGCCTTCAGGAGTGGATCCTCGGGTGCCGCAAAGGGCAGCTTGTCGATCACGACGAGCGCAAGCGCGTGGCCGCGCACGTCGACGCCCTCCCAGAAACTCGCGGTCCCGAGCAGCACCGCATTGCCCAGTTCGCGAAAGCGCCGGAGGAGCGCCTCGCGCGGCGCCTCGCCCTGCACCAGCACCGGGTAACGTCGCGCGAAATCCGGCCGGGATTCGAGGCTGCGGGCGGCCTCGCCGAGCGCGCGATGGCTCGTGAACAGCAGGAAGCTCCGTCCTCCCGCCGCCTCGACGAGCGGAAGCGCTTCCGCCAGCACCCGTTCCGTGTAGCCACGGCTTGCCGGATCGGGCATGCCTTCGGGCAGAAAGATCATGGCCTGGCTCTCGAAATCGAACGGGCTGTCGATGCGCACCGCATTTGCCGTCGGCGCGCCGATCCGGCCGAGGAAATGCGTGAAGTCGTCGCCCACCGCGAGCGTTGCCGAGGTGAAGACCCATGCGCCGCCTTGCGCGCGCATCAGCTCGCCGAGCCGCTCTGCGACTTCGAACGGCGTGAATGACAGGGTGTAGCCGCGGCCGGTCGCTTCGACCCATCGAAGGCCTGCGTCCGCGCCCGCATCCACGATCGCGGCGAGCGTCTCCGCAAGCTTGGCCGCGCGCCGCACACAGTGGCGCAGGCCCGGATCCTCGGGATCGGCCGCGGCAAAGTCCTGCCCGAGCTTGAGGAGCGCATCAGACGCGTGCTCGAGCGCGGCGAGAAAATGTTCCGGCAGCGCGGCCCAGTCGAGACGCTCGCCGGTACCACCGATCGCGGAGGCGCCTTCGGCGATGGCTGCTTCGAGCGCCGCGAGCCGTTCGCGCGCGGCGGTGCCCGCGAGACCGAGCCGCGCGAGCTCGGCCAGTGCGTCGCGGGCCAAAGCGCCCGCCTGGCGCGAAGAAAATTCGCGGCCGAAAAACTGCGCGGCGATCTCGGGCACCTGGTGAGCCTCGTCCAGGATCACCGCCTCGGTCCCCGGCAGCAATTCGCCGAAGCCTTCGTCCTTGAGCGCGAGGTCCGCGAGCAACAGATGATGATTCACGACGACGATGTCGGCCGCCTGCGCTTCGCGCCGCGCCGCGACGACATGGCAGCGCGAGTACGCGGGACACTTGGCGCCGAGGCAGTTGTCGCGCGTCGATGTGACCGCGGCCCAGGCGGGATCGGAGTCGCGCAGGCTCTTGACCTCGGAAAGGTCGCCGGTCGTCGTGTCGCGCGACCAGCGCCGGATGCGCCCGATCATGCGCGCGTCGGGTGGGCGGAAACCGGGGAGCGCCGGCATCGACTCGGCGAGTTCGAGCCGATGAAGGCAGAGATAGTTCGCCCGGCCCTTCAGCAGCGCGACGCGCGCCGGCCTGCCGAGCGCCTTTGCGACTGTCGGCAGGTCGCGGTGAAAGAGTTGATCCTGCAAGGTCCGCGTGCCGGTCGAGATGATCACCTGCCGCCCGGACAACAGCGCCGGCACCAGGTACGCGAAGGTCTTGCCGGTGCCGGTGCCCGCTTCGATCGCGACCATGCCTCGCGCCGCCAGCGTTTCGCCGACCCAGTCCGCCATGAGCTGCTGCTCGCGCCGGGACTCGAAATTATCGATGACCCGCGCAAGCGGCCCTTGCGGTCCCAGAAGTCTGCCGAATTCGCCGCTTGCGCTCATGCCCGCAGTCTCCGGGCAATTGTTTTTCAGTTCAATGAGTTTCGCGAACGGAATCGCGCAGTTTCAGTCAATCCGGCGGACGCCTGTTAATATTGATGCCCTCCCCCGCGAGGACTGCATGGCAACCGCACCCGACCGTTCGGCCGCTCCTGCTCACGCACCCGATGCGCTGCGTCACTGGGTGATGCAGGTCGCCGCGCGCACGCGCCCCGACCAGGTGCACTGGTGCGACGGCTCGGAAGCCGAGTACCGCGAGCTGATCCGCCGCATGCTCGAATCCGGCGACCTGATGAAGCTGAATCCAGGCTCCTTCCCCGGCTGCCACCTGCATCGCTCGAACCCTTCCGACGTGGCGCGCGTGGAGCAGCTGACCTTCGTCTGCACCGAGCGGCGGGAGGACGCGGGACCGAACAACCACTGGATGGCGCCCGCCGATGCGCGGCGCCGCATGGATGCGCTGTTCGAAGGATGCATGCGCGGCCGGACGCTGTACGTGATCCCCTACTGCATGGGACCGATCGAGTCTCCGTACTCGCGCTGCGGCGTCGAGATCACGGACAGCGCGTATGTCGCGGCCAACATGAAGCTGATGACCCGGATGGGCGCGGCGGCGCTCGCGCGCATCGCGCGGGACGGCGTGTTCGTCAAGGGACTCCATTCAGTCGGGGAACTCGACCCCGCACGCCGCTTCATCATGCATTTTCCGGAGTCGCTCGAGATCCAGAGCTACGGCTCGGGCTACGGCGGCAATGCGCTGCTCGGCAAGAAGTGCCACGCACTTCGCATCGCGAGCTGGCAGGCGCGCGACGAGGGATGGCTCGCCGAGCACATGCTGATCGTCGGCGTCGAGAATCCCGCGGGCGAGACGCTTTACCTCGCCTGCGCGTTTCCGTCGGCCTGCGGCAAGACCAATCTAGCGATGCTGATTCCGCCGGCAACGATGCCGGGCTGGAAGATCTGGACCGTCGGCGACGACATCGCCTGGCTGTATCCCGGGCCGGACGGACGCCTGTGGGCCATCAATCCGGAAGCCGGTTATTTCGGCGTCGTGCCGGGCACGAATGCAAAGACGAACAGGCACGCCTACGAGATGATCCGGCACGACACGATCTTCACGAATGTCGGCCTGACGAAAGACAACGAACCCTGGTGGGAGGGTCTCGACGAAGGCCAGCCGGCGTTCGACTGGCAGGGCCGCTCGTTCGATCCCTCCCGCGGTCCGGCCGCGCATCCGAATTCGCGCTTCACGGTTTCGGCGAAGCAGAATCCGAGTTACTCGCCGATGGCCGATGCGCCGCAAGGCGTGCCGGTCACGGCGCTCGTGTTCGGGGGCCGGCGCCGCGCGCTCGCGCCGCTCGTGTACCAGGCGCGTGACTGGGCGCACGGGGTCCTCGTCGGCGCGGGGATGGCGTCGGAAACCACGGCCGCGGCTGCGGGGGACGTGGGCGTCGTGCGCCGCGATCCGATGGCGATGAAACCCTTCGCGGGCTACAACTTCGGCGATTACTGGGGTCACTGGCTGTCGATGACGAAGCGCGCGCGGCGGCTGCCGGGAATCTTCCACGTCAACTGGTTCCGCCGCGACGCGAAGGGCCGATTCCTATGGCCGGGCTATGGCGAAAACCTGCGCGTGCTCGCCTGGATCATCGAGCGCTGTAATGGCCGCGGGAAGGCGATCGACACCGCGATCGGCGCCGTGCCGAGCCGCGACGCGCTCGATTTCTCCGGCCTCGCGCTCGACGACGCGACGATCGACGAACTGCTCGCCGTCGACAACACCGCGTGGCGCGAAGAAGTTTCGGAGATCGGCCGCTATCTGGCGAGCTACGGCGCCCGCCTGCCGGCGGGATTGCGCGAGGAACTCGAGCGCCTCGAGGC
>JBOHZO010000156.1:0-16831 GCA_050738555.1 Steroidobacteraceae bacterium | reverse complement strand
GATACGGAGAGCTCCACGCCCGCGACGAAACCGATGCCGCACTCGCGCGCGGCTCCCGCTGCCGCTTCGACGCCCGCGACGGTGTCGTGGTCGGTCAGCGCCATGAGGCGCACGCCGCAGCCCGCCACGTGCGCGACGAGCGCCGCCGGGTCGAGCATTCCATCCGAGGCCGTGGAGTGCAGGTGCAGGTCGACGGGTGAATGCGCGTTCATACGGCCCGGGGACCGAGACCGACGGTGTCAACCGTGTCGCCCGTCAGCACGACGAAGCCGCGTTGCCGGCTGAATCCATCCGAGGTGTAGTCGAATACATAAGTCCGATGCCAGGCCAGTGGCGCGTCGCCCGAGCGCACGAGCCGCAGGCGATGGATCGCGACCGTCCCGTCCAGCATCTGGACTTTGGCGCTCGCGCAGGTTTCCATCGCGACACGATTCGCAAGCTCGCGCGCCGCGAGGCTCGAGTGCCAGAAGCCCGCAATCACCGCGAGCACGGTCACCGCGAGCAGGAGTTCCCAGGTCATCGCATCATCGCGAGCCAGTCGACATCCGGGTCGCCGATTCCGACGAAGTGCGGGTTCAGCACTTCCTCGCGCGCGTTGTACGCAAGCGGCTCGCCGTCGAGCTTCAGCACGACGCCGCCCGCCTGTTCCAGCACGCATTGCCCGGCGGCCGTGTCCCACTCGCTCGTGGGGCCGAGCCGCGGGTAAACGTCGGCCTGGGCGTCGGCGACGAGACAGAGCTTCAGCGAGCTGCCGACTTCGACGAATTCATGCGGGCCGACGCGGGCGAGGAACCCGTCGAGCGAGCTGCCGCGGTGCGAGCGACTGCCGACCACGCGCACCGGCCCCGTGCCCCGCTTGGCGGTGCGGATCGGCCGGCCCGCCGTTTCTGCGTCCGAACGGAAGGCACCGATGCCTTCGCAGGCGAAGTAGTCGCGCTCGAGCACCGGCGCATGCACGATGCCGAGGACCGGGCGGTGATTGTCGATCAATGCGATGTTCACCGTGAATTCGCCGTTCCGCTGCACGAATTCCCTGGTGCCGTCGAGCGGATCGACGAGCCAGAGCCTGCTCCAGTGGCGCCGGGCCGCATACGGGATCTGCGCGGATTCCTCGGATAGCACCGGGATCTCCGGCGCGAGCCGCCGCAATCCGGCCAGGATCAGGCGCTCGGAGCGCAAATCCGCCTCAGTAAGCGGAGACCGATCCTCTTTTTCCTCGACGCTGAACGACGACGCGTAGACCTCGAGTATCGCGCGGCCAGCCTCGCGCGCGAGCGCCGTCACGTCGAGCAATAGCCGGTTCAGGTCGGTTGTCATCTCGGCTCCGGAAAGTGGCGCCTTATATCATAGGCGCATGCACGGAAGCGCCCTTCTCCCGGACTGGCAATCGATCGACACCGTCCTGCTCGACATGGACGGCACGCTGCTCGATCTCGGCTGGGACAAGCATTTCTGGGAACAGCTCCTGCCGCGGCGCTACGCCGAGAGCCGAGGCGTGTCGCTCGACGAGGCGCGGCGCCTGATGCGCCCCATCTTCGAGTCGACGCAGGGCACGCTCGACTGGTATTGCGTCGATTACTGGAGCAAGGCGCTGTCGCTCGACATCGTGACCCTGAAGCGCTCCGTTCGTCACCAGATCGAGTGGCTGCCGCACTCGCGCGCTTTCCTTGCGCGCTTGCGCGCCGCCGGTCGCCGGACCGTTCTCGTCACCAACGCCGATCCGGAAATCCTCGCGATCAAGGATGCGCATCTCGGCATCCGGCGCCGGTTCGACGCGGTGTACTCGTCGCACGAATTCGGAGTGCCCAAGGAGAGCGCGGCATTCTGGCCGCGCCTCGCAGCGCGCGAATCGTTCGACGCTGCGCGCACACTCTTCGCCGACGACAGCGCGCCAGTCCTGCGCGCGGCGCAGGCGCACGGGATCCGCTGGCTTTATGCGGTGCGCCGACCGGTCCAGCGCGCGCCGGCGCGCGCCCCGATCGAGTTTCCGGGCGTCGAATCCGTGCGCGAGCTGGGCGCTGGCCTGGCGCCGCTCGCGACGCGGGCTCAACTCGCGGGACGTTGACGGCGCCGCTTATGGTCGTGGCCGGGCCTCCCGCCGCGACCGGCCGAACGGCCCGGCCGGTGCAGTTGACTCGGCGGCGGGCCGTCCTCCTCTTCGTCGCCGAACGAGCGGGGCGCGTAGTGCGCCGGCTTCAGGGGAGGCAGGTTCACAGGGTCGAAGCTGCCGACCGGAATCCGGTGACCGATGAAGGCCTCGATGTCCGGCAGCGACTCGACGTACTGCTC
Organism: Steroidobacteraceae bacterium; assembly: GCA_050738555.1. GTDB lineage: Bacteria > Pseudomonadota > Gammaproteobacteria > Steroidobacterales > Steroidobacteraceae > SCUD01. The sequence goes on along the minus strand of JBOHZO010000156.1, from coordinate 14,542 downwards.
GCAGCCGAAACTGACTGCGTCGCCGGCGGCGCCCGCCCGCGCTGTGCGGCCGATGCGATGCACGTAGTCCTCCGGATCCTGGGGCAGGTCGTAGTTGAAAACGTGGCTGACGTCGGGAATGTGAAGCCCGCGCGCCGCGACGTCGGTCGCGACCAGTGCGGCGAGCTTGCCGTCGTGGAACTCCCGGAGCATCCGCATGCGTTTTCTTTGCGGCACGTCACCCGACATCGCCGCGGCGACAATGCCGTTCGCCCGCAACAGGCGCTCCAGCCTTTCGGCCAGCCGCTTGGTATTGACGAAGACGAGCGTCCTGGTCGCCGCGTCAGTGCGAAGGAGGTGCACCAGGAGCGCTGCTTTTTCCTCCATCGCGGGGTAGTAGATCACCTGCCGGACGCGCTCCGCGGTGATCCGCTCGGGCTCGATGCGGATCAGCTCCGGGTCGTTCATGTGCTCGTAGGCGAGTTCCAGCACGCGATGCGAGAGCGTCGCCGAGAACAGCATGTTCAGGCGGTATTCGGGCGCCGGCAGGCGCCGCAGCAGGTAACGAATATCCTTGATGAAACCGAGGTCGAACATGCGGTCGGCCTCGTCGAGGACCATGACCTGCACGTGGCGCAGGTCGAAGACATGCTGCCTGAAGAAATCGATGATCCGGCCCGGCGTGCCGATCAGGACGTCCACGCCCGCGGCGAGCGTGCGGCGCTGTTTGTCATAGTCCACGCCGCCGAAAGCGAGCCCGAGCGTGAGGCCCGTGTACTGCACGAGGATCTCGGCGTCGCGATGGATCTGGATCGCGAGCTCGCGCGTCGGAGCCAAAATGAGCGCGCGCGGCGACGTGCCCGGCCGGTCGGCGGGCGCCGGATAGCGCAGCAGATGGGAGAAGAGGGCGACCAGGAATGCGGCGGTTTTGCCGGTGCCGGTCTGCGCCTGCCCTGCGACATCGAGGCCGGCGAGTGCCCGCGGAAGCGCTTCGGCCTGAATCGGAGTGCAGCGCTCGAAGCCCGCGTCGGCAACTCCGCGGGCGACTGATTCAGGCAGGTGCAGGCCAGTGAAGGAGAGGTCCGAAAATTGCTTTTGAGTCACCGGTTTACTACTTTGACGCTCATCACTTGATAATTGCCCTCCGACGCGCTACAAAAGCACCTTAGCGGTGCGGATTCCCGCACGTATCTGCCCCTACCGCGCCAAACATTGTGCCGTATCGGGCATTCGCCCGTCACCGATCAACTTCAAACCAGGAGAAACTCCCGCGTGAGCGGCAATATCGTCCATACGACCGACGCGACGTTCGATTCCGACGTCCTCAAATCCGAAACTCCCGTTCTGCTCGATTTCTGGGCTGAATGGTGCGGCCCCTGCAAGGCCATCGCCCCGATCCTCGACGACATCGCGAAGGATTACGCGGGCCGGGTCAAGGTGGCAAAGCTCAATATCGATGACAACCGCCACACGCCCGTGAAGTACGGCGTGCGCGGCATCCCGACGCTGATCCTGTTCAAGAACGGCGCGCCCGAGGCGCAACAGGTCGGACTCGTCGGAAAGTCGAAGCTGGCGGCCCTGCTGGACCAGCACCTATGAGGGGCTATCTCGGCAACCAGGCGCGCAATCGCCAGAAGGGTCATCGCAATCGCGGCGGCGGGCCGCGCCACGGGCAGGAAGGCCTGCCGGTGGACGATCACGTGATGGACGGGGCCGAAGGCGACATCATTTCGCCGGAAGAACTCGCCGCCTCGCGAAGCGCCATGAGCCTGACGGTGCTCAAGACGAAACCGGTCCACGAGCTCGTCACGATGGCCGAGTCCATGGGACTCGAGAACATGGCGCGCCAGCGCAAACAGGACGTCATCTTCTCGATCCTGAAGGCGCATGCCCGCGGCGGCGAGGACATCTACGGCGACGGCGTGCTCGAAATCCTCCAGGACGGCTTCGGATTCCTCCGCTCCGCCGACAGCTCCTATCTCGCCGGGCCCGACGACATCTATGTCAGCCCGAGCCAGATTCGCCGATTCAATCTCCGCACCGGCGATTCGATCTCGGGACTCATCCGCCCGCCGAAGGACGGCGAGCGCTATTTCGCGCTGCTGAAGGTCGGCGAGATCAACTTCGACACGCCGGAGAGCGCGCGCCACAAGCTCCTGTTCGAGAACCTGACGCCGCTGCATCCGACCAAGCGCCTCAAGCTCGAGCGCGGCAACGGCTCGACCGAGGACCTGACGGCGCGAATGATCGACCTCATGGCGCCCCTCGGAAAGGGCCAGCGCGGCCTCATCATCTCGCCGCCGAAAGCCGGCAAGACGATGCTCCTCCAGAACATCGCGACCTCCATCACCTGGAATCACCCGGATCTCTACCTCATCGTGCTCCTGATTGACGAGCGGCCCGAGGAAGTGACCGAGATGTCGCGCACGGTGAAGGGGGAAGTCGTAGCCTCAACCTTCGACGAGCCGGCGAGCCGCCACGTGCAGGTCGCGGAAATGGTGATCGAGAAGGCGAAGCGCCTCGTGGAGCACAAGCGCGACGTGGTGGTCCTGCTCGACTCGATCACGCGCCTCGCGCGCGCCTACAACACCGTCGTGCCGAGCTCCGGCAAGGTGCTGACGGGTGGCGTCGACGCAAACGCCCTGCAGCGCCCAAAGCGGTTCTTCGGCGCGGCGCGGAACGTGGAGGAGGGCGGCTCGTTGACAATCATCGCGACGGCGCTCATCGACACCGGCTCGCGCATGGACGACGTGATTTACGAGGAGTTCAAGGGCACTGGTAACAGCGAAATTCACCTCGATCGCCGGATTTCTGAAAAGCGCGTCTATCCGGCCTTCAACATCAACCGCTCCGGCACGCGCAAGGAAGAGCTGATCACGGTGCCGGACGAACTGCAGAAGATGTGGATCCTGCGCAAGCTCCTGCACCCGATGGACGAACTGGCCGCGGTCGAGTTCCTGATCGACAAGATGAAGGACACCAAGACCAACTCGGACTTCTTCGAGTCGATGAAGCGCGGATGACGGACGCACTGCGCCACCTGCGCCGGGTCGATCCGGTGATGGCGCAACTGATCCGCCGCGCAGGCCCCTACGCGCCGAAACCCGAGCGAGGCATCGGCCCCTACGAGGCCCTGGTGCAGGCAGTGGCGCACCAGCAGCTCACCGCCAAGGCTGCGAACACGATCCTCGGCCGGCTCTACGCGCTCTACGGCGGCACTGGAATTCCGGAACCCGCGATGCTCGTCGCGACACCGGACGAGCAGTTGCGCGGCGTCGGTTTTTCGCGCGCCAAATCCGCGGCCCTCAAAGACATTGCCGCCAGGACGCTCGACGGCACAATACCGGCGCGGCGATTGCTCTCGCGCATGAAAGACGAAACGATCATCGAGCGGCTGATCGAAGCGCGCGGGGTGGGGCGCTGGACGGTCGAGATGTTCCTGATGTTCACGCTCGCGCGTCCGGACGTGCTGCCGGTGGACGACTACGGCATCCGCAACGGATTCCGGATCGCTTATGGCAAACGCAAGTTGCCGAAGCCGAATGCGCTCGCGAAATTCGGGGAGCGCTGGGCGCCGTACCGGACCACGGCGTCGTGGTATCTCTGGCGCGCAGTTGATCTCAATCGCGAGCCACGCTAGCGGTTTCCCTTCTCCACGACCGGCGCCGTCCGCGAGTACGCGTACATCGCGCGCAACTCTGTATCGCGCATCTGCGAATACGCTTTCCAGGGCATGTACTCGGAGATTGCCGTCCCATCCTTGCGCTTGCCTCCCCGAATGGCGCAGATGAAATCAGCTTCCTTCCAGTACTCGAGCCCCGTCTCATGCGGCGTGAGATTCGCGACGATCGGCATGTGCTGATCGCCATTGCGTTTTCCGCCCGACAGCCGCTCGCCATGGCACCCACGGCACACCTGCACGAAGTGCTCACCGTATCGAGGCGTCGGCGCGGACTCCGGCGGTTCAGGCGCGTGCGCAGTCTCATGGTCGATGTCCGACGCGGAAAAGGCGCCGGAGTCCGTGGCGACCAGGAACGTGAAGACCGGGCCGAACTTCACCGGACCGAGGTCCTGGCCGACGGGCGGCTGGCTTTGGAAGTAGGCGACGACATCCGATAGCTCGTGGTCCGAGAGGTTGACGAAATCGATCGCGGCCATGGCAGACATTGCATGAGATGCGACTGTCGACGAGGTGCTCCCCGCGCGAAACTGCGCGCTCCAGCGCGATCGCCTGCAAGTCCAAACCGGCGAACGGATCGTCGGCAGGCGAGCCCGCAGCGATCCTTTCCTCGCGCAGCGCCGCCGATTCGGCTTCACCCAGCGGAAAGGGAATTGGAAAACCGGCCTCGTGGGCCGCCCGGCGCTCATCGTAACGATTGCTCGCGACCAGCCCAGGATTCTCAGAAATCTCTTCATGCCCCCTCCCAACGGGGCATGAACATACCCGACCGTCTACGGCACGAGGTAGACCGCCGTCAGCAGCACCAGGAACGCAATCACCGCGACCAGGCCGTGGATGACGATTACTGCGTTCGGCAGCGGCCGTTGGCGCATGTGATGGCTCACGAGATAGAGGCCGCCGAGCGCGGCGATGCCGAACAGCACGAGCGCCCAGGTGTGCGCGGTGCCGAAGCCGATTTCCCACACGCCGAGCAGCAGCAGGATGACGCCGGACACGGCGAGCAATCCGTGCAGAATCGCGATTCCCGCCTTCGGCGGCGTCCGCCCCTTGAAGTGCTGGACGGCCATGTAGAGGCCGAAGACGGCCGCAATCGCGATCAGCAGTACCGCAACGTTGAACATGTCACGTTTCCTTCTTGGTTGTTCGCCGTGCGACCGTCCGCGACGGCGGCGCTGACGCGCCAGATGACGTTGCCGACATCGTCTGCGACAAGGACTCCGCCGTGCTTGTCCATGACCACGCCGACCGGGCGTCCCATCGCATTTCCGTCGTCATCGACGAACCCGGTCAGCACATCGATCGGAGAACCGGAAGGCCTGCCGTCGCGGAATGGCACGAAGATGACCTTGTAACCGGAAAGCGGATCCCGGTTCCAGGAGCCATGCTGTCCGATGAACATGCCATTGGCGAATCGATCCGGGAGCTTCGCACCGGCAGAGAACGCGAGGCCCAGCGACGCGGTATGGGGGCCGAGTGCGTAATCGGGCTTGATCGCCTTGGCGACCAGATCCGGGCGGGGCGGCTTGACGCGCTCATCGACGATCTGTCCGAAGTAGCTGTACGGCCACCCGTAGAAACCGCCCTTGCGAACCGACGTCAGGTAATCGGGCACGAGATCGCTGCCGATCTCGTCACGCTCATTTACGACGGTCCACAGCATGCCGGTCGCCGGTTCCCAGGCGAGACCATTGGGATTACGCAGGCCCGATGCGTAGATCTCCCGCGCGCCCGTCTGCGGGTCGATTTCGAGAATCGCCGCCCGCTCGTGCTCCTTGTCCATGCCGTTCTCGGCTACATTGCTGTTGGAGCCGACCGTGACGTAGAGCTTGGAACCATCTGCGCTCGCGATGACATTCTTGGTCCAGTGATGATTCAATCTTCCGCCCGGAAGATCCGCGACCTTGGCACCCTGCGCCTGAATGGTCGTGTCTCCCGGTCGGTAGGGGAAGCGCAGGAGCGCGTCGGTATTCGCGACATAGAGCTGATCGCCCACGAGTTCCATGCCGAACGGCGAATTGAGTTCCGTCAGTAACGGCGAACGCTGATCGGCGATGCCGTCTCCGTCGCGGTCGCGGAGCAGGGTGATGCGATTCGCGCTCGGCACGGCGGCGCCCGCACGCTGCATGGCCTTCTTCTTGAAGAAGGCCTTGATGCCCTTGCCTTGTTCCGGCCGTTCCGGCGCCGCCGTTTCGGCTACGAGCACGTCGCCGTTCGGCAGCACGTACAACCAGCGCGGGTGATCGAGACCCTCCGCAAATGCGACGACCTGGGTGCCTTCGGCAGGGATCGGACGACCGCCGTGCTGCCAGCCGACGGCGGGGGCGATCTTGACGGTCGGTATCAGGGACTTTTCCGGAGGCGGCAGATCGGGATCAGGCCCGGTCCCGTCCTCCACCAATAATTGCGCTTCCCCACCGCAGCCGGTGATGGCGATCGCAGTGGCAGCGACAAGTAAAGTCTGGTGATGTAAGCGCATGGTCCTCAGGATTTTTCTTTGCTGCGCTGCACTATGTCTGTCAGCCGCCGCCGCATTCGGCACGGCAAACATGCCGCCGAGGGCACTGGGCAACGTTAGCAATGCGGTCGACAACTGCTATCGGATGCATAGCCGATCCGGTCAGGTGACCGGCGAGGCCGAGGTCACCGTGTCGGTCGACCCCGCGGGCCGCGTCACCGGCGCATCGAGTGCTCCAGGCACGGCGGACCGGCTCGCGGCCGCCGCAGAATGTGTCGCCGTCACGATGCGTTTCGAGCCCGCGTTGCAGGACGGCAAGCCGGTCGCGGGAAAACTCACGATCGACGTCGGATTTCCTTCGCCGCCGCAACTCCGGCAGGACTTGCGGCGTGCGATCGAGTATTGCCAGCCCGCGATCCAGCCGCTCGTCACCTTGAACGCCGCCTACGAAGGCGAGCTCGATCTGCTCGTGAAAGTGGGCAAGGACGGAAGCGTGATCGAGACCGCGCTGCCGGACGGCGTGCTCCCGTGGATGGAAGAGGCGGCGCAGTGCCTCGCCGAGCGGTTGCAGTTCTTCCCGGCGCGGCTGCACCTGGAGGCGGTGGAATCCTGGACCACCGTGCCGGTCGACTTCCATCTTTCGCGCAATCCTCACGAGCGCGTCCGCCTCGAGGCGCCGACGGTGCGCTCCGACGACGGCCAGATACTCGACGCCTATCGCAAGTGCTATCCGGCGGGCCGCGATGACGAGGTCAAGGTCAATTACCGGATCACGGTCACCGACGGCGGCCGCGTGCGCAAGGCCGAAGTCGTGCGCTCGAGCGGCGACGACGTCTTCGACGAGGCGGGAATCTGTATCCTGCGCCGGCTCGTTTTCGTGCCGGCGCGCCGGAATGGCGTCAATGTCGAATCGACGCTGTCCTGGCCGATTTTGGTCCGTCCGCCGGACTAGGCCTTCGCCTCAGGGAACTCCGCGTCGAGGATCCGCACCAGTTCCTCGTCGACGCGGTCGCGGAACATCGCCAGCAGAAAGCCGAGCTTCGCTTCGACCACGATCTCATCCTTGCCCACCACGACCTTGCCGCTGACGCTCGGATGCTCGATCGAGAGCACGTCGCCCTTCCATCGGCATTCCGCGTCGAAGCGCTTGCCGAGCGCGTCCGCCATGCGGTCGACCTTCTGGCGCGCGGCTTTCGTCGTGAAATCGTGGGCGCGGCGCAGATGAATCCTGCTCATAGGGCGCGCCAGCCTATATCGCGGCGAAACTGCATGCCATTCCATTTCAGCCGGCCGACGAGAGCGTAAGCCGCGCGCTGCGCCTCCGTCACTCGCTCGCCGAGACCGACCGCGCAGAGAACGCGCCCGCCCGCGGTCACGACCTGCCCGCCATCCTGCCGCGTGCCGGCGTGGAAAACCTTGCCGGGCAACGCCGCAGCCTCGTCGAGACCGGCGATCGCGTCGCCGGCGCGCGGTTCGTCCGGATAGCCGGCGGCGGCGACGACGACGCCCAGTGCCACGCGCGAATCCCATTTCGCATCGACTTCGTCGAGCCGCCCCGCGAGCGCCGCCTTGCAGAGCGATGCCAGGTCGCTCGCGAGCCGCGCCATGATCGGCTGAGTCTCCGGGTCGCCGCAGCGGCAATTGAACTCGAGAACGTTAGGCGTGCCGTCCGGCGCGATCATCAGGCCCGCGTAGAGGAATCCGGTGTACGGCACGCCTTCGGCGGCGAGGCCGCGCATCGTCGGCGAGATCACCTCGCGCATGATGCGGTCGTGCAGCGCCGGCGTGACGACGGGCGCCGGTGAATACGCGCCCATTCCGCCCGTGTTCGGCCCCGCATCGCCATCGAGCAGCCGCTTGTGATCCTGCGAGGTCGCGAGCGGCAGCACGTGCTCTCCATCCGCCATGACGATGAAGCTCGCTTCCTCGCCGGCGAGGAATTCCTCGACGACGACGACCCGGCCCGCATCGCCGAAGCTGCCTGCGAACATCTGCTCCGCGGTGCGGATCGCCTCGTTCGCGCCCGCGGCGATGATGACGCCTTTGCCCGCCGCGAGACCGTCCGCCTTGACGACGATCGGCGGCCGCTGCGCGCGGATTGCGGCAGGATCGAACGTCGCCTGCGTAAACGCCGCGTAGCGCGCCGTCGGGATTCCGTGCCGCGTCAGGAATTCCTTGGTGAACCGCTTGCTGCCCTCGAGCCTGGCCGCGAGCCGGCGTGGCCCGAAGCAGGCGAGACCCGCGGCTTCGAATGCGTCGACGACGCCCGCGACCAGCGGGCCTTCGGGGCCCACCACCGTGAGCCCGATGCCTTCGGCACGGGCGAGGTCGACGAGACCCGGGATGTCCAACGCGGCGACCGGCGCGTTCCGGCACTTCTGCTCGACCGCCGTGCCGGCATTTCCCGGCGCGACCAGCACTTCGGTCACGCCCGGCGATTGCGCGAGTTTCCAGGCCAGCGCATGTTCGCGGCCGCCGCCGCCGATGACGAGCACTTTCACGCCGCGCTCAATGACGGAAGTGGCGCATGCCGGTGAAGACCATCGCGATGCCGCGCTCGTCCGCGGCGGCGATGACTTCCGCGTCGCGGAGCGAGCCGCCGGGCTGGATCACCGCGCGGATACCGAGCTCCGCTGCGGCGTCGAGGCCGTCGCGAAAGGGGAAAAAGGCGTCCGATGCCATGACGCTGCCGCCGACCGCGAGTTTCGCGTCCGCGGCCTTCAGCGCGGCGATGCGCGTCGAGACCACCCGGCTGGTCTGACCGGCGCCGATGCCGACAGTGCGGCCGCCGCGGGCGAACACGATGGCGTTCGACTTCACGTACTTGCAGACCCGCCAGGCGAAAAGCAGGTCCGCGAGCTCGGCGGAATTGGGTGCGCGCCGTGTGACCTGACGGAGCGACTGCGCGTCGGTGGCGCCGACGTCGCGCGACTGCGCGAGCAGGCCGCCTGCGACCGACTTGAGCTCGACCGCGACCGATGCGCTGTTGTCGAGCGGGCCCGTCTGCAGCACGCGCACGTTCTGCTTGGCGGCAAGAGCCGCCAGCGCATCCGGCGCGAAGGCAGGCGCGGCGATGACCTCGACGAACTGCCGTTCGACGATCGCCGCCGCCGTTTCCGCATCGACCGGCCGATTGAAAGCGATGATGCCGCCGAAGGCCGAGGTGGGATCCGGCTCGTACGCCCGGAAATAGGCATCGAGCGTTTCCGCGGCAACCGCGGCGCCGCAGGGGTTGGCGTGCTTCACGATGACGCAAGCCGGCGCATCGAACTGCCGCACGCATTCGAGCGCGGTGTCCGCATCGGCGATGTTGTTGTAGGAGAGTTCCTTGCCTTGCAGCTGGCGAGCGGTCGCAACGGAGGCGCCCGTCGAAAGTGGATCTGCGTAGAACGCTGCCGCCTGGTGCGGATTCTCGCCATAGCGCAGGTCCTGTTTCTTGCGAAACGCCACCGCCAGCGCGTCGGGAAAGGAAACCTCTTTCTGCCGCCTTCGCAGCCAGCCAGCCACCATCGCGTCGTACTGGGCCGTGTGGGAGTACGTTTTTTCCGCCAGTCGCCGGCGCGTCGTCTCCGAGACGGCGCCATTGCGAAGCTCATCGAGCACCCCGGAATAGTCCGCCGGATCCACGAGCACCGTCACGCGCTCGTGGTTCTTCGCCGCCGCGCGGAGCATGGCCGGGCCGCCCACGTCGATGTTCTCGATGGCGTCCGCATCGCTGCATCCGGGCCGCGCGATCGTTGCGGTGAAGGGATAGAGGTTCACGACGACGACCTCGATCGGCCGGATGCCGTGCTCGCGCATGACCGCGTCGTCGATGCCGGCGCGGCCAAGGAGTGCGCCGTGCACCTTGGGGTGCAGGGTTTTGACGCGGCCCTCCATGATTTCGGGAAATCCCGTCACGGCCGACACTTCGGTCACCGGGAGACCCGCGTCCGCGAGCGCGCGCGCCGTGCCCCCCGTCGAAACCAGTTCGAACCCGAAATGCCGGAGTTCTCGGGCGAATTCGACGATACCGGTCTTGTCGGACACGGAAAGCAACGCCCGTCGGGCGTTCGGCCGCGTCATCGGCTCAGGAAGCGAGCCCGTACTCGCGCAATTTCTTGCGCAAGGTGCCGCGATTGATGCCGAGAATCGTTGCGGCGCGGCTCTGATTGCCTTCCGCGTAGTCCATGACCGCCTGGAACAGCGGCAATTCCACTTCGCGCATCACGAGATCGTAGAGCCGGCCGGGGCGGTGGCCGTTCAGGCTGTCGAAATACGTGCAAAGTGCCTGCTCGGTGTGATCGCGGAGCGGAATATCGCGCGAGTGTCCATTGATGGGACGGGATAAATGCGGACGGCGCTGCGCCAGCGCCCTCGACTTCGCGGTCATTGCCTAGTGTCCCCGATTTCCGTCGTCATCGTTGTCGGTCAGGCTGCACACGCCACGCGGCCGATCAGTCCTGACAGGAATCCGCTGGTGAGCGAAAACTGCTCCTTCGCGCATTCCGTCGTCAACAGCCCGGGTGGCAAGTGTCCGACGTTCGGATGAAGACGGCAATACCAACCAAGATGCTTGCGCGCCACGCGGACACCTTTCGTCTCGCCGTAGAACGAGTAAAGGGCCTCAAGGTGCGAAAGCATGATAGCACGGACCTCGTCGAGCAGAGGCGGCGACGCGGTCGTTCCGGCGAATGCGGCGCGCAGTTCGCGGAAGATCCACGGCCGGCCTTGCGCCGCGCGTCCGATCATCACGCCGTCCGCGCCGCTTTGTTCCAGCGCCTTCAATGCCTTGCCCGCACAATCGATGTCACCATTGACGAATACCGGAATGCGCACGGCGTGCTTGACGGCCGCGATCGTTTCGTATTCGGCCTCGCCCTGAAAAAAATCCGCGCGCGTGCGGCCGTGCACGGCGAGCGCGGCGACGCCTTCCTGCTCCGCGATCCCAGCAATCGAGACCGCGTTGCGGTTCCCGCGGTCCCAGCCGGTGCGCATCTTCAGCGTGACGGGCACCTTGGCCGCGGTGACGACCGCGGCGAGTATCTGCCGCACGAGAGGTTCGTCGCGCATGAGCGACGAACCCGCGGCGCGATTGCAGACTTTCTTCGCCGGACAGCCGAAATTGATGTCGATGACCTGCGCACCCAGGGCGACGTTCATGCGCGCGGCCTCTGCCATCATGTCCGCGTCGTATCCGGCGATCTGCACGACCCGCGGCTCGGGCTCGCCGCGATGATCGAGCCGCAGTCGCGACTTGGACGTATTCCAGAGGCGCACGTCGGAAGTCACCATCTCGGAAGCGGCGATGCCAGCGCCCATGCGGCGGCACAACCGGCGGAATGGAAGGTCGGTGACGCCCGCCATCGGCGCGAGCGCAAGCGGCGTCGCGAGCGTGAATGGGCCGATTTTCATTGTTGCGCGGTCGTGATCTGGTTGGCGCAGCGCACGCCGCCATTCGCCGGCAGGCAGATGTCCAGCTCGAAGCCGACGGCCTCGGTTCCCGGGTCGACGATGCGGATCAGGGCGTCCGCTCGCTGGCCGGGCTGCAACAGGCCCGGCGCTCCGGCCCCCGGCAGGTAATCCGCCGGCCCGATGTCCCGTATGCCGAGCGTGCCGCCGAAGCGGTCCTGGAGGACGAGGCGGAGCAGCGGCAGCGGTTGAGCGTAGGCCGCGCGGTTGACGATGCTGGCGCGCAGCATCAGCCGGTTGGCTTCGTTCGGGTCGCTGGCCGCGCCCCACTGGCGAAGCTCGTAGGCGGAGAGATCCGTCGGCGACAGCAGCGAAAGGCCGAATAAGTCGTAAGTCCCGGCGATCGCCGGCCCGAGACTCGGGCTCTTGACCAGGTCATCGCGCTGGCTGTGAATGACCTGCAAGATGAACAGCAGGGCGAGCGCGGCGATACCGGCTACCCAGGGCCAGCGCTTTGACAAGAATGGGTTGGTTTCTACTTTCGGCTCGAATTCCCTGGCGGCTCTGGCGCGCGCCGCGGCTTCCTCGGCGAGGCGACGCCGTATCTCGTCCGGAATCAGGATCCCGGGCGCAGTGTGCGAACCTGACGGGTTCAAGGGCGGGGGAACTTTCACCGCGGGCACGGGAGCCGGTGCCAGCGGCGGCGCTGGCGCTGGAGTCTCGAGGACGATGGACTCTCCCTGTTCCTCGACTTCGATCGGCTCGTCCTGTTCGTCGAGGACGAGGATCGGGTGCTCGTCCGTGCTGTCGAGATCGCTCCGGCCCGGCTCTTCCTGCGACCCGGCCACACTGAGGCTCGCGGCCACGGCCCCCGGGTCGAATTGAACGGTTTCCGGAGCCTCGACGACGAACAGGCGGTCGAGATCGGCGGCGTTGCCGTGAAACTCCATCGCTTGTTCTTCGTCTGCCTCGGACAGCGGCGCAACCGCTGCGAGTTCGACCGGCGACGACAACTCGATGTTTTCGTTGCCCGGCAGCTCCTCGACCGTCATCGAGTCGTCCGGAGAAGTTTCCTCGGCGGGCACCGATGCCTTGAATGCCTGCTCGCTCAGGTTTTCGAGCGCATTGAAGGTCGTCGAGCAGACGCCGCAACGGACGTCGCCTTGGGCGGCACGCAGCGCCTCCGCAGTGACGCGAAAGACCGTCGCACAATCAGGGCATTGGGTGTACACGCCTACTCCGCGCGGCGGCAGCCCGCGAGCAGGGTCCAACCCTCGCGCTCGGCCGCCGTTTCGATATCAAACCACGGCCGATAGGCCTCCGCCACCTCCGATGCCTGCGCCTCGAGCATGCCTGCCAGCACAAGCGCGCCGCCGTGCCGGCTGTGAGCCGCCAGGCGGGGCGCGAGCTCGATCAAGGGGCTCGCGAGGATGTTGGCGAGCACGAAATCGAAGGGGCCTTCGATAACATCGGCGTCGCGCGCGACCGCGATCCGCTGGGACAGGCCGTTCTTCCACGCGTTCTCGCGCGTAGCGAGCCGCGCCTGCGGATCGATGTCGAAAGCGGTCGCGGCGGCGGCGCCGAGCTTGAGCGCGGCGAGCGCCAGGATGCCGGAGCCGCAACCATAGTCGAGCACCCGCGAGCCTTCGAGCACGCGCGCATCCAGCCACTCGAGACAGAGGGCGGTCGTGGCATGCGTGCCCGTGCCGAAAGCGAGGCCGGGATCGAGTTCGAGCACGACCGGCGCCTCCGCCTCCGGGCGCTCGCCCGCGGGGCAGACCCACAACCGGCGCCCGAATCGCATCGGGCGAAAGTCCTTGAGCCATTCGCGCTCCCAGGCGCGATCGGCGAGATGCTCGATGCGGATCGCGTTTGCCGGCAGGCCGAGCACTGCAACGAGGGTCGCGGCGAGCAGGGAAGGCTCCGCGGTCTCGGCGAAAAGGGCCCGCAGGCGGATCTGGCGCCAAAGCGGTGTCGCGCCCGGCGGCGGCTCGAGCAGTGGCTCGTCGCCCGCACCGGCGAGCGCGAGCGCGATTGCGCCGAGCGCGGTGCAGGCGTCTTCCGCGCCTGGAAGCTCCGCGCGGCCGAGCTCGATCACGAGCTGGTGCCAGCTCACTTCAAGCCGAGGCGACGCTCGAGGTAGTGGATGTCCAGGCCGCCCTGGCGGAAGGCCGAGTGCCCGAAGATCTCCTGGTGCAGCGGCGCATTGGTCTTGATGCCCTCCACGACCATTTCCGACAGGGCATTGCGCATGCGCGCAATGGCAGTGTCGCGGCTCTCGCCGTAGGAAATCAGCTTGGCGATCAACGAATCGTAGAATGGCGGCACGGCGTACCCGGAATAGAGATGGCTGTCCACGCGCACTCCCGGTCCGCCCGGCGCGTGCCAGAGCCGGACCGGGCCGGGCGACGGGGCGAAGGTCTTGGGATCTTCGGCGTTGATGCGGCACTCCATCGCCCAGCCGCGCAGCACGATGTCCTCCTGCTTGAAGGGCAGCGGCTCGCCGGCCGCGACGCGCAGCTGCATCTTGACGATGTCGACGCCGGTGACGAGCTCGGTCACGGGGTGCTCGACCTGCACGCGCGTGTTCATCTCGATGAAATGGAAGCTGCCGTCCTCATAGAGAAACTCGAGCGTGCCGGCGCCGCGGTAGCCGACGGCGGCGCAGGCGGTGACGAGCCGCTCGCCCATCTCGGTGCGCTGCTTTGCCGTGATGCCGGGCGCCGGCGACTCCTCGATGATCTTCTGGCGCCGCCGCTGCAGGGAACAGTCACGCTCGCCGAGCGAGACGACGCTGCCGTAGTTGTCGCCGAGCACCTGGAACTCGATGTGCCGCGGCTTTTCGAGGAATTTCTCCATGTAGACCGTGTCGTTGCCGAAGGCCGCGAGCGCTTCGGTCTTGGCGACGTTGATCGCGTTCACGAGCGTCGCGTCGCTGTGCACGACCCGCATGCCACGCCCACCGCCGCCGCCGGAGGCCTTGATGATCACCGGGTAGCCGATGGCGCGCGCCATGCGGAAGCACTCGTCCTGGT
>JBOHZO010000155.1:0-12852 GCA_050738555.1 Steroidobacteraceae bacterium | reverse complement strand
GGCGAGCGCGCCGCCGACCGCGGCGAGCTGCGCCAGGAGCCCGTCGGGATCGCCGGCGCCGCCGCCGGCCAGCCGTTGCTCGACCTGCGCGCGCGCATCCTCGATGCGCTCGACATCCGGCAGCGCGATGCGCGCCGCCTGCTCGATCGCCGCATCCAGTCGCCGCTGTTCGATGTTCAGGCGAACCAGGTCGTAACCGCGAACTCCGAGATGCAGCACGAGAGCCGCGATCGCGAGGAGCGCCGCGACGCGCCAGCGTTGCCATTCGGCGCGCCAGCCCGTGCGCCGCGCAAACTCGCCCTGCATCAGGGAAAGGATTCCAGCCTTGACTGCCGCAGACGCCAACAGGGGCAGGGCGCCATCGGGCAGGATCTGGAGATCGAGGCTGCCGGTCACTTCCCGGAGCGCCTCGATCATTTCCCGCGAATGCTGCCAGTCGTGCTGCGACACGTAGAGCTGGACGTGGCGATCATCTCCCTCGAGGCCGGCGAGCGTGAACGTCTCGGTCAGCGGCTCGGCGTCGAGCGCGACCGGCAGCGCGCCGGGCGCCCGCACGAGCAGCTGGCCGGCGTCGATGACCGCAACGATCTTCGCCGGATTGTCGGGCACGCAGAGCGTGTCGGGAACGACGGCCTGCGGCTCGATGCCCGCGTTGGCCAGCGCGTCGAGCCAGCCGCGGAATTCCTCGCGCCGCAGCGCCGCCACGAGCGTTGCGCCCGATTCGTCCGTCGGCCCGATCGCAAAATGAAATTGTTCGACCTCGCCCGCGAGCGATTCTTCCATCGCGTAAGGAACGACCTGCGCGATGCGCGCGCCGCTCTTGACCGGGAGCTCCTGGCGCGCGAGCGTGACACTCGATCCCGGCGCGATCACGACGACCTGCCGCTCCGCCGCGACCGGCGCGGCATCGCGCAGGTTGCCGGTTGAAACAGGCCCGAGGCGTCCGCCATCCGCGCGGGTGATGACCCAGCTGATGGGATTGGCGAGCCGCAGGACGAGGAATTGATTCATTCGGGCTACTCGGTGCCTGTCGAACGCAGCACGGTCCGGATCCCGGTGGTCCCGTTCCGCTCGATCAGACTGTACAGCGTGAGTTCCGAGGTGCCAATACGGACAGCCGTCACGGAGCGGAACCAGTCGGTAGTTTCGGCAATCGTTTTGGACGAAAGCAGGTCATTGACCTGCTCGTCGCCGATTGTGCCGCGCAGGTCTTCCACGGTGGGGAAACAGTCGTCCTTGCGGTTCGTGGCGAGAGATTCCGCATCGCCGAAATCCGTCCCGCCTTCGACCAGCACGGCCAGCAGCGGCGCTTTCGCCGTGCAGATGTTGATTGCCGTCCCGACCGGTAGCGCTGCGACATAAGGACGGATCCGTTCGAATTCGTCCCGCGTCATGCCGGGCAGCGCCATCAGCTCGGTCGTGGTCGTGACAACGCCATTGGCCGCGCGATAGGGCGGATTCTGCGACAGGTATGTCCCGTCCTCGGCGCCTTCCGGGTCCGGGATCGTGTCACTGTCGAGCCAGTCGGCCATGAGCGCCGCCCAGCGCGGATCGGCGCCGACATTTGCGAGCAGGCGCTGGAATCGCGCGACCGAATCGCCATCGGCACGACCGTCGCCGTCGATCAGATTGTTGAGATTGAAGCGTCCCTGCATGTCCTCGAGCGCAGCACGCACTTCACCGCCGTCGACCGGCAACGCCGGCAAGGGTTGCGCCCAGGCCTCCGCCTGATGATCCCTGTCCGAGTCTTCCAGATCGTCACGCAACACCTCCGCCGCCCAGGCCTCGGCGCCGAGCGCCACGTGCCAGCCCTGGTCGAGCGCGACGAGCCCCGCGGTGCGACGAAGATCGAGCGCCGCGCGCGTGCCGACGTGCACGGCGAGCACTGTTGCGATCGCGACGAGCACGATCGCCGTGATCAACGCAACGCCGCGTTCTTTCATCCCGACACCTCGACCAGCCGGCGGAGCTCGCCGTAATCGGCGAGCACGAGCGAGATTTCGACTGCAAGCGGCCTTTGATAGAAGCCGAGGTCCGCGGTGTTGCCGAATGGCGGCCACTGCTCGAGCCACTCGCGGCTGGAGTTCATGTAGCGAATCTCGATGCGCTCGACTCCGTCCAGCAGTTCGCGCGTGACGAGCGGCGTCGCGAGCGTCGGGTCCATGACGGTCCAGTGCTCGCGGATCAGCTTGCCTTCCTCGAGGCGGTACGTGACGCGCTGCCCGGTGCCACGGGGCGTGCCGGCGCCGTTCGGCCAGCCCGCGTGTGACAGCTCGACGATGGAGATCGCGTTCGGATCGCGAAGGATCGTAGCGCGGTAGCCGTCGCCGATGCTCTCCCGCACGGGTCGCCGCGTGAGGGTCCGGAAGTCGGTCGCCAGAAAGTGCATGGCGCGCTGCACCTTCCGCAGGCGGTCCATGTGGCCGTCGGCCGCCGCGACCGCCACCTGAGTCTCGCTGACTGCGCGATAAGCCATCAGGCCCATGACGGCGAGGATCACGGTCGCGACCAGGACTTCGAGCAGCGTGAAACCGCCTTGACGCGACCGCTTCGTCATTCCACGCCCCCGGACTCTACTTCCTCTTCGTCCTCGCCGCCGTTCTCGCCGCCGCTGGCCTCGCCGCGGTTCCAGGACCTTCCCGACGGCGGAGCAGCCATCGCCGTCGCACCCACGAACCCCGCGAGACTCACGAGGGCGGAGTCTTCCGCATCGCCCTCGCGCCGGACGCTGACGTCGATGCGGCGGAGCCCCTCGACCGGCGTCTGCGAAACTCGGGTGACCCAGTGCCAGTGGCGGCCGGCATAGTCGAGCTCGCCGGCGGTCTCGTCGACCGACGGCATCTCGCCGGAGAGGCGGATCTCGGTGATGCGGTTGTCGGCGATCCAGGCGGCAAAGCTCCGGTCGCGAAGATAGCTCACGTTGTTCACGGTGTCGCCGATCGTCTTGAAGACGGCGAGCATGCCGATCGCGACGATTGCGAGCGCCACGACGACCTCGACCAGCGTGAACCCGCGGTTGCATCTAGCGCGCATCGCCACGCTCGATTTCGATGGTTCCATCCGCATTCCCGATCAATGTGACGCGGCCGCCTCCCTGGCGGACGAGCGCGAGCCGATAGGGCGTCATGTCGCCGCTGCCCCAGGCGACGAGTTGCGGCAAGCGCGCTTCCGGGCGCGATTCGCGCCGGAGCAGAATCGGCCGTCCTTCGATGACGAGTTCGAAGGCGAGATCCGGCGGCAGTTGTCTCGGGGCCAGCGCCGGATCGTCCTCGACTTCCTTCCAGCGCTGCTCGAATCCGTCGAACCGCAGGAACCCGTAGCGCGCGGTCTCGAGCAGGATTCCGTAATCGCGGCCCTCGAGCTGCGCCTGTTCCTGCAGGAGCGCGATGGCATCGCTCAGTCGTGCGGACTCGCGCTCGATCTCGCGGTCTTCACCGAGCAGGCCGACCGACAATGTCGCAATGGTCGCGAGGATACCGATGATCAGGATGACGACCAGGATCTCGATCAGGGTCATGCCGCGCTGGCGGCGGCGCGAACGGGCGACGGCCATCGCCTGCGGCCTTCAGGCGGTCACTCGAGATTCCAGCTGCCGATGTCCGCATCGGTGTCTTCGCCGCCGGTTTCACCGTCGGCGCCCAGCGAATAGAGATCGTAGCCGCCGCCGCGTTGGCCTGGCGCCAGATAGCGGTAGTCGTTGCCCCAGGGATCTTTCGGCACGTCCCTGGCTTTCAGATAGCCGTCGGGCCGCCAGTTGCGGACGGTCGGATCGTCGGGTTTCTCGACCAGCGCCCTAAGTCCCTGTTCGGTGGTTGGGTAGCGGAAATTGTCCATCCGGTAGAAGTCGAGCGCGGTGCCGAGCGTACGGATGTCCTGCTTGGCGGCCGTCACCCGCGCCTCGTCGACCCGGCCGAGAATCTGGGGCGCGATCAGCGCGGAGAGGATCGCGATGATCACGAGCACGACCATGATCTCGATCAGCGTGAAACCGGATTCGCGACGTGACATCGGCGCCATTGGACTCTCCCCTCTGACCCGATGATAACAGAGCGGTTCCGCTGCCCCGGCCGGCGCCGTCGCGTTGTGACGACGCGCTCAACCTATAATCCTCGCAGCCGCAGGGCAGGGGAGGCGTCCTTGAAGGTGGCGATGATGTTTCCGGGCCAGGGCTCTCAGTCCGTCGGCATGCTGGCTACGCTCGCCGCGGCGGAATCGGTCGTGACGGAGACATTCGCGGAGGCCTCGGCCGCGCTCGGCTACGATCTCTGGGCGCTGACCCAGGCAGGTCCGGAAGAGCGGCTCGCGGAAACGGAGCGGACGCAGCCTGCGATGCTCGCCGCGGGAATTGCGGCCTGGCGCGCCTGGCGACGGCGCAATGGCCCGGCGCCCGAGATGCTCGCGGGCCACAGCCTCGGCGAATACAGCGCGCTCGTCGCCGGCGGCGCGATCGAGTTCGCTGCCGCGGTCGACCTCGTGCGCTTTCGCGGCCAGGCCATGCAGCGTGCGGTTCCGGCAGGCACCGGCGCCATGGCGGCGATTCTCGGTCTCGACGACGCCATCATCGAAGCGGTTTGCGCGGAGGTCGGGCAGGGCGAAGTCGTGCAACCGGTCAATTACAACTCGCCCGGGCAGCTCGTCATCGCCGGACACGCGAGTGCGGTGGCGCGCGCAGTCGCCGCCTGCAAGTCGCGCGGGGCGAAACGCGCGGTAAATCTGCCGGTTTCCGCGCCGTCGCACAGCGCATTGATGAAGCCGGCCGCGGAGGAGCTTCGCGAGCGCCTGCGCGCGCTGCCGATTCGCGCGCTTGCGATCCGCGTGCTCGCCTTCGACGGCGGGACCTACGCTGGCGCCGATTCGATACGCGACGGCCTGTATCGGCAATTGTTCAATCCGGTGCGCTGGTCCGCTATCGTGGCCGCCATGATCGGAGCGGGGGCGACGCACCTTTTCGAATGCGGGCCCGGCAAGGTCCTCCTGGGGCTCGCGCGCCGCGCGCCCGGCGGACGCGAGCTCGCAATGCAGGCCATCGAATCGCCCGAGACACTCGATGCCGCGCTTCGCGCGGCAGGTGGGAGCCAGCAATCATGACGACGCGGCCATTGTCCGGTGAAATCGCGCTCATAACCGGCGCTTCGCGCGGCATCGGCCGCGCGATCGCGCTCGCACTCGGCGCGGAGGGCGCGACTGTCGTCGGCACGGCGACCGGCGCACCCGGCGTCGCCGCCATCGAAGAGGCGTTGAAATCCGCAGGCATCGCGGGGCGCGGCATCATGCTCGACGTCGCGGACGGCGCCGCCGATGACACGGCGGTCGCGGACATCGAAGCGCATGAAGGACCGGTGACGATTCTCGTCAACAACGCGGGCATCACGCGCGACAACCTGCTGCTCCGGATGATACCCGATGACTGGGACGCGGTGATCGACACGAATCTCGGCTCGGTGTTTCGCTTGAGCAAGGCCGTGCTCCGGGGCATGATGAAAGCGCGCCATGGCCGCATCATCAACATCGCTTCGGTGGTCGGGCTCGTGGGCAATCCCGGTCAGGCCAACTATTGCGCCGCCAAGGCCGGCATCGGAGGTTTCTCGCGCGCGCTCGCCCGCGAAGTCGCCTCGCGCGGCATCACGGTGAATGTCGTGGCACCGGGCTTCATCGACACCGACATGACAAAGGCGCTGTCGGAAGCGCAGCGCGATGGCCTCGCGGCGCAAATTCCGCTTGGCAGGCTGGGACAGCCGCAGGATATCGCCGCGGCCGTCTGTTTTCTGGCGGGTCCCGCCGCGGGCTGGATCACCGGCGAGACGCTGAACGTCAATGGCGGCATGCACATGGCCTGAAAAAGCCATGAGAAAAAGCCATGCGAAACAGCGTGTAAGAAGGGTTTCTGGTAGCCAGTGGGGGGTCCGTGGCATAGAATGGCGACCCCCGCGGGCCGGCGAGTGCCCGTGGGCATCACAAGGTGAGGGACATCAAACCGATGAGCACAGTCGAAGAACGAGTAAAGAAGATCGTGGCCGAGCAGCTCGGGGTGAAGGACGAAGAAGTCACCAGCGACGCGTCGTTCGTGGACGATCTGGGTGCCGACTCACTGGACACGGTCGAGCTCGTGATGGCGCTCGAGGAAGAATTCGAGACCGAAATTCCTGACGAGGATGCCGAGAAAATCACCACGGTGCAGCAGGCGATCGACTACATCGTCCAGCACCAGTCCAAGACCTGAAGTCAATCTGGCACGAGCCCCGGTCGTTGCGCCGGGGCTCGCTGCGTCATGCCGGTCCGGACAGCCAGAGGTAATGGCGTGAGCAAGCGACGCGTTGTCGTCACCGGCCTCGGCATGCTTACACCGCTCGGCAACACATTCGCCGAAAGCTGGGCCAGCGCGCTCGCCGGCAGGAGCGGCGTCGGCCCGATCACCCGCTTCGACACGACCGGCTTTCCTTGCACGATCGCCGGCAGCATTCGCGATTTCGACGTCGCGAAGTACATGCCGGCGAAGGAAGCCCGGCGCATGGATCTATTCATGCAATACGGTGTCGCGGCGGGAGTCCAGTCGATCGCCGACTCGGGGCTCGCGGTCACGGATTCTAATCGCGCGCGCATCGGGCTGGTGTTCGGCGCCGGCATCGGCGGCCTCGCGACGATCGAGGACAACTATGCGAAGTACCTCGAAACGAAGACGCCTAAAAAGATCTCGCCCTTTTACATCCCGGCCAGCATCGTGAACATGATCTCCGGGCACCTGTCGATCATGTACGGGATCACGGGACCCAATCTCGCCGTGATCACCGCCTGCACGACCTCGACGCACGCCGTCGGCATCGGCATGCGCACGATCCAGCACGGCGACGCGGATGCCGTCGTCGCGGGCGGCGCGGAGATGGCCCAGACGCCGACTGCGGTCGGCGGCTTCTGCCAGGCCCGCGCGCTGTCGACCCGAAACGACGAGCCCGAGCGCGCGAGCCGGCCCTGGGATCGCGACCGGGACGGCTTCGTGATGGGCGACGGGGCTGGCGCCGTCGTGCTCGAGGAATACGGGCACGCCAGGACCCGCGGCGCGAGGATTTACGCGGAGCTCATCGGCTTCGGCATGAGCGGTGACGCCTATCACATCACCGCGCCGCCGGACGACGGGGCGGGCGCGCGGCTGTCGATGGAGAACTGCCTGCGCGATGCCGGCATCCATGGCGACGAGGTCCAGTACATCAATGCGCACGCGACCTCGACGCTCCTCGGCGACGTCGCGGAAACGGTCGCGATCAAGAATGCGTTCGGTGCGCACGCAAAAAAGCTCGCCGTCAGCTCGACGAAGTCCATGACCGGCCACCTGCTGGGCGCCGCCGGCGTCGTCGAGGCGATCTTCAGCTTGCTCGCGATCCGCGACCAGGTCGCGCCGCCGACGATCAATCTCGAGCATCCGGGCGAGGGTTGCGACCTCGACTACGTGCCGAACGCGGCGCGACAGATGAAGATCGAGACGGCCGTGAGCAATTCGTTCGGCTTCGGCGGCACCAACGGCACCCTCATTTTCCGCGCGTTGCGTTGAAGCCTTATCTGATTCGCGAGTTGCCGGCGGCGGCGGATCCGCTCGCTCGCATGCTGGCGTTGCATGCTCGCGATCCCGGCGGCTATCCCGTCCTGCTCGACAGCGCGGCGACCGGCGGTCGGCTCGGGCGCTTCAGCCTGCTGCTGACGGCGCCCGGCGAACGCCTGCGCCTCCTTTGCGACGGAAAGGTCGACGGGCCCGGCGCGGGCACGCGCTTCTGTGAGCGGCTCAATGACTGGTGGCGTCGTGAGCACGGTGTCGCGCCACCCACACCCTGGCCGTTCGGCGGCGGCTGGTTTATCTACCTCGGGTATGAGCTGGCGGCGGAAGTGGAGCCGACGCTCGATTTGCCGGCATCGCCCTTCGAACTGGTCGCCTGCGCCTGGCGCATGCGCGCGGTGCTCCTGCACGATCATTGGAGCGGCCGGAGCGTGGTGATCGCTGAGACCGGCGAAGAAGCGGTGCTCGAGCGTGTTCAGGCGGATTACGTCGGCCCGCCGCTCGCGGCATTGCCCGAAGTCTGGTCGGTGCAGGATTCGGTGATCGAGGATGAGCCCGCGAATTACCTCGCGGCCTGCCGCCGCGCACTCGGCCATATTGCGGCCGGCGACATCTACCAGGCGAACCTGGCGCGCGCGTGGCGGACACCGCTGCCCGGCGGCGCGACCGCAGCCGCGCTCTATGCGCGACTTCGCGCGGCGAACCCCGGCGCCTTTGCCGGCATCGCCGCACTCGAGGACCTCACCATCCTGTCGAGTTCGCCGGAACGGCTGGTGCGCGTGCAGGGCCGGCGCATCGATACGCGGCCGATCGCGGGGACCCGCCCGCGGCTCGCCTCAGGCGACGCGGCGGCGATCGCCGAGCTGACCGGCAGCCCCAAGGAGCGGGCCGAACACGTCATGCTGATCGACCTCGAGCGCAACGACCTCGGCCGGCTCTGCGAGGCCGGCTCGGTGCAGGTGGACGAATTCATGGTCGTCGAAAGCTATGCGCACGTGCACCATATCGTGTCGAACGTGAGCGGACGGCTGCGCGCCGACGTCGAACCGGGCGACGTCATCCGCGCCCTGTTCCCGGGCGGGACGATCACTGGTTGTCCCAAGGTGCGCTGCATGCAGCTCATCGGCGAACTGGAAGGCAAAGGACGCGGAGCGTATACGGGAGCGATGGGCTATCTCGCACTCGACGGAGGACTCGACCTCAACATCCTGATCCGAACGATGACGGTTCGCCGTGGCGAAATCGAACTGCGGGCCGGCGCCGGCATCGTCGCGGACTCCGATCCGCTGCGCGAACTGGACGAAACGCGCGCCAAGGCGCGCGGGCTGCTGCGCGCCCTCGGCGACGACAATTGATGCGCGTCCTGGTCAACGGCCGCGAAGGCGGAGCGCTCGACCCCGCGGATCGCGGCCTGCAATACGGAGACGGCCTGTTCGAAACCATCGCCGTGCAGGGCGGTCGCCCGCGGTTTCTCGACTGGCATCTGGAGCGCTTGGCCGAAGGCGCCCGGCGCCTCGGCTTGCGATTGCCGGAAATTGCGTTGCTTCGCGCGGAAATTGGCTGCGTTTGCGCGGAGCCCCAGGGCGTCGTGAAGCTGATTCTCACGCGCGGGACGGGCGGGCGAGGCTATCGGCCACGCGCGGACTCCGCGACGAGCCGAATCGTTTCGGCGTGGCCCTGGCCGGATCGCGAGCCGGGGGCCTGGACCGAGGGCGTCCGGCTCGGCTGGTGCCGGACCCGCCTTGGCCGAAACCCGGCACTCGCCGGCATCAAGCACCTGAACCGGCTCGAACAAGTGCTCGCCAGGGCGGAATGGGATGATGAGCGGATGGACGAAGGATTGATGCGGGACGAGCAGGACCAGGTGATCTCCGCGACCCAGGCCAATCTCTTCGCGCGGATCGCGGGCCGCTGGGTCACGCCGGCGCTCGACCAGTGCGGCGTATCCGGTGTCATGCGGCGGGCGTTTCGGAGCTGGTCCGGCAACCTGCACGATCCGGTGATCGAGCGCGCGCTGCCGGCATCCGATCTTGCAGCTGCGACCGGCCTCGTGCTGACCAATTCCCTGATCGGCGCCTGGCCGGTGCGCGAATTCGCGGGGCGCATGCTTGCGCTCGACCCGAGCGTCGATCGGTTCAACGTCTGGCTTGCGCGGCAATGACGCGGCGGGACCAATGGCTCGTCCTGATCGCGGTCCTCGGCATAGCGATCTGGCTTGGCTGGCGCCAGTTCGAGCGGCAATGGCTGACTGAGCCCATCGCGGCACTCCAGGAGCCCGTGACATTTGAAGTGCCGCAAGGTGCATCGCTCCGCAAGGTGGCGCAGAGCCTCGAACAGATGGGCTTGCTCGAGCACCCGAGAATCTGGGTGCGCCATGCCAGGCGCACGGGCGGCGCGACGCGAATCCAGGCGGGCGAATACCGCTTGACGCCCGGGACGTCGCCCGCCGTGCTGCTCGGCCAGTTGGTCGCCGGCGACGTCGTGCTGCATGTGCTGACGCTTCCCGAAGGCTGGACCGTCCGCCAGGGACTCGCCGCGATCCAGTCGCATCGCCAAGTGAAGGTCGAACTCCGCGGCGTATCCGGCGAGGAACTCATGGCGCGGCTCGGGTTTCCCGATCGGCATCCGGAGGGACAGTTCTTTCCGGATACCTACCGGTTCCCGCGCGGCACCAGCGACCGCGCCTTGCTGCTCCAGGCTCATGCGCGCATGCAGCGCGAGCTGCAGGAGGCCTGGCAGCGGCGCGCGCCGGATCTTCCGCTCGAATCGCCCTACGAGGCGCTCATTCTCGCCTCGATCGTCGAAAAGGAAACGGGCGCCATCGACGAGCGGCCGCTGATCGCAGGAGTCTTCGTCAATCGCCTGCGCAAGGGCATGCGGCTGCAGACCGATCCTTCGGTCATTTACGGCCTCGGAGAGAAGTTCGACGGTAATCTCCGGCGCCGGGATCTCCTGAACGACACGCCGTATAACACGTATACCCGGGCCGGCCTGCCTCCCACGCCTGTCGCGCTCCCGGGACGCGCGGCGCTCGAAGCCGCGGTGAGGCCCGCCGAAACGGATGCGATGTACTTCGTCGCGACGGGTCTCGGCGACGGCCGGCATTTCTTCGCGGAGTCGCTCGTCGCGCACAACGAGAATGTTTCCCGCCATCTGGCCAACCTGCGCGGCGGCAGCGGCGTTCGGGTACGCTAAGGAGCATTGGTGCGCGGCCGATTCATCTCGTTCGAAGGAATAGAGGGCGTAGGCAAATCGACGCAAGTGGCGCTCGCCGCGGCGCACCTGCGAAGCCGCGCCATTGAGCCCCTCGTGACACGCGAGCCGGGCGGCACGCCACTCGCGGAGAAATTGAGGGCGCTCGTGCTCGAACCGGAACACGCCCCGCTCGGCGCCACGCCCGAACTACTCATCATGTTTGCGGCGCGCGCAAGTCATGTCGCGGAAATCATCCGGCCGGCGCTCAGGCGGGGACGCTGGGTGCTCTGCGACCGTTTCACGGATGCCACCGAGGCGTATCAGGGCGGCGGGCGCGGCGTGAATCCGGTGTGGATCCGGCAGCTGGCAAGGATCGCCCATCCCCGGCTGACGCCGGACCTGACATTCGTGTTCGATGCGCCGCATGCCATCGCACGCGCGCGCGTGGGATTCCGCGGCGCCGGGCATGACCGCATCGAGGCGGAAGACGCGGCGTTCTTCGAGCGCGTGCGCCAGGCCTATCTTGCGATCGCCGCGCGCGAACCGGAGCGGGTTCGCGTCATCGATGCGACACGGCCCGAGGGCGACGTGGCCGCTGCCGTGGCGCAGGCTCTCGACGCAGAATTGTCGGACTCCGTAGGCTGAGGCCATGGCAATGCCCGAACGCGACGAAGCCGCGGTCCTGACACCGGACACCCGCGCGATGCTGCACCGGGCCGGCGCGCCCTGGCTTGCGCCGGTCCGCGAACGAATTGCGGCGATGCGCAGCCAGGGCCGGCTGGCGCACGGACTGTTGCTGTCGGGCCCCCCGGGCGCCGGCCAGACGGAACTGGGCGCGTGGATTGCGGCGCGACTGCTCTGCAGGGAACAAGGCGCGGACGCCTGCGGCCGTTGCGCCGATTGCCGTCCATTCCTGGCCGGCAGTCACCCCGATTTTTTCTGGATCGGAGTCGAGCCCGACAAGAAAGACATCGGCATCGACCAGATGCGCGCGCTCACCGCGGCCGCGTCGCTCCGGAGTTACCGCGGCGGACCGAAGATCGCCGTCGTCGCGCCGGCGGAGGCCATGAACATCCATTCTTTCAATGCGTTACTCAAGACACTTGAGGAGCCTTCGAGCGACACCTATGTGGTCCTTCCGACCAGCCGCATCGATCGCATCCCGCGCACGATCGCGAGCCGGTGTATGCGACTTCGTGTGCCGCTACCGACCAGCGCTGAAGCGCTGCCCTGGCTCAGCGGGGTCGAGTCCCGGAACGGCTGGCCGGGGCTCCTGGAGCTTGCAAGTGGCGCCCCCTTTCTGGCGGAGAATTACGCCCGAGAGGGCCTCGACGACCTCGGTGAGGAAATGCGGGATATGATCGCAGCTGCCCAGGAAGGGCGGCTCGATCTCGTGGGCTGCGCCGAGGCTTGCGCCAAACAAGCGCCTGCCGCCAGGCTGGTCTGGCTCGAATCCTGGCTAACACGCAGCTTGAAGGAAGCCGTCTTGGCTAGTGATCTGGTTAACAATAATCGATTACCATGGTTGCGGCCGCCCGGCATCGAAACGAAGATACGGGCCGGTTATCGCTTGCTGGACCAGCTGCGGGAAGCGCGGCGGCAGGTGGGCGGTCCGCTGAACGCGCAACTCCTGTTCGAGGGGCTGCTGGTATCGGTGACGGCCCTCGTCGGCCAACCGCGGGGCAAGGCGGGGGAGTGAACGGATTGAAGATGCGGGCGCCATCGACGAAGCCAGGCCTCCTGACCCTGACGATTAAGGACAAGAGCGCGCTTTACCTCGCGTACATGCCCTTTGTGAAGAATGGCGGCCTGTTCATACCGACCAACAGCAGCTACCGGCTCGGCGACGAGGTGTTCATGCTCCTCAACCTGATGGGTGAGGAGGAGAAGCTGCCGGTCGCGGGCCGCGTGATCTGGCTGACCCCGAAAGGCGCGCAAGGTAAGCGCACCGCGGGCATCGGGGTCCAGTTCAGTGAGCAGGATCGCGGCACCACGCAGAAGAAGATCGAGTCCTATCTCGCCGGCGCGCTCGGCGGAGACAAGGCCACGCACACGATGTGATGTCTTAAAGGGTCTTAAAGGGGACGTTCACCTTTACCGCAAAGCGGTAAAGG
>JBOHZO010000154.1:0-21154 GCA_050738555.1 Steroidobacteraceae bacterium | reverse complement strand
GGACAGGCCCTAGCAAGGACAGGTTGCGATCAGCAAGCGCCGCGCCGACTGCGCGCCGCCGCTGATCGCGGACGTTAGGCCGCAAGGAGCTAACTACATGGCTGAGTATTGTGCGGTGGTTCTTTGGAACCGCGATGATGCAACCTTCACCGACAATCGTTACAGCCGCGGTCATCGTTGGCTGTTCGACGGCGGCATTGAAGTACCCGCATCGTCCTCGCCCATGTCGTCCCCATCCCACTGTCGGTTGCGGCCGCAGTTGATCCGGAGGAAGCCTTCGTGGCCAGCTTGTCCAGTTGCCACATGCTGTGGTTCCTGTCCATCGCAGCCAAGCGTGGGTTCGTAGTCGAGACTTACCGGGATGAGGCGGTCGGGGCCCTGGGCAAGGAGGTGTCCGGTAAATTGGCAATGGAGCGCGTGACGCTTCGCCCCAACGTTCAATTCGGCAGCGACCATCGACCAACGGCGGCCGAAGTCGTTGCGATGCACCGCGAGGCGCACGGGCAATGTTTCATTGCCCGCTCGGTCAAGACGGACGTGCGGTGCGAACCGAAATTGCTTGTGGATACTCCGTGAAGGACTTGGCAATTGCTCTGGAAACCGCCCGGGCAACTCGGCCAACTTACGCGCCGAATGGCGGATGCCAGCATCAATATCGAAGTGATCTACAGCGACCACAATAACCGGCTGATCCTGGTCGTCGATGACCTAGCGCGAGGGCGAGAAGTTTCTGAGGCGTGGATCCGTGCGAGTCAGTTGTGATCACGGCCCAACGAACAGGACTGTCCACCCACGCACTAACGCTACGTGTCGTACTCGTCGTGGCGACGCCACCACTGGTACGGCGGCGTCTGTGGGTAGCCGGTGGGAGAGTCCTCCCACTCCTCCTGTCGGCCGAATGGCGTCAGATCGAGTAAGCCCCAAGTACTGCCGAGAGTTTCGGTGCCACGCGCGCTCGTATAGTAAGTATAGAAAATGCCGTCGCCGTCGCGAAGCAATACATTGACCCGGTGCAACTCATCATTGTCCTCGGTCACGCCGATGTCGACGTTGAAGTCGCTCCTGGCCGAGGAGTACCACGGCAGTGTCCAGCCCATGCGCTTTCTGTATCGCTCGATATTCTCGAGCGGCGCGCGGGATACCAGCACGAGGGACACATCGCGAGCTTGCAGGTGGGTGGTATTCCCGATGTTATCGACGAAGAAAGAGCAGCCGGGGCAACCCGCCGTGGGCCAGCCGTCGACGCCAGGCGCGAACATGAAGCTGTAGAGAATGAGCTGGCGGCGTCCCGCAAACAGGTCTGTGAGACTCGCCATGCCTTGCGGTCCTTCGAAGCTGTACTCCTTTTCGATCCTGAGCCGCGGGAGTCTGCGACGTTCCGCGGCCAGGGCATCGCGCGCACGGGTAGCCGCCTTTTCCTTGGCGAGGAGGCTCTCGTGCGCCGCTTGCCACTCCGCTTGCGCCACGATTCTGGGAAGAGCAATCGAACTGTCGTTCATGATGGCCTCTCCTTCGATGTGGAAGATCGGGAGTTGGGAGTTGCGCGGATCCTGACCCGGAACTTCCTGAGAATCAGCGCGGCGACTCCACCCACCGACGTCGCCGTAGCAGCGATGAGGGCTGTGGATGCGATGCATGCCGGACACATCACTTGTTTTCCTAGATATTCCCGAGACATAGATATTTCATGCTGGCTTCCATCCGGCGGGACGGGCAGGGCAGTTGACACTCAATAGTCGTTTGGCTGAGTCTAATTTCGACAACCGGCCCTGATAAGTTCCCAAGAAGGCAGCACACTGACATGAGTCATCCATTGCGGTGTCGGTGCGGAACTTTGAAAGGCTACGTCAGCCATCCGGAAAAAGTGAGCCGGGGCGTGTGCTACTGCAAAGACTGTCAAGCCTTTGCGCACTTCCTTGGCAAGACTGACGACGTTCTGGACGAGATGGGTGGCACGGACATTATGGCAACGCTGCCCAAGTACGTCACGTTCACCCAAGGCCTCGAAGTCCTCGCCTGCATGTCCCTCACAGAGACCGGAATGCTGCGTTGGTATACAAGTTGCTGCAGGACCCCCATTGGCAACACCCCACGTGACTTCAAAACCTCCCATGTCGGCCTCGTTCACACTTGCTTGGCCGGTCCTCCGAGGGCCTTGGATGATTCCTTCGGCCCCGTCCGCATGCGGTTAAATACAAAGCATGCCAAAGGCAAGCCAAAGCTAATGCCGATCAGCACCGTCACATCAATCTTTCGGTTCTTGAGTTCACTGATCCGCGCCCGCCTGGATGGCAGCTTCAAGAGCACGCCATTCTTTACCTCAGATCGGGGAACTCCTGTCGTACCGCCAAAGGTGCTCACCAGCAGTGAGCGAGAGCGAGTGATGAATGCCGTTTGAGAACTTTCCGTGTCCATAAGCATTCGCCAACTGACACCCGGCGACATCGCGACTGCGTTGATTGACGAACTCAAAAAGATAGCTGCAGCCCGAGCGGCCTACGGCATTTTTGTCCAGGCGGATATCGGGGATGAACCAGCCATCGCGCTGTATACGAAGCTGGGCGTTCGCGAAGACGTGTTGCAATTCGACATAGCAGTTTCAGGCGGCAGTGGCGTTGCGTGACAAGTCGCTCCTTTGCCCGAATAACCCGCCGGTTTACCACTTGTGCCGAGCAGCGTAGTGGATCTCACCTGAGGCGAGTCACGGCAAATGGAGATCGCGTACCTCATCGACCATGCTGCGCACATTCCGGAGCTGGCGCGACTGCACTTCGTTGCCCTGGAGGGTGAAGATTTATTAGGCTCGGCCTTGCTGGTGGCGCAGGATCTGGAATCGCGCCCACATCTCACCCCTTGGCTCGCCGGCATTTTTGTCAAGCCGCAGCATCGCGGGAAACGTATCGGAACCAGGCTCATTCAGCGCATCGAGGCTGAGGCGCGGTCGCTCGGGACAGACGTTCTGTACCTTTATACATCGACGACGCAGTCTCTCTATGAGCGATTGGGCTGGTCGGTGATGGAACGCTGTGACGATCAGGGTACCGAAGTTGTGGTCATGTCGAAAACGCTGGTCCTCTGACCATGCGTTAGGAGAAATAGCATGTCGTGAGCTCGCCGGTCGCAATGGCCCTCAAGGACGATATCGCCGAGTTGCGCGTCATGAATCTAGAAGTCTGAGGGGAAACGAAGTGGAGTTATTCATCAAGAACCGGCATGCCTCGGCCATTACTCCCAATGGAAGCATGGGGCGGCTCTTGAGCGACATGTCTGGCTTCCGCATACGCTGCGGTTCGTGGAACAGGTCGAGCCGTTTATTAACCACCCGCTGGAGGTTACGCGGGCAGAGCAAATTGGTTAACGCACCAGCACCCCGCCGCGCTTGATTCACCGCCTGCGGTAAAGCTGCGTGAAGCGGTCGGTCTTGCCGCGCACCGCGGGATCGAAGACGTTCTTCGAAAGATCGTCACCCGGATTGCGGTAACCGTCCCAGGTCTTCTCGAGTTCGAAGCCGTGGCTCGTGATGTCCTGCTTCGCGAAAGCCTCGTCAATCCGGTGGAGTTCCTGCGCCGGCGCCTTGCCGCTACCGGGCATTGCCGAGTGGTCCACGATCAATAGCCGGCCGCCCGGCTTCAATGCGGTGTGCAGCTGCTTCAGGAAACCGTCGGCGTCGATGGCCGGCCAGCCGCCTTCCTCCTCGACCCAGTACAGGTCGTGATACGACATGAAGATCACGATCAGGTCGTATTGGCCGCTGCCGAGATCGAGTGCGCGGGTCTCGACGACGCGCGGCCTGGCGTTTTTCAGCCGGCTGTCGGTGAAACGAGTCTTGAGGTCGTCCTTGCCGAGATTCCAGTACGGGGAATTGTTGACGAGCGTGACGCTGCCGGCGGTTCCGACGGCGCGCGCAAAGAGTTCGGTCCAATAGCCGCCGCCGCCGAACACGTCCGCGACCTTCATGCCCGGCTCGACGCCGGTGAAGGCCATGAGTTCGGCGGGCTTGTCGCGCGCATCGCGCTCGCGATCCTTGTCGCTGCGCTCGGGAGCGGCGACCGCGGCCGCGATGTGGGCCGGAACCTCCGCGGCCTGGAGCGGCGGCGCGGCTAGCAGGAGACAGGCGAGCGTGAGTGCGATCTGGCGCATGACAATCTCCCGGCCAGCGGGTCTGGCATCGCTGGCAACTCTAAGCCGGTGAGCGACAGCCGGCGCACTTCATACGACAAACCGCCCGGCGGCCGCGACCGGCCGTGTGTTCATTCATCGCCGCCACCCGGTACGCCGCGGCGGTAGTCGAGGGCCGGCTGACGGTCGCCGAGCAAGGCGCGGTACTTGAAATCCGGCCCGCGGCGCTCGTCGAATTCGGCGCGCGCCTCCGCGATCAGCTCGGGACGCGTGAACAACTCGCGGCCCATGAGGGCGAGCGTTTGCGACGCGACGTTCATACCCTTGAAGCCGATGCTCATGCCGCCCGCGGCTGTTGCCTGCCAGCTATGCGCCGGCGTGCCCGGCACCCAGGTCGCGGTTCGAAGCCCCACGGTCGGGACGGTCCAGCTCACGTCGGCGACGTCGGTCGATCCAACCCCGGGGCGCTCGAATTCGAAGGCCTGGATCTTCGCTTCCGTGCCGAGCACCATGTTGGGCGAGTCGAGATTGCCGTAGAGGGTCTTCGCGAACGCCTGTTCCTCGGGCGTGTAGGTGACGCCGCCGACTTCGTTGAGCTTCTCGTACATCACCCGCGCGAGCGTCTCGTTGGCGAGGAGGTTGTAGACGCCGCCGATTATCTCGTATTCCATGCGCGTGCCGGTGCCGAGCGCCGCGCCTTCACCGGTCTTGACGAGCCGGTCGAAGATCTCCTCCACTACGCGCGGATCGATGTGGCGCACGTAGTGATAGGACTCCGCGAAGTCGGGCACGACATTCGGCGCCGAGCCGCCGCTCGTGATGACGTAATGCAAGCGGGCATCGGATGGCACGTGCTCTCGCAGGAGGTTCGCCATGTAATTCATGGCCTCGAGGGCATCGAGCGCCGAGCGCCCGCGCTCCGGCGCGCCCGAGGCATGGGCCGAGACCCCGTGGAAGCGGAATTTTGCGGTCTTGTTCGCGAGCGAGCGGTCGAGGCCGGCAAAATTGACGTCGGAGGGATGCCAGTGCATCACGACGTCGGCGTCGTTGAAGAGGCCGGCGCGCACCATGTATACCTTGCCGGCGCCGCCTTCCTCGGCCGGCGTGCCATAGACGCGGATCGTGCCGGCGGTGCCGCTCGTCTTGAGCCAGTCGGCGAGCGCGATCGCCGCGGAGACCGAGGCGGTTCCGAAAATGTGATGCCCGCAGGCATGGCCCGAATGCTTGCCGTCGATCGGCTTGCGGTCCGGCACAGCGTCCTGGTTGATGCCGGGAAGCGCGTCGAACTCGGCGAGAACGCCGATGACCGGCTTGCCGCTGCCCGCGGTTGCGACGAACGCCGTCGGGATGCCGGCGACACCGGCTTCGACCTTGAAACCCGCGCGCTTCAATTCCTCCTGCAGCAGCGCGGTGCTCCGCACTTCCTGGTAGCCGACTTCCGCCCAGTCCCAGATCGAGCGGGCGATTTCGGCGTCGCGCATTTCGCGCTTCGCAAGAAACTGGCGGATGCCGTCGCCCGATTCGGCCGCGCCGGCGGCAGCGGCAAGCGCAGAAAGAGCAACGCAAAGGACGGCGGCTTTCATGTCGGATTTCCATGAGTCGCGTGGATGAGCGGTCAGCTTAGCTTCCGACCGCGCCCGCATCCACCCCCGATCGGCTACGATGCCGCGGGATGACCGCGAATCGCCTGCTCGTAATCGGACGCCGGTTCCGCGGCCCGCCGGCATCGGGCAACGGCGGTTATACCTGCGGCATGCTGGCCGCGGCCACGGTGAAACCGGTCGAAGTGCGGCTGATGCGGCCGCCGCCGCTCGAGAAGCCGCTCGAAATTCGCGACGACCCTGAGACGTCCGGGCTGCTCCTGATGGACGGCGAAGAACAGGTGGCGAGCGCCGCGCCGAAGACCTTCGAGCTCGCCGTGCCTAAGCCGCCCACGTACTCGCGGGCGCTCGCGGCGGTGAGCGGCTACGAGGGGTTTCGCAACCACACCTATCCTGGCTGCTTCGTCTGCGGGCCCGAGCGCGCGCGCGGCGACGGCATGCGCATTTTCGCCTCACCGATCGAGGGAATGGATCTTTGCGCGGCAGCCTGGCTGCCGAGTCGTACGCTCGCCGACGCGGACGGCAAGGTGCGGCCGGAATTCATGTGGGCAGCGCTCGACTGCCCCGGCTTTTTCGCGTCCGGTGCCGCCGCGCGCGGCGCGCTGCTCGGCCAGTACGCCGCCCGCATCGATCGCTGCGTTCACGTCGATGCACCCTGCGTCGTCATCGGGTGGCCGCTCGGTCACGACGGCCGCAAACACTACACCGGCACGGCGATCTTCGACGGCTTCGGCGAACTCTGCGGCCGCGCAATCGCGACCTGGATCGAGCCGCGGCAGGCGCTCTAAAGGGGACGTTCACCTTTAAAAGTGAACGTCCCCTTTCGAGAATCAGCGCTGGAGCCGACTGAGGAGCCAGATCAAGCCGCCGCCGGCCAGCACCCAACCGATCCACACCGGTTGGGTCGCGAGCGCGAGCCAGATGATGCCGCCGAGAAAGATTACGGCGGCGGCGAGGATCGCGTCGCTGCGGCTGCGGGCCTTGCGCATTTGCACCCGCAGGGCTTCCAGCGAGGTGGATTCGGTGCGCACGATCAGCTCGTCGTCGTAGGCGCGGCGGATCGCGCGGCGCGCGATGACCGGCAGCACCTTGATCGCCTCGGCGATGTCGGGCCAGTGGTCGCGGAGGCTTCCGAACACCGCGCGCGGGCCGCTGCGCTCCTGCATCCATTCGCGCAGGATCGGCAACGCCGTCTTCCAGAGGTCGAGCTCCGGATAGAGCTGGCGGCCGAGTCCCTCGATGTTCAGCAGCGTCTTCTGCAGCAGAATGAGTTGCGGCTGGACCTGCATCTCGAAGCGGCGCGCGATCTCGAAGAGATGCAGCAGCACGACGCCGAAGGAAATGTCCTTGAGCGGCTTGTCGAATATCGGCTCGCAGACCGTCCGGACGGCAGACTCGAGTTCGTCTACGCGCGTGCCGGCCGGAACCCAGCCGCTTTCGACGTGCAGCACCGCGACCTTGCGGTAGTCGCGCTCGAAGAACGCAAGGAAATTGCCGGCGAGATAGAGCTGGTCGCGAGGATCGAGCGTGCCGACGATCCCGAAATCGACCGCGGCGTAACGTGGATTCGCCGGATCGCTCACGTCCACGAAGATGTTGCCGGGGTGCATGTCGGCGTGGAAGAAATTGTGGCGGAACACCTGGGTGAAGAAGATCGTCACGCCGTTGTCTGCAAGCCTGGCGATGTCGGCGCCAGCCTTCCGCAGGCGCTCGACGTCGGAAATCGGCACGCCGTGGATGCGTTCCATGACCATGACTTCACGGCGACACAGGTCCCAGTGGACTTCCGGAACGTGCAGCATCGGACTGCCGGCGAAGTTGCGCTTGAGCTGCGAGGCGTTTCCCGCCTCGCGCATCAGATCGAGCTCGTTGAGGATCGTCGTCTCGTATTCGGCGACGACTTCGCGCGGCCGGAATCGGCGCGAGTCCGGCCAGTAATCCTCGGCCAGCGCGGCGAGCGCGTGCAGCACCTCGAGATCGCGGCCGATGACGGCGCGCATGCCTGGGCGCAGCACCTTGACGACGACCTCGCGTCCGTCGTGAAGCTTCGCCACATGCACCTGTGCGATCGACGCGGCAGCCAGCGGTTCGACCTCGAACTCGCGGAAGAGCGAGTCGACCGGTCGCCCGAGCGCCTCCTCGATGCGGGCCTTCGCGGCATCGCCGGGGAAGGGCGGCACCTGGTCCTGGAGCATGGCGAGCTCATCGGCGATATCCGTCGGCAGCAGGTCGCGCCGCGTCGACACCACCTGGCCGAACTTCACGAACACCGGCCCGAGATCCTCGAGCGCGCGCCGGAGGCGCTCGCCGCGGGAGCCGCGCCGGCGCGTGAACCACGTCCACGGCGACAGCCAGAACACGAAGCGCAGCGGGCGATAGAGGTGTGTTGCGCGCACGAAGTCGTCGAGACCGTATCGGACCAGCGTCCGATGGATGGTCAGCAGCCGGCCGGCGACGCGCATCGAGATCACGGGCGGGACCGGCTTCGTTCGGCAGCCGCGAGGCGCGTCTCGAACCGATCCACGGCTTCGCGCAGCTGATCCACCCCCGCAAGGAATTCCTCGACTTCGATGCGGGTCGGCAGGTCGTGGCTTTCCTCGGTCAGGTACTCGGCGATGTTCCGCGCGAAAGTATCGCGCGCGCGCTGGCCGAACTCGAAGGCATCGCGCGCGAAGCCCGCGAGATAATGGGCCGCCACGTCGCCCGTGAACCGGGAAAGTTCCTCTTCGAGGTCCGGCCGGGCGGCGGCAAGGAGCTTGCGGAATCCCTCCGCAATCTCGGCGTCGCCGTGGAGCGCCGCTCCGCCCGCGCGAATCGATCGCATGGCATCGCCGGTCGCGATGCGGAGAAACGAAATTGGCGTGTCTTCGATCACCGCATCGGAAGTCTCATCACCCGCGGGCCGGATTGCGATGCCGTCGGCATTCGCGGAAAGCCGCACGCGAAGCGGCGTCGCAGCGAAGCGCAGTTCCATGGAACGCCCGGAAAGCTCGGCCAGCAACCCGCGCGCACGGCTGGACGCCGCGATGTGGCGGTTCAGGAATTTTTCGAGCGGACGCAACAGATCCGGCGGCATGCGCGACTCAGTACACGCAGCCAATGTGAAGCGCGACGATTCCGCCGGCGAGGTTGTGCCAGCGGCAATCGTCGAACCCCGCCTCGC
The DNA here is from genome assembly GCA_050738555.1 of Steroidobacteraceae bacterium. Lineage (GTDB taxonomy): Bacteria > Pseudomonadota > Gammaproteobacteria > Steroidobacterales > Steroidobacteraceae > SCUD01. The sequence goes on along the minus strand of JBOHZO010000154.1, from coordinate 12,271 downwards.
GGATCATCGCAGCGAGCGTCGGCTGGTCGGGATGCATGCGGATGGACTCGGCGAGGTAGCGGTAGCTCGCCTCGTCGCCCGCGACGATTGCGCCGAGCCGCGGCAGCACCTGGAAGGAGTACGTATCGTAGATCGCCCGCATCTCGGGTCGCGGCTTCGAGAACTCAAGCACGAGCAAGCGGCCGCCGGGCCGCAACACGCGCTGCATCGACGCAAGCGCCGCCGGCTTGTCGGCGACATTCCGCAGGCCGAAGCCGATCGTCACGCAATCGAAACTACGATCGGGGAAGGGCAGAGACTCCGCATTCGCGATCGCAAACGCGACCTGCGAGCCGAATCCGCGATCGATCAGGCGGTCGCGGCCGCGCGAGAGCATCTCGCGATTGATGTCGGTTAGGACGGCGAGCCCCGACGGTCCTACCTGCCGCGCGAGGCCGGCGCCGAGATCGCCGGTGCCCGAGGCGACATCGAGTGCGCGCTGTCCGCGTCTGAGTCCCGTCTGTCCGAGCGCAAACCGCTTCCACAGCCGATGCAGGCCACCGGACATCAGGTCGTTCATCAGGTCGTATTTGCCGGCGACGGAATCGAACACGCCGCGCACACGCGCGGTCTTCTCCGCGGGGGGGACCTTCTCGTAGCCGAAGTCGACGGTCTTCATGACCGCCAGATTCTAAGGCCTTGGCCTCAGCTTCGCGAAAGACCAGCTGCCGGTGATCTCCCTCGGCCCGCGCCTGATCGGCGGCGAGACTTGGCCGACCATAGGTCAACGAGTGTGCGAAGTGGCCCTCGACTCGCCGGAACAATCGCCTGTAGTTTCCCGTTATGGCCGCGCCTGCGAGATCTTCTTGAATCGCCACTCGCCCGTGACGGAAATGGGACCGAAGACAATCGGTGCCGCCGTCCGGCCGGCGACAGTTTCGTCGACGACGGTACCCTCCTGCCTGCCGATCACGATTCCCGCGTCATTGATGATCGCTGTCCCGCGCCCTCCGCCCGGCATGGCGATGGGAAAGCCGGGTGCGGCCTGAACGGAGCAGATTTGCGTTGCCTGGAACTCGAGGAACTCGTCGTTCATGCGGAGCATGATGCGATAGCGCCCGTCCGCGGCGACTTCGAGCAGCAGAAGCTTCAAAGCGGCCGGCGGGAGGCTCTTGATGGCAAAGTTCTCGGAACCTTCGTATACGCAGCTGCCCGCCATGCTCTTGCCTTCGGAATCGATCTTGACGGTGATTTCCCCGTCCGTAGGAACGTAGAACTTGGACGCGACCTCGCCGAACGTATGCGCTCTCGCAGAGTCGGGTTCAGCCGTCCAGACGAGCCGGCCGTCGGTCTTGTAATCCATTGTCGCGACGATGCCAAAACCAGCACCGGCAATTGCCGTCGTCTGGGTTTGTGTGAACGTACCTTCGAATCTCGCCTGTTCGTCGATCTGCCACGCCGCCTCCGCATAGCCGGCGCGCGACATGGCAGAGACGCCGAACCCATGCCCTCGCTTGGGTGTCGCGGAGGCGGTATACGTGAAGCTGGCCGGAGATTCCTCCACGGTGTCGCCTTCACTCGGCGTGACGCGGCCGATGCCTTCCAGCGCGCTCGCCCGGAATTTCCCCAGCGGAACGGTGGCCGGGTCGATTTTCGTCCGCAGCTCGGAGCGGACCTGCGCCACTTCCCCGGGCCCGAGCATGACGGTCTCGGTCGCCGGGTCAAAGATGAACTCGACGCACTCGTTTTTCTTCATCCATTCGCGCTGGGCGTCCAGAAACGCCTGCGCTGAACCCCACATGACCGCGGCGATCGCCACGTCGCCCGTCACCCGCACCGCGCGTTCCAACGCCGCCATGTCCGGCTCGCCGTATTGACCGGGCCTGAACCTTTCGCGGACGGGCACACGCTCCGTGGGCGAGCCGGTGCGCTCGCTGACGTAGTCGGCCTCGATGTCGATGTAGTCGAGCATCGCGTCATCCTTGACCTGACCCTCGAGCTTCGTCGTGATGACGCGCTTGACGTAATGAATCCGTCGTGTCTCGCCGTCCTCCGTGATGACCTCATCGGCGGTCAACGTGTACTCGAAATTGCCCGGGACCTTGCCAGCCGCGGACGGGCACTTCCGCGCGAATCCGCCCAGGGTCATCTCGAACTCATAAGAATGTCCGTCCGTATCGGGCGGGTTTCCGCGAACCCGCTTCTCACGATCCGTCGTTTTGCGGCCCACCCAGCCTGCGGGCGCCGGTGTCACGACCTGCGGCGGTCTTGTGACAACATAACCGTCGTCGGTCGAGCTGCCTTGCTGAGCATGGGCAGCGACGTCGCCACTGATGGCGACGGCCAGCGCGAATGCTGCGAGGCGCCTCACGGGAGGCACGCGATCGCTCCGTCGTTACGAATTCTCGTCACTGCGCGGGCGGCTCCCCTGCCATGAAATCGCAGCCTTTCGCCTGGGCGAGCTGGGCGACGTGGGCGCCCCGCATCAGCTGCGGCATGATGCCCATGACTTTCTGCATGTTGTCCATCATGTCTTGCTGGTTCTTCTGGGCTTCTGCCGTCGCCTTGGCATTCTGCGCCGCGGCCGCCGCCTGCTGCGCATAACCCGTCACCGGATTCGGCGGAATGAACGAGCTGAGAAAGCCCATGAACATCTGGCCGGCGATGGGCGGCCGACTACTTTGCGCGGCCTCGGCCTGCTGCTGGGCCCCCTGCATCTTCGCCATCTGCTCCTGGGCATAGGCGCCCTGCTCCTGCATGACGGCCTGCACCTGCGGATCGGTCCCCATCGCGCCGAGCTCGGCCTGGAGCTGATCGCAGGTGAGCGCGTCATCTCCCGGCTTCGCGGCCTCGGCCAGCATGGCGGCGAGCATGGGATCCTGCGTTGGATCCGGCATCGCCCCGGGGTTGCCTTCCTGGGCAGTGGCAGCGCTTGCAACTCCGGCGAGAATCAGGACGAGCAGGCGTTTCATGTTGACTCTCCAGTTTTCAGTCCATGCCGTCGGTCGTTACCACTGGAACGAGCCTGTAATGAAATGGACGGGTGGCGTGAGTGTGAACGAGCCGGCCGTGGAGGTGGTGCCGGGTTGCCTGTAGAACTCGGCCCAACCCTGAACCGCACTCAGTCCCCAAAGATGGCAATCGTAATTAGCAGACCTCGTCGGAATGCTGAGGTCAAGCGCGTTCGCAGGAATGGCCACGGTTACGTTGGCCGTCGTCGCGACTTGCCCTGCCGAGACGGTGATCTCGCTCGATTCGCCGGACCAGCCGCCCTTGCCTGGACCCGCCAGGTTGGCGCTATGAATGCTGCACTTGACGCGCACCTTTGTAATGTCGCCGGCCAGATTCGTGAGATTGACCGGCACGACGAATGTCACGTCAGCCGCAGATTGTGTCTGACCGGCCGCAGTCCCCGCTGCCAGAAGCGCCGCCACGCAGGGCGCGAAGGCAATGGCACGTATTCGCAAACTCATGGAAGCCTCCTCAAGGCGTAGTGCCGGACCCGCTGGCTGTCCATCCGCCGGTCGTGATGGTCCTCGGCGCGACGTTCGAAGCGCGGCCCGGCGGTGACGAGCCGGATGCCGTAAAGCCGGCTAATTGGATCGTTCGCGGGGCAACTCTCGCCGCGCCGCCGGAAGCATGGCCGGCCGCCGTGAATCCTGCGAGCTGAATCGTACGCGGTGCGACAGCGGAGACGGAACTGCCCGCACGGCGACCGGAAGTTGACTCCGTTACCCCTGTAACCGCGAACGCATCCGCATTCGCGCCTGCGCCTCGTGACGCAATGCCAAAACGTTCGCTTCCCGTGTATTGCTTGAGACCCTGCGCACGCTGCACCGTGACCGCGCCGCCCTTTGCCGTAATCACGCCGGTGTGCACTGCCGCAACACAGATCGATGAATCGACCGTATAAACATCCGTGCCCCAGGCCTTGCCTGACGGATCGCCGCCCTCCGGACAGGTGACGGTGACGCGGTCCGTGAAACTGGCAGGGATGCGGCTCCACGCGGTCTGCCAGCTGATGGTCCCCGGCGCGCCGTCCGTCGCGAAGGTGAAGGAGCCCGCGCGTGGCCCGCGATCGTGGCTCGTGATGCGGTTCCGCACGGATCCGCGGTACGACTTCTCGCCCGCGCCAATGACGATCACCACCGCGCCGGCCTGTCCCGGCGCCAGGACGCTTGCGTGGATGGCCGCGGCACAGACGGATGAATAGTTGCTGTAGATGTCCGTCCCTTCGACGTTGCCTCGCTGACCGTCGCTTGCAGGACAAACCAACGCACAGCGTCCGCCGACCGGCTGGGTGCACTGGGCCGCGGTCATGTCGGCGTCGATTCCCAGCCACGGCTGAAACCAGGATTGGGCCACCGACTGCGGCGCCGCGAGGCTGAGGGCGCCGAGAATCGCAATCGGTGCGATGTGAGTGCCTCCGGTCATGTATGGCAGGCCTCAGCGCATCTCAACCTTGCGCAGCGTGAAGACCGACTTCTCCTCGTCGCATTCTCCGCCGCAGCTGCCGGTCAAGACCTTGCGCGCAACCACGTCGCCCTGGCCGACGTATTCCCAGTTCTTCAGGAAATTGATATCGCCTTCGGCCTCGCGCCCGAGCATGAAGGATCCCCACCAGAACCAATTCGGGTGGACTCTGCCCGGCACGCACACGTAGTTCTCATAGGCGGTGCTCGTTTCAGTTTCGCCGCCGCCCGTCGAGAGGCTGTACGCCAGCACGATGTCGGCCTTGCCAGGGACCTGGGCGCTATCCTGAACCTGCGGCGGCGAGATCACGATCCAGGTGTCGACGACCTTGAGCGGGCTCTTGCCCGAGCCCTGGATCAGCGGGTCGCAGGGATCAGTGCGAAGCGACCGGGTCTGGAATGAGATGTCGCCTGTGCCGTCGTAAAGGCGATAAAGCTTGCCGTCCGGCTTCAGCTTGTAGGGCTTGGTCGAGGCAGTGAGCCGCACGCTGCCATGCGCGCTTGACTGCGCCGCCTGCAACGGATCGCGCGAGATGATCGTGGATTCGAGGCGCAGCTCGTATTCGTCGTTCTCGATGATCCGCCACCTGCTGTCAGCCGCGACACCCGCACGGGTCAGGGCCGTGATCTCGAAACCGTGCCCTCTCTTGGGCTGTGCGGATGCCGAATAGCGGATGGTATGGGGTGAATCCGTGGGAGATTCGCTTTCACGCGGTGCGATGCTGCCAATGCCATTGATCGCACCGGCAGCAAAGCGCCCCCACCGCGACACCAACGCCTTCTGCTCGCCCCTGGTTTGGATATCGGCGCGCACGTCCGCGGACTGGTTGGCTCCCAGCGCGCGAGTATCGGTCGGCGGATCGAACGAGAACTCGACGCAAACGTTCGGCTTTACCCATTCGAGCTCCGCATTCTTGTAATCAATGCCTGCCATCAACATGGCGGTTGCGATCGAGAGATCCCCCGTCACCTCGACCGTGCGCCTCATCGCCTCGTAATCGGGCTCGCCAACAGGACCGGGTGTGAAGCGCATCGGCGGCGAGGTCGGCAAGGCTCTTCGCTCAGTAGTCGTGCCGTCCTGCTGGCGCGTGAACTCGCCTTCGATTTCGACATACTGAAGACGCGCGTCGTCGCCGACCTGGCCCTTCAACGTGGCCATTAGCCGGTGGCTGTAGTGCGTGCGCCTCGTTCCGGATCCGTCGACGATGACGTCGTCCTTCGTGATCACGTACTCGAACGTGCCCTCGACTATGCCCTCGGCGGTCGGGCATTTCCTGGCCCAGCCGCCGATCGTCATCACGAACTCCGTCGAATTGCCCCAAGTCTCATCGGGAACATTGCCGACGCGCGTCTCGCGGTCGGTCGTCTTCCTGCCCACCCAGCCGTGGGGTGCCTGCTGTACGGTCTGGCGTCTCGTGACCTCATAGCCGTTCTCGACCGTGGTAGCGGCAAACGCCGGCGCCATGTTCAGCGCGAGCGCAAGCAGGACCAGCCGGCGCACGTCTCGCGTCACTTAGGGCGCGAGCGCCGCCGTGACGGCCTTCGTCGCGACCTGCTCGGCGAGCGGCCCGAGCAGGTTTTCGCCGTCGCTCTCGGCCTTGGACTTGAGCGTCTCCTCGAGCGGCGGCTTGGAGCCGCCAATCGTCACGAGCTGGTAGCTCAGCGTGATCTCGTCACGTGCCTTGACGCTTCCCGCCTGCGCCTGCGTGAGACTCGCTATCGCATCTTCCTGCGCGGACTGCATCGCCGCCTGCGCCGCCACCTGCGTCGCGGCCGCGGCGACCATTGCCCCGCTCGAGCCCGCCATGCCACCGATTCCCGGAAGCATGCTGGCGGCCGGTGCCAGCATGCCGAACATCTTGCCCATGCCCTTGCTCGCCTTCTTCTGCTCGACGCTCGTGTAAAGGAGGTGCGTGCAGTTCTGCGCCTGTGCCTCGGCCTCGATCTGTGCCTGGATGCGGGCCTGCAACGGGACGAGCTCCAGCACCGGCCCGGCCATGTAGCTCATGATGAGCTGGCGTACCGGTTCACCGACGTCCTGCCCGGAATTGCCCTGACCGAGCTGCGCCTTGGGCAGCACGATGCCGACCTTGACGGTCGGCGCAGGGACTTGCGCGTGCGCCCCGAATGCGACCAGCGCCGCCAAACCGAATGCCGATAGAAAAACGGACTGCCGTGCCATGGTCGCTCTCCTGTTCGAGGGAACAGTCGTGAGTCCCGCCGGGACCGCGAACCGAGTGCTCCCTGTGAACTAGCGCGCAAACAGAGGCTCAACTGGCTCAATCCAGAGTCGGCCAGGGCCGGGATACGATCAGACGTCTCTGACTTGGTGTCGAGACGCGCAATACCGACGAGCCCGGCGCGCGCATGACGCGCTAAGGCTTCGCCTCGAGCACGCGTCGCACCTGAATCGAGCGGTCCGCCGTCCTGAGCACGCGACAGTCATCCTCGCACCAGGAAATCCTGCTGCCTGGGGCGAGGCCCTTCGCGTCCACGACCTCGAGGTGCTTCTTTTGGCCCGCGGCATCCGCGATCGTGACGATGTGTCCTTCGATCGCGACGATCGTTGCGGATGGGGGCTCAGCACCGGACGCAGCGGCAGAAGCCGCGCCAGCAAGGACAAATGACAAGACCGCTCGCAATGTTCGGTTCATGGATATGCTCACTAGGCTGCAGGAAGCGCCTCCCTATTGAGCTAGCGCGCAGAGCGTGGACGAAGTGGCTCAGCCGGTAACGCCGCAGCGGCGCCGGAGCAATGCCTGGAACCGCGGATCGGATCGGAGCGGATCGAGGGTCGGGATGACCCTTACGTACACCATCAGGAACTCGTGGTCGTTGCAGGCTTTCTCCAGCCAATCGAGCGCTTGGCCGTGGTCGCCTGTTTGCGCCAGCATGATCGCCAGATCGAACGGCAGGAGCTTCTCAGTCTTCGACTCCTCGAGCTGCTGCTCCAGCCGGTTGCGCCAGTAATCGGCGGGGTTCGTGGCCGACGCGGCGGCGGCAAGGGCGGGCGTTACATCTGCGGGCAGCCCGAGAAATTTCCTGCGAGTCTGTCGGGCGGCAATCGCCTGCCGGTATGCGCCGGTCTGTTCGTACGAGCGCCCGAGATACCCGTAGGCTTCGGGGAAGTTCGGGTCCAGGTCGATGACCCGGAGCGACGCCTCGATGGCCCGATCGTACTGGCGAGCCATGTACAGGACGTGTGCTTCGACGGAATTGACGATGAGCGACAGGGGATCGATCTTACGCGCGCGTTGGATCCCAGCCAGCGCTTCCCGGCCTCGACCCATGGCCGCCAGGAATTCGGCATACCACTGGTGTGCGGTTGCATAGCGCGGATTGATCTCGAGCGCGCGCTTGAACTCCGCCTCGGCGCCCTTCGAGTCCCACTCGTAGAAGTGCTTGACGTAGGCAAGGGATGCGCGGGCTTGCGCCAGGTCGGGATCGAGCTCGATCGCGCGCAGCGCAGCGGCCTTCGCGTCTGCATACGTCTCTTTCGCGGGCAGCACCTGGTATTCCGTCAGGAGGCCGTACGAATCGGCGAGCCCTGCGTAGGCGCGCGCGAACTGTGGGTCCTTCTGGACTGCCTGTCCGAAGTAATTGATGCTCCTGTGCAGCCCACTCGGGGTCCGCTTGTTCCAGAAGTAGCGGCCCTTCAGATACAGTTCGTACGCCTCGGGGTCATGGGTATCCTGCTCGTCGAGCGGCTGCCGCTGGTCGCCGGAAAGCCGCAGCCGCAATCCGGCGGCGATATCCTGCGCCAGCTCCCTTTGCAGCGACTGAATCTCGCTGACCCGCCGCTCGTAGCGCTCGCCCCAGAGAAGGCTTCGATCGCGCGCATCCACGAGCTCGGCGCTGATCGACAGCAGCTCGCCGCGGCGCGTGACGCGCCCCATGAAAACCGCGTGAACGCGCAGCTCCTTTCCAACCAGTTGTGGATCGATCGGCCTGTCCCGGTACCGATGGACGGAATCGCGGGCGATGACTTTCAGGCGCGAGATTCGCGACAGCCGGTTGATGACGTTCTCCATCAGGCCGTCGGACAGGTACGCCTGCTGCGGGTCGGTGCCGGCAATGACGAGTGGCAGCACGGCCACCGAAACGATCTCGGAACGAGCCGGGTTCAACCGTTGATTGATGTGCGGCGCGATGAGGGCTGTCGCCAGTAACACCGCGGCGACGGCCGCGAGTTCGATTACGCGCACGCGGTTTCTGCGGACGAACTTGCCGGCGCGGTAAGCGATCTGGCCGCCGCGCGCCACGACGGGGCGCCGATCGAGATAACGACGGATATCGTCTGAGAATTCTTCGACCGTCGCGTATCGCCGCTCGGGCTCCTTGCGCAGCGCCCGCAGGATGATCGCGTCGAGGTCACGGTTGATCGATCCCGTGCCCGACGGCAAGGCCTCGCGGACTGCAGCACTCGGGCGGACCGGCTCGGTCTCGCAAACCGCGTGGATCGCGTCCTCGGCGGTGTCGAGCGTGCCGCGATACGGACTGCGGCCGGTGAGCAACACGTAGAGCACGACGCCGAGCGAATAGACGTCGCTCGCCGTGGTTATCGGCTTGCCGAGGAGCTGTTCCGGGCTCGAGTAGCCCGGCGTGAGCGCGTGCATCACCGTGACCGTCGCGGCCGCGGCGGCACCAGGGGAGGGGGGCTGCAGCAGCTTCGCGATGCCGAAATCGAGCAGCTTCGCCGCGCCATTGGCCGTCACGAGAATGTTTCCGGGCTTCAGGTCGCGATGAACGACGAGCCGTTGGTGCGCATAGCTCACGGCCGCGCAGACGTCGCGGAACAGTTCCAGCCGCCCACGGACCGAGAGGTTGCGTTTCGCCGCGTACTGGTCGAGTGGTTCGCCCTCCACCAGTTCCATGACCAGATAGGGCGAGCCTTCTTCGGTCGCGCCGCCGTCGATCAGGCGCGCAATGTTCGGATGGTCGAGGTTTGCGAGGATTTGCCGCTCGGCGCGCAGCCGCTGGAGCACGTACGATGCGTGGAATCCGCCGGGCACCAGCTTGATCGCGACTTCCTTCTCGTACTCCGCATCGACGCGCAGTGCGCGATAGACATCGCCCATTCCGCCGTGACCGATGAGCGAGACGAGCTCATACTGCCCGATCCGCCGGCCGATCCACGGGTCCTTCCCGACCCATCCGGGGTCGCTCGCCACGAAGGCGGCGGCGGGCCGGTCCACGATGGCCTCTTGAATGGCATGAGCGTCGAGCAGCGAGCGCACCTCAGCGCGCAGCGCCGCATCGCCGTCGCAGGCGCCGTCCAGGAATGCCTCGCGCTCAGCTTCCGCCAGGGCGCTAGCCGAGGAAAACACTTCCTTCACCCGCTGCCAGCGTTCGGGCGTCACGGTCGAACCCCCGCGGTGAGCTCGCGCTGCAGCCAGGCGCGTGCGATCGCCCATTCACGCTTGGCGGTGGCTGGCGAGATGCCCATGATCCCGGACGCGTCCTGAATGCTGAGGCCGCCGAAGAACCGGAGCTCCACCAGCTTGCCCTGGTCCGGATCGAGGCGCTCGAGCCGTTCGAGTGCCTGATGGACCGCCTCGAAATCAAGCTCGTCGTCTCCCGCCGACGACGGAATCGCGGTGTCGGCCTGCAGCCGACCGTCATCATCCCCTTCAGTCGCGAGAACTGCATCGAAGTCGACGCGTTGCGCTCCGCCGCCGCGCTTCGCGGTCGAGCGCCTGCGCGCGTGATCCACGAGGATTCGTCGCATCATCTGCGAGGCGACGGCCAGGAACTGGCTGCGGCTCTTCCAGTCGGTCTGGGTCTGGTCGACCATCCGCAGGAAAGCTTCGTGAACGAGCGCTGTACGCTGGAGCGTATGTGCGCCCCGCTCGCGGCTGAGGTGGCGCCGCGCGAGCGATCGCAGCTCGTCATAAACCAAGGGCATCAGCGAATCGAGCGCGGTTTCGTCGCCCGCGCGCCAGCGCAACAGGAGCTGGGTGACCTCCCCGGCAGGGACCTCGCAGTTCATGGCGGCCCTCTTGTGGGGCACCATGATACGCCGCCGCCGTGCCGGTCAGGCGCGGGGCTTGCGGCCCGCGCCGCGCCGGAACAGGCTGACGACAAGTACGGCTACACCGCCGGCGGCAATGCCCGCGACGGCGTTGGCCAGCATCCGCGTCAGCGCGCCAAGCACGACGCCTGCGCTAGGGATCTCCGCGGCATCAATGGCCGCATGGTCGACCCATTCCCCGACGGCGTGAACTCCGTGCGTGAGGATGCCGCCACCGACCAGGAACATCGCCGCCGTGCCGGCAACCGACAGTGTTTTCATCAGCCACGGCGCCGCGCTCAGGATGCCGCGGCCCAGTGCCGCAAACGCCGCGTTCGCCATGCGGCTCATGCGCAGGCCCGCGTCATCGAGCTTGACGATGCCGGCAACGAGCCCATAGACGCCGACTGTCATCAGCGCGGCGATGCCGATGAGCACGCCGACCTGCACTGCAAACTCGCGATCGGCCACCGTGCCCAGTGCGATGACGATGATCTCGGCGGACAGGATGAAGTCGGTGCGGATCGCACCTTTGATCTTGTCGTTTTCGATCGCAAGCCGTTCGTTGTCTGGCCGCGCCAGGGCGGCGACATGCACGGCGTGGCGCGCGTCGTCCTCTGCCTTCGTGTGCAGGAATTTGTGGGCTATCTTTTCGAAGCCTTCAAAGCACAGGTACAGGCCGCCAATCATCAGCAACGGTGTGACCGCCCACGGCAGGACCGCGCTGATCGCGAGCGCGGCCGGCACGAGGATCACCTTGTTGCGCACCGATCCTTTCGCGACTGCCCACACGACGGGCAGCTCGCGGTCGGCGCGCACTCCGCTGACCTGTTCCGCGTTGAGGGCCAGATCGTCGCCGAGCACGCCGGCAGTTTTTTTCGCGGCGACCTTGGTCATCACCGAAACGTCGTCGAGGATCGTGGCGATATCGTCGAGCAGCAGGAGCAGGCTGGAGGCCATGGGCCGTCAGGCAGGGGGCTTGCGCTCGTAGCCAAGCTTCTCGCAGCGCTCCAGGTAGCGGGCCCACTTTCTGTCGAATTGCTCGCCGAGCTCGCGGAGGTAGTCCCAACTGTAGAGCCCCGTGTTATGCCCGTCGTCGAAGTGGAGCCGCACGGCATAGACGCCGACTGGCTCCACCCGCGTGATCTGCACCGATTCCTTGGCGAGCTCGAGCTTGCCTTCGCCGCCGCCGTGGCCGCGCACCTCTGCGGATGGCGAGTACACGCGCAGGTACTCGAACGGCAGCGCGTACTGCGTGCCGTCCGGCCAGGTGACTTCGACGACCCGCGACTTCGTCTTGACCGTGATGCCGGTGGGGGCCTGCATCAGAGGATGTAGCGCGAGAGGTCTTCGTTTTTCGCGAGTTCCGCGAGATGACGGTCCACGAACGCGGCGTCGACCTCGATCACCGTGCCGTTCCGGTCCGCGGCTTCGAAGGACGCCTGCTCGAGCAGGCGCTCCATGACCGTGTACAGCCGTCGCGCGCCGATATTCTCGGTGCGCTCGTTGACCGACGAGGCGATCTCGGCGATACGGCGGATGCCGTCCGGCTGGAACGTCACGCTGACTCCCTCGGTCGCGAGCAGCGCGGTGTACTGCGTGCAGAGCGAGGCATCGGGCTCGGTCAGGATCCGCTCGAAGTCCCCGACAGAAAGCGCATCGAGCTCGACACGAATCGGCAGGCGGCCCTGGAGCTCCGGAATGAGATCCGAAGGCTTCGCCATGTGAAACGCGCCGGAAGCGATGAAGAGCACGTGGTCAGTCTTGACCATGCCGTGCTTGGTGCTGACGGTGCAGCCTTCGACGAGCG
>JBOHZO010000153.1:0-8791 GCA_050738555.1 Steroidobacteraceae bacterium | reverse complement strand
CGACGAGGCTCGACATGTCGAGGAGCTCGCGACCGTCCTCGAGGATCAGCTTCGCGCCGCGGCCGCCGACGACCGTGGGGGCGTTCCAGTCGCCCGGCACGCACCAACTGTGCAGCACGAAATCCCGCTCGGAAGGCATGTACTCATTGTCTCACGGCGGTCTGGTACGACAAACTCCGCATGGATGAGACTCGTCCTTCTCGTGGCGGGCATCGCAGCCGCGCTGATCGTGGGCGCGGGGATCTACCTGTGGTCCGGCGCCTACGACGTCGCCGCCGACGTTCCGCACTGGCCGCTCACCCGCCAATTGTTCGAAACGGCGCGCGAGCACTCGATCGGGCAGCGCGCGACCGGCATCGAGGTGCCAGACCTCGACGATGACGCGCAGATCCGCCAGGGCGCCGGCAACTACGACGCGATGTGCACAGGATGCCATCTCGCACCCGGCGTCGAGAAGTCGGAGCTCGCCGTGGGGCTCAATCCTCCGCCGCCGGGTGAGGAAGTGTCAATGGATCACTCGAAGATGGATCATGCAGATCATCGGGGGAACAAGGCATGAAAGCGCTGAAAGTGATCCTGATCGTCCTCGCGGTCGTGCTCGCGGCCGGCCTCGGCTTCGTGTACTCGGGCGTCTTCAACGTGGCGGCGGACGACCCGCACTGGGACATCACATTGCGCCTCATCGAATCCACTCGCGATCGCGCGATTGCCGCGCGGGCACGCGAGGTCGGAGCCCCGCCCGCGCTCGAGGATCCGGAGTTGCTCGCGATGGGCGCCGAGCACTACGCGGAGATGTGCACGGACTGTCATCTCGCGCCCGGCATGAAGGACACGGAGACGCGCGCGGGTCTCTATCCCAGGCCCCCGAATCTCGCCGAGCACGCCGGCCATCGCGCGCCGGCAGAAACCTTCTGGATCATCAAGCACGGTCTGAAAATGACCGGCATGCCGGCCTGGGGCGTGACGCACGACGATGAGAGCATCTGGGGCACGGTCGCGTTGGTGCGCAAGCTGCCGGAGCTGTCGGCCTCACAGTACGAGGAGCTCGTGGCTCGCGGGCGCGGCGCTAGGCATGCGCACGGCGCCGAGGAGCCGGGACACGCGCACGGCGACGAGTTGAAGCCCCATTCGCATGATCCGGATCAACCGCATGCTCATTGATCCGGTTCTCGTGCACAAGATTTTCGGCGCGCTCGTGTTGGCGTTCGCCGCCGTCATGCTGCTGCGCGAGCTCGCGGTGTTGGGTGCGCGCTGGGACTATCTGCCCGCCTGCGCGCTCCTGTTTCTCGGCGCGCTCCTGTTTGCCGATCCGTGGCTGTTTCACGGCGGTGACTTCGGCGCGGAAGGTCGTCAGCACGTGTGGCAGGGGCTCTTCGTCGCGGCGGCGGGGGCGATCGAGTGGGCGCGCATCCGCCGCAAGTCACAAAACACGCTGCTCCTGCTCGTGATTCCCCTGATGCTCGCGGGTCTCGGCGTCGTGTTCGCCTGGGAGCTATTGCTCTACGCAGAAGCCGGCGCTCACGGCGGCCACTGAGACGGTTTTGCGAATGCGACGAAAGGAGCCCCGATCATGAAGAAGCTATTGGCATCGTTGGTCGGCTCAGCAGGGCTTATCGCAGGCGCGGGACTGGCGCACCCGCCGCAGCAACACGCGGCGGACGCAGCGAACCTCGACGTGGCGGAGCCGGCAAAGGCCGCCGTGGCGACCGTGGACCGGTTCTTCGCCGCGCTGTCGGCGGGCGATCTCGACAAGGCGGCGGCGGAGCTGGATCCGGACGTCGTTATCTTGGAGAGCGGCGGCGCGGAGCACTCGGCAGCGGAATATCTGGGAGGTCATGCAAAGCACGACGCGGAATTCCTGAAAGGCGCCCGGCATACGCTAGGCCGGCGCACGGCGCGGGCCTCGGGAGACCTCGCCTGGGTGGCGAGCGAGAGCGAGCTCCACACGGAGCAGGACGGCAAGCCCATGACGATCGCGAGCACCGAAACCATGGTGTTGCGGCACACCGACGCGGGCTGGAAGATCGTTCACATCCACTGGTCGTCGCACGCCAAAAAACCGTAGGGGACCGTACGTCACGGCTGTGCCGAGTCGCGCCTCGTCACCGTGTTTTTTGCAGCCTCTCTGGCATTGGTCGCGGCGACAGCGATCAGCGTTCTTGCAAGTGCGGCGGTTTCGCACTATGTCCAGCACAAGTACCTAAGCTATATCGCGGGCGTCGGGTTCATACTGGTTGGTGCCTGGACCATCTGGCGAGCATGAAACTGCAGCCAACGGTTCGTGGCCACATCACTTGCGGACGGTCTGTGAGCGAGGGCGCTGCCTTTGTCAGCCGTGAGACGGCACGTGCGCACCCGGGCCGTGGCTGCCGACAAGGGACATGACCGCGACCGCGAGGATCAGGACCACCAGGACTGCGCCGAAGATTCTTGCCCAGCGTGGCGAGCCTGTCGCCATAATCGCAGTAGATCCGCCCGCGTTACCTCTCTCCCGCTCCATTCGCGTCCCGTGCGGCGTCAGGCCCCGCGGCTTGTAGACGGCGAGCGTGGCGATCGTCAGCAGCACGAGCAGTCCACCGCCGGCGTGGGCCATGACCGATGTCCGCAGACCGATGAGACCGGAGACTGAAAACGAGGACTTCGCCGCAGCTTCAGCCAGGTAGCTGATCGGCCCCAGCTTCATGAGCAGTACCATGGTCGCGACTGCGGTCAGCACGAGCTTGAAGAGAACCCAGTAGTGCCGCACCAGACCCCAGGCGGTTCCCAGTGCCTGAATGAGACCGGTCGCGAACGAAGCGAGGGCGAGCGGCAGGATCACGAACCAGGCGGTGATGCCCATGGCGAGGGTCACCGCGCGTACGATCTGCTCGTCGTCGCTCGCGAGCCCCGCGACCGCATGGGTGAAGAACACGGCCAGCGCGCCGACCCAGCCGATGGACGCGGTCACATGGACGGTCAGCGCGAATTTGCGAACGGGAGGTGTCATGATGATTGCGACGCTCCTGACTGGGTGCTCATCTTGCGCCGCCTGAGCAACCGGTAAACGACCGGTATCACGAACAAGGACAAAAGCGGCGCCGTGATCATCCCTCCGACCATCGGCGCGGCGATGCGTTGCATCACCTCCGAGCCGGTGCCGTGGCTCCACATGATCGGCAGGAGGCCCGCGATGATGACGGAGACTGTCATGGCCAACGGCCGCACGCGGAGCACGGGACCCTCGCGGACGGCTTCGTCCAGGAGCTCCACGGTCGGCGGCCGGCCCGCCGCGAGGCGCGACTCCCAGGCGTGCTTCAGATAGACGAGCATCACGACGCCGAACTCGGCCGCCACACCCGCGAGCGCGATGAATCCCACCCCGGTCGCGATCGAAACGTCGTGCCCCAGCAGCCAGATAAGCCAGAACCCGCCGATGACGGCGAACGGCAGCGTCGCCATGATGAGGAGCGCCTCGTCGACGCGCCGGAATGTCAGATAGAGCAGCACGAAGATCACGAGCAGCGTCACCGGCACCACGATCCGGAGCCTCGCCTGCGCGCGCTCGAGATACTCGAACTGACCAGACCACGAGACGGAATAGCCGCCTGGCAGCTTGACCTCCCGTGCAACGCGCTCGCGCATTTCCTCCACCGCCGATTGCAGGTCGCGCCCGCGCAGGTCCACGTAAACCCACCCCGAGAGACGCGCGTTCTCGCTGCGGAGCATCGGCGGCCCGTCCGTGATGCGAAGCTTCGCAATGGTGCCAAGCGTGATCTGCGCCCCGCTCATCGTGACGACCGGGAGCTGGCGAAGGTCCGCGAGCGAGTCGCGCAGCTCCCGCGGATAGCGCACGTTGATCGGGAAGCGCTGCAGGCCCTCGACGGTTTCGGCGATCGTCTCGCCGCCGATCGCGGAGGCGATCACGCTCTGTACGTCTTCGATGTTCATGCCGTAGCGGGCGGCCGCATCGCGGTCGATGTTCACCTCGATGTAGCGGCCACCGGTCAGGCGCTCGGCGATCGCCGAGGTCACGCCGGGGACTTCGCGGACGACATGCTCGATGCGCAGCGCAATCCGGTCGATCACGGCCGGATCCGTGCCCGCGATCTTGACGCCGACCGGGCTCTTGATGCCGGTTGCGAGCATGTCGATGCGGTTGCGGATCGGCGGAATCCAGATGTTCGTGAGGCCCGGTATATTCAAGAGCTGGTCCATCTCCTCGATGAGGCGGTCGGTCGTCATGCCGGGCCGCCATTGCTCGCGCGGCTTGAACTGAATCGTGGTCTCCATCATCTCGAGCGGCGCCGGGTCGGTCGCGGTCTCCGCGCGTCCCATCTTGCCGAACACGCGCTCGACTTCGGGCACGGTCTTGATCAGCCGATCTGTCTGCTGGAGCAACTGCGCGGCCTTGCCGGCGGACAGTCCGGGCAGGGCGGAGGGCATGTAGAGAAGATCGCCCTCGTCCAGCGGCGGCATGAATTCGCCACCGACGCGCAGGACCGGAATGCTCGTGAGCGCGAGCAGCACGAGACTGACGATGAGGGTCGTCTTCGGAAAGCGCAGCACGCGATTGAGCGCCGGCCGGTAGGCGCGCACCAGCCACCGGTTGAGCGGATTGTGCTCTTCGCGCGGAATCCGGCCGCGAATCAGGTAGCCCATCAGGACCGGCACCAGCGTCACCGCGAGTCCCGCCGCCGCCGCCATCGCGTACGTCTTGGTGTAAGCGAGCGGGGAGAACAGCCGCCCTTCCTGTGCCTCGAGCGTGAAGATCGGCAGGAACGAGAACGTGATGATGAGCAGGCTGAAGAAGAGCGCCGGGCCCACCTGCACGCTCGCCCGTTCGACGAGCGACCAGTGCTCGGGCGCGGTCAGCTCCAGACCGGGATGGTCGTCGTGCCAGCGCTCGATCTGCTTGTGGACGTTCTCGATCATCACGATCGCCGCATCGACCATGGCGCCGATGGCGATCGCGATGCCGCCGAGTGACATGATGTTGGCATTGACGCCCTGGTAGTACATGACGATGAAGGCCATCATCACGCCGAGCGGCAGCGACACGATCGCGACGAACGACGAGCGCAGGTGGAAGAGGAAGGCGAAGCACACGAGCGCGACGACGACGAACTCTTCTACGAGCTTGCGCGTGAGGTTGCTCACCGAACGCTGGATCAGCTCGGAGCGATCATAGGTCTCGACGATCTCGACGCCTTTCGGCAGGCCGGGCTTAATCTCCTCGAGCTTGCGCTTGACCGCGGCGATGGTCTCGAGGGCGTTCGTGCCGTAGCGCAGCACGATGACGCCGCCCGCGACTTCGCCTTCGCCGTCGAGCTCGGCAATGCCGCGGCGGAGCTCCGGCCCGACCTGGAGATGCGCGACGTCGGCGAGCTGCACCGGAACGCCTGCTGAGCCGGTACGAAGCGGAATCTTCCGGAAGTCGTCCAGATTCCGCAGGTAGCCAGTCGCGCGGACCATGTATTCGGCTTCGCCGAGCTCAAGCACGGAACCGCCGGTCGCCTGGTTGGCGCCGCGGATGGCGTCGATGACTGCGCGGTGGGTGATCCCATAGGCGCGCAGCCGGTCAGGCAGCAGGACGACCTGGTACTGGCGCACCTGGCCGCCGAGGCTCGCCACCTCGGCGACGTTGGGCACCGCCTTCAGCTCGTACTTGAGGAACCAGTCCTGGATCGCGCGGAGCTTCGAGAGATCATGGCGGCCGCTCCGGTCGACGAGCGCGTACTCGTAGATCCAGCCGACGCCGGTCGCATCCGGTCCGAGCGACGGCTGTACGCCGCGCGGCAGGCGGCCCTGCACCTGGTTCAGGTATTCGAGCACGCGCGAGCGAGCCCAGTAGAGGTCCGTCCCGTCCTCGAACAGCACGTACACGAACGAGTCGCCGAAGAAGGAATAACCGCGCACCGTCTTGGCGCCCGGCACCGACATCATCGTTGTCGTGAGCGGATAGGTGACCTGGTCCTCGACGATGCGCGGCGCCTGTCCCGGATAAGGCGTGCGGATGATCACCTGAACGTCCGAAAGATCGGGCAGCGCGTCGACCGGCGTGCGCGCGACCGCGAAGACGCCCCAGGCGGTCACGAGCGCCGTCGCGAGCAGGACGAGGAAACGGTTCTCGAGCGACCAGCGGATGAGCCGCGCGATCATGGCTGCTTCTGCGCGGGCGCAGCCTCCGTCTCGAGCCGCGTCACCGCCGACTTGAGGCTCGCTTCCGAGTCGATCAGGAACTGGCCCGACAACACGATGGACTGGCCCTCGGCGAGCCCTGACAGGATGGCCGTCCTGCCGTCCGCTTCGGCGCCGACCGTCACTTCGGCGACGTCGAACCCGCCGCCTTCGCGCGCGACGACCACGACGCTGCGCTCGCCGGTCACGATGACGGCCTCGCTCGGCACGACGAGCTGCGGCTCGCCCTTCTTCCCTGCGAAGTCGAGCGACACGAACATACCTGGCGCGAGCTTCTGCTCGCGATTCTCGATCACGATGCGGACAGGCAGCGTTCGCGTCTCGGGATCGACTTCGGGCAGAAGTGCCGCGACGCGGCCCTTGAACGTGATGCCCGGCCATCCCGTCGCGCGCGCCTCGACGCTCGCCCCCGCGATCGTCGCGACCTGGGCCTCCGGAACTTCCGCGTTGACCCACACGGTGCCAAGGCCGTTGATGCGAAAGAGCGGCGCACCGGGCATGAACGCCGCGCCCTCGCGCACGGCGAGCTCGGTGACGACGCCGTCTGCAGGCGCGAACACGGTCGTGGTGGCGTCGGTTTTTCGAGTCTCCTCGATGCGCCGGATCATGGTCTCCGGCACGCCGAGCACGACGAGACGCTCGCGCGCCGCGTCACGGATCGAGCGGGCGCGCTCGGATTCGGCGTCGAGGAGCGCCAAGTATTCGGCCTGGGCCGCGAGCCACTCCGGCGCCTGGATCTCGGCGAGCGGCTGTCCGCGCCGCACCTGCTCGAGCGGCGTCTTGAAGTAGAGGCGCGTGACGTAGCCTTCGACGCGCGCCTGAACGACATGCAGCCGCCGCTCATCGAAGGCGACGCTCCCGACCGCAGACAGGCGCGACTCGAGCGCTACCTTCTCGACCTTGCCGAGCCGGATGCCGAGGCTCTGCATGACGGCGGGATCGACGCGCACGGCGGCGCCTTGCTTCTCGTCCGCGTACATGGGCACGAGCTCCATGTCCATGAAGGGCGACTTGCCGGGCTTGTCGAACTTCACCTCGGGACGCATCGGGTCGTACCAGTAGAGAATTCGGCGGTCGCCCTTCTGCGCGCCATTGGCGTCCGCGGTAGTGTCGGCGCCGCTCGCGGCGCGCTCCTTGGCGAGCCAGTACCCGAGCGCAATGCCGCTGGCGAGGACGGCGATCAGCGCGGCGGCGAGAATCTTGCGGTTCATGGGAAGTCCTTTCTTCAGCGCTGCAGTTGCCGGGGCTCGAGATAGCGGAGAAATGCCCACGCGCGTCCGCGCGCGTCGGCGAGAAGCGCACGCTCGACGGCAAGCTCGATCTCCTCCTCGAAGGCGTCGAGCGCGAGCTGAAAGTCACCGCTGCCGGCGCGATAGGCCGCAAGCGCCGCCGTCGCGCGCTCGCGCGCGAGCGGCAGGAGCTCCCGGTCGTACTGTTCGAGCCGCGCGCCGGTCTGCTCCCATTCCACCAGCATCTTGCGGAGCTCAGCCGTGTGTGCGCGCAGCATCGTCTCTCGATCGGCTTCGAGCCGACGGAGCTCGGCGCTCCGCGCGGCGATCACGGGATCCTGGCGATGCTTCGCAAAGAGCGGCAGCTCGATCGTGAACTGGAGCGAGGCCATGTTCGAGAAATCCGGCCCGCGATCCGCGAACGAGAGCGACGCGCTCCAGTCGGGACGCTTTTCCGCGCGCGCGAGGGCGACGTCGGTTCGGGCGGCGGTGAGCCGGGACTCGAAGGGCAGAATTGGGCCATGACGCTCGGCGTCCGCGAGCAGAGCGGCTGTCGGTTCGGGCAGGCGGTCGAAGGCAGGCATCGGTGCGAGCGGCCGTTCGGCGTGGTCGCCGATCCAGCGGGCGAGCTCCGCGCGCGCCTGATGTGCTTCGGTCTCCATCTCGAGGATACGATTGCCGAGCTTGACGACGGCCGATTCGGCCGCGAGCGCTTCCGCGGTCGATGCGCGCCCGCCTGCCACGCCCGCGCGCGCAGCCACGGCGCCCTGCTCGACCTCAGGGCGGAGCGCACGCAGGTCCTCGAGGGCCGATTCGATTGCGGCGAGGCGGGTCCAGGCGCGCGCCGTCTCGCGCGCGACGTCGAGACTCGTCTCGGCGAGCTCGGCATCCGCGAGCTGAACGTCCGCCGATGCGCGGTCGCGCTCGAGGCGGCGCTTCGCTCGCCGCGGAAATTCCTGCATCAGGCCGACGCCCCGCATGGTCATGAAATCGGCCGTCGTGGACCAGGCATCCGGGCCGTCCACGGGGAGATTGTCCACGCTGACCATGAGCGCGGGGTCGGGCAGGCGGCCGGCGCTGACGGCGAGCTCGCGCATCGCCGATGCGCCTTCGCTGCGCGCGGTCACTTGGGGCGCGGTGTCGAGCGCGCGCTCCACCGCCTCGTCGAGCGACAACGGCGGCGGGTCCGCAGCCGCGGCCAACTGGCTCGCGAACAAGAAGATGAGACCAAGATACCAACGCATGAGATCGCTCCCGAGATTCGAACGGCGTCGCCGATCGGCCGCAGCGCGCACGCAGGCAGCTGCGACCGATCGAGGACAAACTGGAAACCGGCGCGAGGCCGGACCCGCGGGAGCGGGATCTAGAGCCGGAGACGACTCGTG
>JBOHZO010000152.1:0-8395 GCA_050738555.1 Steroidobacteraceae bacterium | reverse complement strand
GCTGAAGGCGAGCTTCTTCCTCGGCGATCACACGAT
Source organism: Steroidobacteraceae bacterium (assembly GCA_050738555.1). Classification (GTDB taxonomy): domain Bacteria; phylum Pseudomonadota; class Gammaproteobacteria; order Steroidobacterales; family Steroidobacteraceae; genus SCUD01. Next base: position 8,359 of record JBOHZO010000152.1, on the reverse strand, counting down.
CACGGCGGGCTATGAGCGCGAGATGCTCGACATCTTCAACCTGTTTGTGCCGCGCAGCCAGGGCCAGTACATCTTTTCCAGCATCGACGATTTCGAGGACCAGGTCGCCACGCGCCTCAACTACACCAATGCGTTCACTAACGACGCCAATGACGGAGCCGCGAGCTTCGGTTACGACGTCGACAGCGTTTACGTGCAGAACGAATGGCAGGCGACCCCCGACCTGAAGTTCCAGGCAGGCGTCCGCATGGACAAGTTCTCGAGCGATGATACGCCGCTGCTCAACGCGAACTACGCCGCGCGTTACGGCTTTTCCAATCTTTCGACGCTCGACGGGCGCGACCTGATCATGCCGCGTTTCGGTTTCAACTGGCAGGCGACGCCGGATACCACGATTTACGGCGGCTGGGGCCTGTTCGGCGGCGGCACGCCGAACGTCTGGATCTCGAACAGTTTTTCGAACGACGGCGTGGTCGTGGTGCAGACCAATGTGTCCGATCCCCTCGATCCCGACCTGGGCAGCGCACTTTCGAACGTCGACGGCTTCGACCTGCCGCAGAACGTGCTGGACTTTCATTCGTCGCAGCGCAACGACGGTCCGGTCAACGCAGTGGACCCGAATTTCGAGATCCCGTCGCAGTACCGCTGGAACCTCGGCGTCAAGCGCACGCTGCCCTGGGACATCGAAATGACGGCGGACGTGATCCTGTCGCGCGTGAAGGACGAAGTGCTCTGGCGGGACATCCGCCTGACGCAGGTCGGCACGGCGCCGGACGGCCGGCCGGTCTACGGCCCGCTCGCTGACGGTCGGCCGAGCCCGTTCATTCAGGACTTCTTGCTGACCAACACGGGCGAGGGCGAGGGAACGGTCTTCACGGTCGACGCGAGCAAGTCCTGGCGCACCGGCGCGGGCCGCTTCGACGCCTATCTCGGCTATGGCTACCAGGACATCAAGGACGTGAATCCGGGCACGAGCTCGACGGCTTCCTCGAACTGGGACAACGTCGCGGTCTCCGACCCGAACGACCCGGGACTCGCGACCTCGAACTATGAAATCGAACACATGTTCAAGGGCGCTTTCACCTGGCGCAAGGCGTTCTTCGGTGACTACGAGACGAGCATCTCGCTGGTCGGCGAGCGCCGCTCGGGGCGCCCGTACAGTTTCACCTTCGGCGGCGGCACGCCCTTCGGTGTCTTCGGCGATCCCCGCCAGGCCTCACGGCAGCGGCACCTGTTCTACGTGCCGGACGGCGACGTCATTTTGGAGGCGGCGTGCAGCGACGCCGACATCACGGGAGGAGTTGCCGGCTGCGGGGCGCCCGGGGACTTCACGTCGGCAAACGCGGCCGCGGCGCAGTTCGCCTCCGACATGGAGGCTTACATCGAGCAGAAGCAACTCGGCAAGTATCGCGGCCGGATCATGCCGCGCAACTCGCACCGGAGCCCCTGGTTGTCGATCCTGGACCTGCGGCTCGCGCAGGAACTGCCGATCTTCGGAAGGACTCGCGGCATCCTGACGCTCGACGTCGAGAACTTCGCCAACCTGCTCAACAAGGACTGGGGCCAGCTCCGGCAAGTCAGCTTCCCCTACTTCACGCCGGTCGTTGACGTGAACCGCATTGAAACGTCCGGTTGTCCCGGCGGCGCGGCAAGCTGCTACGTTTACCGCCCGCGTTCCGGCCAATCCGGTCCGGTGGCCCCGTTCCGGTCGCTCGAGGCGCTGTCGTCCGTGTGGCGTGTCCAGCTCGGTCTCCGCATCGAGTTCTGACGAAGGCACGTTCGAACGAAGGGCGCGTCCGGCGACAGTCGCGCCCTTTTCCGCGGGGCGGCCGGGTGCTTGTTAAACTGGCTGCATGGTCGCGAATGCGGAAGCGGAACGGCAGTGCGCCGACGCCGTGCTGATGATCCGGCCCGCACGCTTCGGCGCGAATCCCGAAACCGCCGACTCCAACCGCTTCCAGCAGGGCGGAGCCGATGCGCTGGCCACAGAAACCGCGCGGCAGGAGTTCGACGGCCTCGTGTCGGGACTGCGCGCCGCGGGCGTCGAGGTCCAGGTCGCGGACGACACGCCCGAGCCAGCGAAGCCCGACGCCTGTTTCCCGAACAACTGGGTAAGCTTCCACGCCGACGGCAGCGTCGTGCTTTATCCCATGATGGCACCGAGCCGGCGCGCGGAACGGCGCAATGAGCCCATCGAGCAACTGCGCCGCGCGGGATTCCAGATCATTCGCACGATCGACCTGAGCGGCCTCGAAGCGCGCGGCGAATTTCTCGAGGGCACCGGCAGCCTGGTGCTCGATCGCTGTCACCGGGTCGCCTACGCCTGCCGTTCGCCGCGCACCACGGAGGCGGCGCTCGCCGAGTTTTCGGCGCGGCTCGAATATCGCGTCGTGGCCTTCGATGCGCTGGGGCCGGACGGCAGGCCCGCGTATCACACGAACGTGCTGATGGCGATCGGCGACGGCTTCGCCGTGGTCTGCGCCGCGGCGATTGCGGATGCGCGGGAGCGGGCGCTCGTATTGCGCGAACTTTCGCAGGCAGGCCACGAGCCGCTCGAGATCGGCGTCGCCGAAATGCACCGCTTCGCGGGCAATCTCCTGGCGCTTCGCGCGGCGGACGGCGGCCAGGTGATCGCGACTTCCAATACGGCCTGGGATGGCCTGGCGCCCGGGACACGCGCCAAGCTGGAGCGCTTGGGCGCGATCGTCACGTCCCCGATCCCGACCATCGAGCGGCACGGCGGCGGCAGCGTGCGTTGCATGATCGCCGAGGTGTTCCTGCCGCGCTCCACGCCGGATGACTGATGCTGGAACTCGGCCTCAAGACGCTGATCGGTTACCTGCTGGGCTCGCTGATGGGCGCCTTGCTCGTGGGCGCGATCCGCGGCGTCGACATCCGCGAGCTGGGCAGCGGCAATGCGGGCGGCACGAACGCGCTGCGCACCCAGGGAATCTGGTTCGCCGCCGGCACGGTCCTCATCGACGTCGGCAAGGGATGGCTCGCGGCCGGCTGGTTGCCGCAACTCGAAATACCCGGCGTCGCCATGGATCCGCTGATCGGCCGGGACTGGCTCGCGGTGTGCTGCGCCGCAGCCGCAGTCGCCGGCCATGTCTGGCCGCAGTTTCACGGATTCCGCGGCGGCAAGGGCGGCGCGACGCTCGCCGGCGCACTGCTCGCGCTCGCGCCGGTCCTGGCGGCCATCGCAATCGGAGCGTGGCTCCTCACCATGATGCTGACCGGCTTCGCTGGTCTCGCGACGATCACGGCTGCGATCTCGATCCCGGCCGCCATGCGCCTGCTCGGGCTGGAATCCGCGGCACTGCTCGCGTTCTCCCTTGTCATGGCCTCGCTCGTGGTGTTCGCGCATCGCAGCAACATCACGCGCATGTGGCAGCGAACCGAACCACGAGTCGACCGGCTCTGGCTGCTGCGGCCGCGAACACCGCAACGATGAGCCGGCGCGGCGAGCTATTGCGCCTGCTCGCCGACGGCGAGCTGCATTCCGGCGAGGAGCTCGCCGCTTCGCTTTCGATTTCGCGCGCCGCGGTCTGGAAGCGGCTCCAGCAGCTCGGCGACTGGGACATCGCATTCGAGGCGCGGCCGGGCAGCGGCTACCGGCTCGCCGGGCCGCTCGACCTGCTGGATGCGGCGCGGATCCGCGCGCTGCTGCCGCAGGCATCCACGGAACCGCTCCGGAATCTCGAAGTGCACGAGGAGCTCGCATCGACCAGCGATCGCCTGCTCGCCGTGGACGAACCGCCGCCGGGACGATTCGATGCCTGCCTGGCCGAGTTTCAGAACGCCGGCCGGGGCCGGCGTGGCAGGCGCTGGATCGCACCGTTTGCTTCGGGACTCTGCCTCTCGGTCAACTGGAACTATCGCGATGCGCCCGCGACGCTCGGCGCGTTGTCGCTCGCTGCGGGCGTCGCAGTGCTCCGCGCGCTGCGGCGGTTCGGATTCCCGGACCTGTCGCTGAAATGGCCGAATGACATCGTCCACCGCGACGGCAAGCTCGGCGGCGTCCTGATCGATCTTCGGGGTGAAGCCGCAGGGCCTGCCTATGTCGTCGTCGGCGTCGGCCTCAACCTGCGGTTGCCGGAGGAAGCGCGAATGCGACTCCGCACCGAAGGCGTGGAGGCGATCGACCTTGCGACGCTCGGCGCGCCGCCAGTCCGCTGTGCGGCCGCCGCCGCGCTGATCAGCGAACTTGCGCTCGCGCTCCACGAGTTCGGCGCGCGCGGCATGACCGCGTTTGCGGACGAATGGCAGAGCGCCGATGCCCTGGCCGGCCGCCCGGTCCGGGTGCTCCACGGCGGGCAGTCGCTCGATGGCCTGGCGCGGGGCGTCGATCCTGACGGGGCCCTGCTGCTCGACATCGACGGCGCGAGGCGGCGCATCGTCTCCGGGGAAGTGAGTGTCAGGCCGGTTCGGTGATAGATTCGCGTCGATGCGCCTCGCCTTTGCCCTGCTGCTGTTCGCGAACATCGCCTGGTTCGCATGGGCCAGCTGGGTGGCCGAGCCCGACGTTGCAACCGCGGCGAAGTCCGAGGCCGCCGCAGGACCCGGGCTGCAGCTCGCGCGCGAGGCGGCGCCGGCAAAGCCCGCCGCACGTCCGGCGGCGCGCGCGCGGAACAATTGCCTGAGCCTCGGGCCATTCACCGACCTGACGGACGCCGCCCGCGCCTCGACGCTGTTGCGCGAAAACAAGCTTCAGCCGCGCCAGCGAGCCGGGGAGGGCGTGGTCTGGAAAGGATTCTGGGTCACGCTCGAAGGCGTGCCCGATCGAACGGCCGCGAACGGCATCATCGAACGATTGCGGCGCTTCGGCGTCGGCGACGCCTATGCGATGCCGGGCGAAGGGCGCGACATCACCATTTCGCTGGGCCTGTTCAGCGAGCGCCAGCGCGCGCTCAGGCGCCTGGACGACGTGAAGGCGCTCGGCCTCACGCCCCGAATTGTCGATCGCGAGCGGAGTGGGACCGTTTACTGGATCGACGTGAACGTCGAGCCGCCGGCGGAACTGCCGGATGCCGCGCGCCTGCAGGGCGAGGGTGGAAGGATCCTGCGGCTCGAAGTCCAGCCCTGCGAATCGTAATCCGGGTGTTGGCGCCTCGCATTCTTGCCGCCTCCGGCGTGTCGATGGTCGCGGCGCTCGGCGCGTGCGCGCCGGACGCGGAGCAGGGCATCCGCCCGCGCACCCGCGCCGAGGCCCTGGAGATCGTTTCGGGGCTGCGCCGCATCGTATCCCCAGAGGGCGTCGATCGGCTCGAAGCCGTGAATATCGGCGGAATGGATCAGTGGATATCGATTCGCGGGACCGACCTGCGCAATCCCATACTGCTTTTCATCCATGGCGGACCCGGCTATGTGTCGATGCCGACCAGCTGGTACTTCCAGCGCGGCTGGGAGGAATTCTTCACCGTCGTGAACTGGGACCAGCGCGGCGCCGGCAAGACCTACGTCGGCAACTATCCGCAGGCCGTTTGGCCGACGTTGACGATCGAACGCATGGTGGCGGACGCCGAAGAACTCATTGCCTGGCTTCGGCGGGAGTACGGGCGGGATCGCATTTTCGTGCTCGGCCATTCATGGGGCAGCTTGGTGGGCCTTACGGTAGCCCGACGCCACCCGGAGTGGCTGCATGCCTATATCGGCATGGGCCAGATTACGGATTTCAGGGAGAGCGAGCGCCGCGGCTGGCGCTTCGCCATGGACGCGGCGCGCGCCGAAAACAACGCCGAGGCCATGGCAGCTCTCGAAGCCATCGCCCCCTACGCGGAGGAAACGCCGCCGACCCTGACCGATCTGCTCGTGCAGCGCCGCTGGGTCGGTCATTATGGCGGGGCCATCTATCGGCGCGCGGATTCCCGCGACTTCACGCGCGCGGCGTCGCTGGCGCCTGAATACAGCGACGAAGATGTGAGACGTGTCTGGATCGGCAATCAGCTCTCGGTGGAACGCATCTTGCCGGAGCTGCTCGCCGCCGGCGACCTGACAGGCATCACGCAACTGGAATGCCCGCTGATCCTCCTGAGCGGCCGCCATGACTACAACGTTTCGTCGAGCGCTGCCGAGGAGTGGTACCAGCGCCTGCGCGCGCCGTCGAAAACACTGGTCTGGTTCGAGCAATCGGCGCACGAACCCTTGAACGAGGAACCGGGACGCATGTTGATGGCGCTCGTCACCCACGCCCGGCCGATCGCCGAGCGCGCCGGCGACGTCCCGGATTGACGCGCCGCCGCCGTCCCCGGTATTCGCCGCCCGGCTAGAATGACGCTCTGGCCGGCGTAGCTCAGCTGGTAGAGCAGTGGTTTTGTAAACCTCAGGTCGGGGGTTCGACTCCCTCCGCCGGCACCAGCCCGATTCAGTCGCTTGCCTTGCGGTACACCCGCGGCTCGCCCGCGCGGACTTCGAATGTCGCGGTGACGCTCCGCTTGCTCCGCGGATCCGCGCGATCCTCGATCGCGACGATGTCGGCGCGAAGCGCCGCGCGGCCGAGTTCGCAGCGCACGTAGCCATTTTGCTGCCCGTCGTGGAACTTCGCGCCGGGATTGAGCGGCAGCACGGCGGATTTATCGTAGGTACTGGTCGCAATGGAAGAGGTCACGAGCTCTGTCGCGACCGGCCTTCCCGCGGCATTCGCGATCTCGTTGACCCAGAAGGAATGGATGTCGCCCGTCAGTACGACCGGATTCGCGGCGCCGTGTTTCACGAGCGCGGCGAGCAGGCGCTCGCGAGCCGGCGGATAGCCCGCCCAGGCATCGCTGTAATGCCGCGGCAATGCCGCGGTGCCTTCGGCGACGGTCATCAGCATCACGTTCTGGGCGAGCAGGTTCCAGGCGGCCGCGCTGCCTGAGAGCGCCTCATCGAGCCAGCGTTCCTGTTCCGCCCCGAGGACCGTGCGCGTGGAATCCGCAAGCGCCGCCTTGCAGGCGGGTTCCGCCGGATCGATGAAACTGGCGCCGCCCGCGCCGCCGAACAGGATCTTGCGGCCCTTTTCGAAGTCGCAGCGCGCGACGGTCGGAAGATTCGGGCAGACCTGCACCGAGCGGTGCTGCCGCGTGTCGAGCACATAGAAGCGCGCAAGCTTTCCCCAGTCCACCGTGCCGTAGATCTGTACGGCCATGCCGGGCTTGAGACGCCAAGGCCGAATCGGCATGTGCTCGAACCACGCCTGATACGCGGCCGCGCGGCGCGCCGGAAACGATTCGCGCACCGCCGCGCCTCCGCATAGTTCGTGCTCGCTCGTGAGTCCGACGTAATCGTTGTCCACCTCGTGGTCGTCCCAGGTCAGGAGCCAGGGACAGGCGGCGTGCGCGGCCTGCAAGTCCGGGTCGCTGCGATATTGCGTGTAGCGGCGGCGGTAATCGGCGAGCGTTACCGCCTCGAGCGGATCGAACTGGCGCACGCGGCGGTCGCCCCAGGCATCCTCATAGATGTAATCGCCGAGCATCAGGATGAGATCCGGACGATCCTCGGCTATGTAGCGGTAAGCCGAGAAAAACCCCTGCTCGTAATGCGCGCAGGAGGCGAAGGCGAACTTGAGCGCTGCGGGCGCGGCATCCGGCGCCGGGCAGGTCAGCGCGCGGCCCGTCGCACTCTCGTAGCGGCCGAGGCGAAAGCGGTAGAAGTACTCGCGTCCGGGCTGCAGGCCACCGACCACGACGTGGACCGCATGGGCGAGATGCGGCCGCGCCCAGGCGACGCCTTGCTTCGCGATGCGGGTGAAGCCGGAATCCTCGGCGACTTCCCAGGCGACTTCGAAAATCGTCTGCCCCAGGTAGCCCGGATCGAAGGGCTCGGGGGCGAGACGGGTCCAGATCACGAATCCGTCCGCCGAGGGGTCGCCAGATGCGACGCCGAGCTGGAATGGCGGCGAAACGAAGCAGACTTGCGACCGCGCGCTGCCGCAAGGGATCAGTGCGAGCGCACCCGTCGCCGCTGCCACGCGGTTGAACTCGCGGCGCGAGATCCTGCGCCTCATATCCTTAGATGCCGGCGCCGTGCTCGAATCCGCCCTGCTGCGGCGCGGCCTGCGCAATGCGCGAATTGGGCGGCACGCTGTGCGTGAGCCAGACGTTGCCGCCGATCACACTGCCGCGCCCGACGGTGATGCGGCCGAGCACGGTGGCGCTCGCGTAAATCGTCACGTCGTCTTCGACGATCGGATGCCGCGCCAGGCCTTTGACCAGGCGGCCGGTGGCATCCACCGGAAAGCTCTTCGCGCCGAGTGTCACGCCCTGGTAGAGCGTCACGCGGTCGCCGACGACCGCGGTTTCCCCGATCACGACGCCCGTGCCGTGGTCGATGAAAAATTCCCGCCCGATCGTCGCGCCCGGATGAATGTCGATGCCGGTGC
>JBOHZO010000151.1:0-9688 GCA_050738555.1 Steroidobacteraceae bacterium | reverse complement strand
CGCCTGAGCCACTCGCTGGTGCACGGCATCGACCAGTACATCGAGGCCGACACCGAGCAGGCACGCGCCGAGTCGACCCGCCCGCTCGACGTGATCGAAGGGCCACTGATGGCCGGCATGAACGTGGTCGGCGACCTGTTCGGCTCAGGGAAGATGTTCCTGCCGCAGGTGGTCAAGTCGGCGCGCGTGATGAAGCGCGCGGTGGCGCACCTGGTGCCCTTCATTGAGCGCGAGCAGGGCGGAGCGCGCGCGAGCAACGGCAAGATCGTCATCGCGACGGTCAAGGGCGATGTGCACGACATTGGCAAGAACATCGTCGGCGTCGTGCTCCAGTGCAACAACTTCGAGGTCGTGGACCTCGGCGTGATGGTGCCGGCAGAGCGCATTCTGGAGACAGCGAGGATGGAGTCTGCCGACATGGTCGGCCTTTCCGGCCTGATCACACCGTCGCTCGACGAGATGGTGCACGTGGCGCACGAGATGCAGCGCCAGGGATTCACGATTCCGCTCCTGATCGGCGGCGCCACGACCTCGCCCGCACACACCTCGGTTCGCATCGATCCGCAGTACCGGCACGGCGTCGTCTACGTCAAGGACGCGTCGCGCTCGGTTGGCGTCTGCCAGACACTGGTTTCGGCTGAGGCGCGCGATTCATTCTTCGAGCGCGTCAGCAGCGAGCACGCGAACCGGCGCGAGCAGCACGCCGGCCGCAAGCGGCGTCCGGAGGGCCTCGCGCTCGCCGACGCGCGCGCGCGGAAGTTCGCGGCGGACTGGAAAACCTATCGTCCGCCGGTGCCGAGATTCCTCGGTACACGCGCGCTTCCGTCCGTGCCGCTGAAGGATCTCGTTCCGTTCATCGACTGGATGCCGTTCTTCAATGCCTGGGAATTCTCCGGCAAGTTCCCGGACATCCTGCAGGATCCGGCGCGCGGCGCGGCCGCGAGCGCGTTGTGGAAGGACGCGCAGCACATGCTCGAGAAGCTGGTGCGCGAGCGCTGGCTGACCGCGCGCGCGGTGCTGGGATTCTTTCCGGCGGCCGCGGCCGGCGACGACATCGCGGTGTTTGCGGACGCCGCGCGCACGCGGACGGCCGCGGCCTTGCATCATCTGCGCCAGCAGAAGGTCAAGCCGGCCGGACAGCCGCAACTCTGCCTCGCGGATTTCATCGCGCCGCAGGAGTCGGGCATCGCCGACTTCATCGGCGGTTTCGCCGTGACCGCGGGCATCGGGATCGAGCCCCGGGTCGCGGAATTCGAGGCCGCGCATGACGATTATTCGGCAATCCTGCTGAAGTCGCTCGCCGACCGGCTCGCGGAGGCGCTGGCCGAGGCCCTGCATCTGCGCGTGCGCCGCGAGTTCTGGGGCTATGCGCCGGAGGAGCGCCTGACCAACGAGCAGCTGGTGCGCGAGGAGTACCGCGGTATCCGTCCGGCGCCGGGCTATCCCGCGTGCCCGGATCATACGGAGAAAGGCGCCCTCTGGACGCTGCTCGACGCCGAAGCGGCAAGCGGCATCCGCCTGACCGAATCCTTCGCGATGTTCCCGGCGGCCTCCGTCAGCGGCTGGTACTTCTCGCACCCGCAGGCCCGCTATTTTGCGGTCGGCGCGATCGGTGCCGACCAGCTCGAGGACTACGCCCGCCGCAAGGCGATCCCCGTCACCGAAGCGCGCCGCTGGCTCGCGCCGAATCTTGGCCGCGATGCCGAGGCCGACGCCGCCTGAGGAGCGCCGAACCGAGCTTCACGCGAGACGAATAGCCGTCGGCGGCGGCCGCCATTGAGTATGCTCGGGACGCCGTGAGCGTCCGCTTCACCGTCAATGGCGTCGCAAGGGATTTCGGGGGCGACCGCGACATGCCGCTCCTCTGGTATCTCCGCGATCACGCGCGCCTCACCGGCACCAAATACGGCTGCGGCGGCGGGTTCTGCGGCGCCTGCACCGTGCTCGTCGACGGCTCCGCGCAGCGCTCCTGCATGCTACCGGTCGAGGCAGTGGGGAACCGCCATATCACGACGATCGAAGGGCTCGCGAAGGCCGGATTGCATGCGGTGCAGCGAGCCTGGCTCGAGGAAGACGTCGCGCAGTGCGGATACTGCCAGGCCGGACAGATCCTGTCCGCCGTCGCGCTGCTCGAGCGCAGCCCCGACCCGACTCCGTCGGAGGTCGACTCGATCACGAATCTCTGCCGCTGCGGCACCTACGCGCGGATCCGCCGCGCCATCGCGCGCGCCGCGCGCGAACTGAAATGAATGCGCGCGCGAGCGCCGTGTCCCGGCGCGTATTCCTGCAGGCCTCGCTGACGGCCTCCGGCGGGCTCCTGCTTGCGCCCGCCTGGACGCGATTCGCGGCCGCGGCCGATGCGCCGGCATCCCCCGAAAATCCCCTCGGGCTGATCATCCGCATCGAACCGGACAACCGCGTCATCATCGGCGCGACGAGCCCCGAGATCGGGCAGGGCGTGCGGACTTCGCTCCCGATGATCATCGCCGACGAGCTGGACGCCGACTGGTCGCTAGTGACGGTCGAGCAACTTCCGCTCAGCATCGATTTCAGCGGCGCCGAGCCGCGCTGGCGGTTCGGGCCGCAGGGCGCCGGCGGCAGCACGAGCATTCCGGACGGCTGGGCGGAGCTCCGCCAGTTCGGCGCGCAGGGTCGCTGGTTGATGCGAAAGGCGGCGGCCGATCGATGGGGTGTCGCAGTGGAGGTCGTGAAGACCCGGGACGGCCACGCCATGCATCCGGATGGCCGGCGGCTGCCCTATGGAGATCTCGTCGCCGCAGCTGCGGCGCTTGCGCTGCCGGCGGAACCGGTGCCGCTCAAGGAGCCCTTCGAGTACCGCATCGTGGGCCGGCCGCAACGCGTCGTCGACGCGATGGACATCGTCACCGGCCGCGCACGCTACGGCATCGACGTCTATGAGCCTGAAGCGCGCACGGCCGTGGTCCTGCGCTGCCCCTACTTCGACGGCGACATCGCGCGCCTCGACGATTCCGCCGCGCGCGCCGTGCCGGGTGTGCGCGCGGTCGTCGTCGTGCCCGGTCCGAAGCCCGGCGAACCGATCACGGCGAATCTCGCGACCGGCGTCGCGGTCGTCGCCGACGACACCTGGTCGGCGCTCAAGGGGCGGGCGGCGCTCAAGGTCGAGTGGAACCGCGGCCCGTTTGCCGGGGAATCGAGCGCATCGCTCGACGCCCAATGCGGGGCGCTCCTGTCGAAGACCGGCCAGGTCGTGCGAAACGACGGCGATTTCGGCGCCGCGCGCGAAAGCGCGGCGCGCGTCATCCAGGCGCGCTACCGCCAGCCCTACGTGAGCCACGCGCCGCTCGAGCCGCAAAACGCCTTCGTGCACGTCATGGCGGATCGCGCCCGCGTGATCGCGCCGGTCCAGCAACCGGCGGGGGCGCAGCGCGCCGTTCACGCGGTGACCGGGATCCCACGGGCGTCGATCAGCGTCGAGATGACGCGCGTCGGCGGCGGATTCGGCCGGCGCCTCACTTCTGATTACGTCGCCGAGGCGGCGCTCGTCTCGAAAGCGACGGGCTGGCCGATCAAGCTCGTCTGGACGCGCGCGGACGACCTCCAGCACGATTTCTACCGGCCATTCGGTCATCACGAGCTGAGCGCGGCGCTCGACTCGCGGAATCGCGTGACCGGGTGGACGCACCGGCTCGCGAGCGCATCCAAGTATTACCGGCGACCGAACATGAAGCCCGAGGGGCTGTGGGAGGCCGAGCTTTACCCGGACGACTTTCCGGCTCAGCTCGTGCCGAACTACCGTCTCGAGTGGCACAGCGTGACGAGCGGTATCGCGCGCGGATCCTGGCGCGCGCCGGCGCACACGGCGAATGCCTTCGTCGTCCAGAGCTTCGTCGACGAAATTGCGCATGCCACCGGGCAGGACCCGCTTGCGCTCCGGCTCGCGATGCTGGGCGCGGACCGCGTATTCGACTACGCCCAGCACGGCGGGCCCAAGTTCAGCACGGCGCGATTGCGCGGCGTGCTCGAGCGCGTCGCCGGCGCGATCGGCTGGGGACGGTCGTTGCCCCGGGGCCGGGGAATCGGACTCGCCATGCATTTCACGTTCGGCGGCTATGCCGCGCACGCCATCGAGGTCGCCGTGTCCCCCACCGGCGAGCTCGCATTCGAGCGCGTCGTCTGTGCCGTCGATTGCGGCCGCCCGATCAATCCGCTCGGCATCAGCGCCCAGATGCAGGGCGGGACGATCGACGGCTTGAGTACCGCGCTCAATCTCGAAATCACGATCAAGGACGGGCGGGTGGAGCAAAGCAACTTCGACGGCTATCCTCTCGCGGCGATGGCGCAGATGCCCAAGGACGTCGAGGTCATCATCGTGGACTCGGTCGAGAGTCCCGCGGGCTGCGGCGAGATGGGGATTCCGACCGCGGCGCCCGCGCTCGCCAACGCGATCTACGCGGCATGTGGAGTCCGGATCCGCGAACTGCCGATCCGCGCGCAACTCGCCGCAGCGCTGGATTAAGAGGAGGGGCGCTTCAAAAAGGGGACGCTCACCTTTAAAAGGGGACGCTCACCTTTTCCCGAAGGATCGAAGGAAAAGGTGAGCGTCCCCTTTTTATTCCCTTTTTATTCCCTTTTAATCCAGTTCTTCGACGATGTCGGTGCGCCCGAGCCGCTGCATCTGCCCGAGAATCCACGCCTGCCGCTGTTGAATGTAGGCCGAGGGATTCGAGACGCGGAAACGGCTGGGACTCGGCAGCACGGCGGCGAGCAGGGCCGCCTCTTGCGGGCGGAGGCGCGACGCCTCCTTGCCGAAATAGTGCCGGCTCGCGGCTTCAACGCCCCAGATCCCGACGCCGAACTGGGCGCTGTTGAGATACACCTCGAGGATGCGCTGCTTCGGCCACAAGAGCTCGATCCACATCGTGAACCAGGCCTCCAGGCCCTTCCGCAGCCAGCTCTGGCCAGGCCACAGGAAGAGGTTCTTCGCCACCTGCTGGCTGATCGTGCTCGCGCCGCGCAGTCGCCGCCCGCCTTGCGCATCCGTCACGGCCTTTTCGATGGCCCCGAAATCGAATCCGTCGTGCAGGAAGAATTTCTGGTCCTCGGCCGCGATCACGGCCAGCGCCGCATGGCGCGCGATCCGCGGCCCGGGAACCCAGGCGTGCTGCTGCGAGGGTGCGGCGCCGCCCCGGTCTGCCCTGATCTGCTCGTGAATCATGAAGGCCGTGACCGGGACCGGCAGCCAGCGGAATCCGGCGACCACGGCGACGCTCGCCGCTGCCGCGGACAGGAAGGCGATCGCGACCCACCGCGCCAACCGCGCGGGCACGGATCGCCGCTTCATCCCGGGTGCCGTCTCAGGCGGCGCTCGCGCGCCGCGCGAGCTTGATGACGACCGGCTCCGCCGGAACGTCGTCGTGGCCCCGCCGGCGGCCGGTTTTCACCCTGGCGATTTTCTCGATGACGTCCATGCCGCCCGCGACGCGGCCGAATACGGCGTAGCCGAAACTGCCGGGCCGGTGATCCAGGAAGGCATTGTCAACCAGGTTGATGTAGAACTGCGAAGTCGCGCTGTGCAGGTCGTTCGTGCGCGCCATTGCGATCGAGCCGCGGAGGTTCTGCAGGCCGTTGTCGGCTTCGTTGGTGATCGGGTCGTGCCCGGACTTCTGCTGCATGTCGGGCGCGAATCCGCCGCCCTGGATCATGAAGTCCGGGATGACGCGGTGAAAAATCGTGCCGTCGAAGTAGCCCTCGTCGACGTACCGCAGAAAGTTCCTGCAGGAAACCGGCGCCGACTCATCGTCGAGTTCCACCGTGAAGTCGCCGTGCGAAGTCTCGAATCGGACCATTGCGGACTCTCCTTGAATCATGCCGATTCTAATGCCTGCCGCGCCGCCCTGCCTGCCGTGACGCGCTCGAGGGAGGCGAGGTCGCGGTGGGTTTCGATTCCGACGAGGCCTGCGCGGGCCATGAGCTCGCGCGCGGCGGCGGCTTGCGCCGCCCCGTGCTCGACGAGCAGTGATCCGCCGGACGTCAAGTGCAGGGCCGCGCCGGCGCAGATCTCCGCGATCGCGCGAAAGCCGTCCTCGCCCGCGGCAAGCGCGACGGGCGGCTCGTGTGCGAGTTTGGCGAGCGCCGGATCGTTCTCCGAGACGTAGGGCGGATTCGAGACGATCGCGTCGAAGCGCCGGGTTCCGACCGGCCCGTACCAGGAACCGTGCAGGAACCGCGTGTTGCCGATCCGGTGCCTCCTGGCATTACGTTCGGCCACGGCGAGCGCGGCGCGGCTCGCGTCCACAGCCGTCACGATCGCGTCGTCGCGCTCCCGCGCGAGCGCGAGCGCGATCGCGCCGCTGCCCGTGCCGAGATCGAGCACCGTCGGCCGGGAGACGCGCGCAAGCGCCGCGAGGGCGAGCTCGACGAGCAGTTCCGTTTCCGGGCGCGGCACCAGCACGTCCGGCGTGACTTCGAGCTCGAGCGACCAGAACTCCCGCCGGCCGGTCAGGTAGGCGATCGGCTCGCCGCCGATGCGGCGGAGCGCAAGTTCCTCGAGCGCCTCCGCTTGCGAGGGCGTGAGCGTCCGCTCCGGCTGCGCGGCGAGGGCCGTGCGGCTCACGCCGAGCACGTGGGCAAGAAGAATCTCGGCATCGAGCGGAGCGGTCGGCGAAGCCGCAGCGAGCCGTTGCCGCAGTGCCGCCAGCGCGTCGGCGGAGCGCGTCATTCCAGCGATGCCAGCTCTTCGGCCTGGTGTTCCCGCGCGAGCGTGTCGATCACTTCGTCGAGGTCGCCGCCGATGATCGCGTCGAGCCGGTAGAGCGTCAGCTCGATGCGGTGATCGGTCAGGCGGCCCTGCGGGAAATTGTAGGTGCGGATGCGCTCGGAGCGGTCGCCGCTGCCGACCTGGAGCCGGCGTTTGCGCGCGGTCTCCGCAGTCGCGCGCTCGCGCTCGGCGGCGAGGAGCCTCGCGCGCAGGAGCGCCATCGCGCGGGCGCGGTTCTTGTGCTGCGAGCGCTCGTCCTGGCATTCCACGACGATGCCGGAAGGAATGTGCGTGACGCGCACGGCGGAATCCGTCTTGTTGACGTGCTGCCCGCCGGCGCCGGAGGAGCGGTAGGTGTCAATGCGCAGGTCCGCCGGGTTCAATTCGACGCTCTCGACCTCGGCGAGCTCGGGCAGCACCGCGACCGTGCAGGTCGACGTGTGGATCCGTCCCTGCGCCTCGGTCGCCGGTACCCGTTGCACGCGATGCGTGCCGGACTCGAACTTCAGACGCGAATAGACGCCGCGTCCCGCGATCCGGCTGATGATTTCCCGATAGCCGCCGTGCTCGCCGCGATTCTCCGACACGACTTCGACCGTCCAGCCGCGCCGCTCCGCATAGCGCGAGTACATACGGTGCAGGTCTCCCGCGAAGATGGCGGCCTCGTCGCCGCCGGCCGCCGCGCGGATCTCCAGGAAGACGTTGCGGTCGTCGAGTGGATCCGGCGGCACCAGCAATTGTTGCAGCGCCGCCTCGTCGGCGGCGGCCGCGTTTTCGAGCGTCTCGATCTCCTGCTGCGCGAGCTCCCGCATGCGCGCATCGGGATCCGCGGCGACGGCGCGGGCTGCCGCGAGTTCGCGCTCGCGGTCCGCGAGACGCGCAAGCCCGCGCGCGATCGGGTCGATGCGCGCGAACTCCATCGAGAGGTCCCGGAACCGGTCGGAGCGCGCGAGCACCTGCGGATCGGCGAGCAGCCGCTCGATCTCGGCATGGCGGTCGGCAACCCGCTCGAGGCGGCGGCGGATCGCGTCCTTCATTGCGGGTCGCGCCCGGTGCGGAACAGGCGGGCGGCCGCTTCCGCGAGCGTCGCATCGCCGCTTTCGGCGGCGTCGCGAAGCGCGGCGGAGGGCGCGTGCAGCAGGCGATTCGTCAACGTCGAAGCGAGCTGCTCCAGCACTTCCTCCGGCGCGTGGCCGGCCGCCAGCAGGCGGCGCGCCTGCTCGAGCGCCTGGTCGCGCGCCGCTTCGGCCTGGCTGCGCAGCTCGCGAATCATCGGCACCGCCTCCAGCATCTTGAGGCCGGCCATGAAATGCCCGACGTCGCCATCGATGATCTGCCGCGCGACGGCCGCTTCCTCCTGCCGCGCCTTGACATTCTCGTCCACCACCTGACGCAGATCGTCGATCGTGTACAGGTAAACGTCCTCGAGCGCGCCGACGCGCGGGTCGATGTCGCGCGGCACCGCGAGGTCCAGCATGAACATGGGACGATGGCGACGCACATCGAGCGCTTTTCGCACCTCGTCGAGGCGAATCACGTGACCCGGCCGTGCGGTCGACGAGACGACGATGTCCGCGGCCGGCAGGTGCGCCGCGAGCGCGTCGAGCTGGATCGCGGACGCCTGCAGCCCCTTGGCGATGCGCTGCGCGCGGTCCGCGCTGCGGTTGGCGATGATCATGCGCCCGATCTTCTGGGCGTGCAGGTGGCGTGCCGCGAGCTCGATCATCTCGCCGGCGCCGACGAGGAGCGCAGTACGGCGCTCGAAGCCCGCGAAGATGCGGCGCGCGAGCTGGATACCGGCGGAGGCGACCGACACGGCGCTCGCGCCGATCGCGGTTTCGCTCCGCACCCTTTTACCGACGGAGAAGGTCGTCTGAAAAAGCCGGTTGAGGAGGGCGCCGGCGGTGCCCGCCTTCTGCGCCGCGCGATACGAGTCCTTGAGCTGCCCGAGAATCTGCGGCTCGCCGAGGATCAGCGAATCGAGGCCGGCGGCCACCGAGAACACGTGACGCACTGCATCGGGGCCCTCGATGCGGTAGAGGCAGTCGGCGAGCGCCGTGTTGCCGCCCGATGCGGCGACGAGCCAGCCGGCAAGCTCTTCCGCGCCGTCGTTGCCGACGCAATAGAGCTCGGTGCGATTGCAGGTGGAGACGATCAGCGCTTCCTGCATTCCGGGGACCGCGCGCAGCGAGGCGAGCGCCTGCGGCAGGCGCTCGGCATTGAACACGATGCGTTCGCGCACCTCGATCGGCGCGGTGCGGTGATTCAGTCCGAGAACGACGAGCGACATGATGAGCCGGCTGCGGGAATCCGGCGGATTGTCCGGTAACGGTCACGGCAGCACAAGCGCTGGGATATAGTGATGTGATGCGCGTTTCGCTCCGTTTCATTGCGGCTTCGCTGCTGTCCGCCTCGGTCGCGCCGGCTATGGCGGCCGACGCCCGCTGCCCGCGAGGCGACGACTGGGATCTCGCGGTCGGCGCGGAGCGGTCGCTGGAGCGCGGCGAATGGCCTGAGGCGGCGCTCCTCTATGGTTGCGCGGCGCGGGAGAGCGAGGATCCCGAGGTCGCCGAGCGCGCGACGCGCATCGCATACGACAACCATCAGCTCGAACGCGCGGTGGAATCCGCACGTCGATGGCTCGAGCTCGCGCCTGCGAGCGAAGTCGCACGCCGCTATCTTGCAACGGGCCTGCTGCGGCTCTATGACGACGACGCGGCAGCGGCACAATTCTCCGAATTGCTGAAGACTTCGTATGCGGATCGCGCGCGCGGCTACCTGGTGCTGCTCGGGATACTGTCGGCAGAAGGCAACGACACGGGTGCTGCCCGCGTCATGGACCGGCTCGCCGCGTCGGACTCCGGATTGCCCGAGGCGCAGTACGCCGCGAGCGTGCTGTGGCAGCGCGCAGAGGACGGTGCGCAGGCGCTTGCGGCCGCGGAGCGGGCC
>JBOHZO010000150.1:0-3444 GCA_050738555.1 Steroidobacteraceae bacterium | reverse complement strand
GAGCTGCGTCGCAATCAGTGCCCAGACGATCAGTGTGGTGCGGAGTTCCCAGGCCTTGATGCGCGTGCTGCGGCCGAGCGAGAGCCGCAGCAGAAAGATCAGCAGGCGGATGAGCGCGAGGAGCGCGAGCAGGGTCCAGGCAGTATCCAGCCACGAGGTCGGCTCGCCGTCGGCGGCGAGCGACAAACGCGCCGTGCCGACGATCGCGAGTCCCGCCAGGTAAGGCGAGATCACGGCGAGCGCGTCGGTCACGACGCCGCGCGCATGACCGCCGTTGGAACGATTGACGTACCAGCGCAGGCCGAGCACGACGCCGGCGACCACTACGACGACGGTCGCGGCAATGATTGCGAATTGCGCGTTTCCGATAACGCTTTGAAGCGAGGCGAACAGCGCGTCCTGCCGATCCATCAGGCGTTGAGATCCGGGATCAGCTCGCTTTCGAGCCGCATGATCTGGTCCTTCAGCAGCAGTTTCCGCTTCTTGAGCCGCCGCAACTGCAGTTCGTCGACATAGATGTCGAGCGACAGGCGGCAAATCACGTCGTCGAGATCGCGGTGCTCGATGCGCAACTCCCGCAAGCGCTGCATCCGCTCGAACAGCTGGGTGTTGACCTTGTCTTCGTCCGTCATGCCGGCCCGGCGTCGGTCGCGAGTACGGGGAACGGCGGGTCAGACCACACCGGGCGAACCGACCCCGGCAGCTTAGCCAATCGACCCGGAGGATTCCACGGTGCGGCCGGATCGTGGAAGTCGGAGCCGACCGAGCCTTCGAGCCGGCAGCGCACTGCAAGCGAGATCGCCTGCTCACGATCGCGGGCGCTACCGCCTCCCGTGATCACTTCGATTCCTCGTCCACCAGCCGCAGCGAAGTCGGCACAGAGCTCGCGCCTCGCACCGGCGGAGAGCGGGTAGCGCATGGGATGCGCGATCACGGCTTTGCCGCCCGCTGCAATGATCCAGCCGGTGACCTCGGCAAGCGACGGCCAGGCACAGGCAACGTGGCCGGGCTTGCCTCGCCCGAGCCAGCGATCGAATGCCGCATTGCAGTCGGTTGCAGCGCCCAGGGCGACGAGTTCGCGCGCGAAATGATTCCTGGTCGGCAGGCTGCACTTCGAGCGGATCCTGGCCAGCGCGTCGCGACCGGGCGCACCGGCGGCTTCCAGCATTTCGGCGATGTGCTCTGCGCGCGCATCGCGAAGGACCTGTTGCCCTGCGAGGCCATGCGAGAGCGCCGGCGCCTCTGGATCAATCGCAAGACCGAGGACATGCACCGCCTTGTCGCGCCACGATGCGGATAGTTCCACGCCCGCGACAAAACCGAGGCCCAGTTCGCGCGCGGCGCCGGCGGCCGCTTCGACACCGGCCACGGTGTCATGGTCGGTGAGCGCCATGAGGCGCACGCCACAGCGCGCGACGTGGGAGACGAGCATCGCGGGCTCGAGCACGCCATCCGAGGCGGTGGAATGAAGGTGCAGGTCGACCGGTGATTGCGCGTTCATACAGCCCGCGGTCCGAGACCCACGGCGTCGACCGCGTCACCCGTCAGGACGACGAAGCCGCGCTGGCGATTGAAGCCGTCCGCCGAGTAATCGAAAACATAGGTGCGCTGCCACGCGAGCGGCGCGTCGCCGGTGCGAACGAGGCGCAAGCGATGGATCGCGACCGTTCCGTCCAGCATCTGGACGTTGGCGCTAGCGCAGGTTTCCATCGCGACGCGATTCGCGAGTTCGCGGGCCGCGAGGCTCGAGTGCCAGAAGCTCGCCAGTGCGGCGAGCACGGCCACCGCGACGAGGAGCTCCCAGGTCATCGCGTCATCGCGAGCCAGTCGACGTCCGCGTCGGCAATGCCTACGAAATGCGGATTGAGCACTGCTTCGTGCGCGTTGTACGTCAGCGGTTCACCGTCGAGCTTCAAAACCTGGCCGCCCGCCTGCTCGAGCACGCATTGGCCGGCGGCCGTGTCCCACTCGCTGGTCGGACCGAGTCGCGGGTAGACATCGGCCTGTCCTTCGGCAACGAGGCAGAGCTTCAACGAACTGCCGACTTCGACGAGTGTGTGCGGGCCGACACGCGCGAGGAATGCGTCGAGCGAGCTGCCGCGATGGGAGCGGCTGCCGACCACGCGCGCGGGTCCGGTTCCCCGCTTTGCGACCCGGATCGGCCGGCCCGCGGACTTCGCGTCCGAACGGAACGCGCCGATGCCTTCGCAGGCGAAGTAATCCCGCTCGAGCACCGGCGCATGCACGATGCCGAGCACCGGCCGGTGATTGTCGACCAATGCGATGTTCACCGTGAATTCGCCGTTCCGCTGCACGAATTCCTTCGTGCCATCGAGCGGATCGACAACCCAGAGGCTGCTCCACCGGCGTCGCGTCGCATAGGGAACCTGCGCGGATTCCTCGGAAAGCACGGGGATTTCCGGAGCGATGCGCCGCAGTCCGGTCAGGATCACCCGCTCGGAATGCAGGTCCGCTTCAGTCAACGGAGTGCGGTCTTCCTTCTCCGCGACGCTGAACGATGATGCGTAAACTTCGAGGATGGCACGACCTGCCTCACGAGCGAGCGCAGTCACATCGAGCAACAGCCGATTCAGATCGGGCGTCATTTCCGCTCCGGAAAGTGGCGCGTTATATCATAGGCGCGTGCAGGGAAGCGCCCATCTGCCCGACTGGCGATCGATCGACACCGTCCTTCTCGACATGGACGGCACGCTGCTCGATCTCGGGTTCGACCACCATTTCTGGGAACAACTCCTGCCCCGGCGCTATGCCGAAAGCCGGGGCGTTTCACTTGACGAAGCGCGACGCCTGATGCGGCCGATCTTCGAGGCGACACAGGGCACTCTCGACTGGTACTGCATTGATTACTGGAGCAAGGCATTGTCGCTCGACATCGCGGCCTTGAAGCGCGCCATGCGCCACCAGATCGAATGGCTACCGCATTCGCGAGCCTTCCTCGCGCGGATTCGCGCCGCCGGGCGCAGGACCGTTCTCGTCACGAATGCCCACCCGGAGATATTTGCGATCAAGGATGCTCACCTCGGCATTCGGCGCCGATTCGACGCGGTGTACTCGTCGCACGAATTCGGCGAGCCAAAGGAAAACACGGCATTCTGGCCGCGCCTTGCAAAGCGCGAGTCGTTTGACGCTCTGCGCACGCTGTTCGCCGATGACAGCGCGGCGGTGCTGCGCGCCGCGCGGGCCCACGGCATCCGCTGGCTCTATGCGGTGCGCCGGCCGATCCATCGCGCGCCGTCGCGCGCTCCGACCGAGTTTCCGGGCGTCGATTCCGTGCGGGAGCTGGCAGCGGACCTCGAGCCGCGGACGGCGCAAATTCAGCTTGCGGGGCCGTGACGGCGCCGCCTCTGGTCGGAGCCGGGCCGGCCGCCGCGACCGCCATGACGGCCGTGCGGCCGGTGGATCTGGCTGGGCGGCGGACCGTCC
>JBOHZO010000149.1:0-18586 GCA_050738555.1 Steroidobacteraceae bacterium | reverse complement strand
CCCCGACGATGCCGCTTGGTGCATAACCCCATGAGCGGCTGTACGGCCAGGCCGGGATAGCGCCCACGAGCGCCAGCAGCAATACGATGAGAAGAATTGTTCCTAGGCTCATTTTCAGCTCCCCAGGCCGGGTGTCGACATCGGGTGGTCTCGCGAGACCGGCACCTACAGACTTCGCAACAGGGGGCAATGTAGCATCCGCTCGCGCCGAGCAAGTCGGCGGACGACAATGCAGCTCGTAGGACAGGGGAGGAAAACCATGAGTGGAACCAGATTGGCGGCCGTGGTGTTGATCATTGGGGGCATCCTGGCCCTAGCGTATGGCGGCTTTACCTACACCAAAGAAACACACAAGGCCGACCTTGGTCCGATCGAGCTGTCGGTCGAAGAAAAAGAAACGGTCAACATTCCCGTGTGGCTCGGCGCCGGTGCCCTCGTCGCCGGCGTGTTGTTGCTCGTCATGCGGCCCAAGAATTGAACCGGACATACGGAACAGTAGCCTTCCCACCGAGGTGAGCACAGCAGCTATCGTACGCGCACCATGAACCGCGGATTCTCGCTGCGGGCGTATCTCCGCACGGCCACCACTTCGTCCAATGGCTTCCGCGACGAACGCGTGGGCACCAATGGAACCGATGATCAGACGCCGCTCCGCGCCGAGCTGTTCAGCGCGGACCAGATGGAGCAGCATGGCAAGGCGCTGGCGGCCAGCCATGCGCTGAGCAAGTTCCGTCCCCAGAACCGGCTTTTGCGGCGGCTGGATGAGAACGAGCAGGTCCTGATCGAAACCTGCAACCTGCTGACCGCGGCGGTCAAGTCCAAGCGCCGGATTGCTCCTGCCGGCGTGTGGCTGCTCGACAACTTCTACCTGATCGAAGAGCAGATCCGCACTGCCCGGCGGCATCTACCGTTGGGCTATAGCCGCGGGTTGCCGCGCCTTGAACAGGGACTGTCACGTGGATTGCCGCGAGTGTATGACCTCGCGCTGGAAGCGATCTCGCACGGCGATGGGCGCGTGGATTCGGACACGCTCGCCCGTTTCGTGACTGCCTATCAGTCCATCAAGCCGTTGACACTCGGGGAGTTGTGGGCGATTCCGATCATGCTGCGCCTCGCGCTGATCGAGAATCTGCGCCGGGTCGGCGCCCGGGTCACCGCCTCCAGGATCCACCTGGACCAGGCGCAGGACTGGGCCAACAAGATGATGGAGATCGCCGAAAGCGACCCGAAGAGCCTGATCCTGGTGATCGCCGACATGGCGCGCTCGAACCCTCCGATGGTGAGCTCCTTCGTCGCGGAACTCGCTCGCCGGCTGCAGGGCCATGGTCACGCGCTGGCGTTGCCCCTCACCTGGATCGAACAGCGCCTGGCCGAGTCGAGCCAGACGATCGAACAGCTGGTGCGGGCGGAGACTCAGCAACAAGCGGCGGATCAGGTCTCGGTCAGCAACACGATCGGGAGCCTCCGCTACCTCGAAGCGATGGACTGGCGCGTGTTCGTCGAAACGATGAGTTTCGTCGAGCAGATCCTGCGGGAGGATCCTGGCGGCGCATATCGGCGGATGGATTTCGCCACGCGGGATCGCTACCGGCACGTCATCGCCAGGCTCGCAAAGCGCAGTCCCCGGTCCGAAGCTGAAGTTGCGCGGGCGGCGATCGCGCTCGCGCGCGAGTGCGCCGCCGTCGATGGTGGCAGCGATCATCGTGCGCACGTCGGCTTCTACCTGATCGACCGGGGACTGCCGCAGCTCGAACACGCGATTGCGCATCGCCTGATGGCCCTCAAGCGGGCGCGCCGGGCGATCAGCAGGACGCCTTTGTTCTTCTATCTCGCAGCCATATTTTCGATGACGGCGATCTTCGCCGCAATTCCGTTGGCGCTGGCGCACGACGCCGGCGTCGCCGGCTGGCGATTCGCGGCGCTTGGATTGCTGGCCGTGCTGGGCGCGAGCCAGTTGGCTTCGGCCCTCGCGAACTGGCTCGCGGCGCTGCTGACGACTCCGCAGCCGCTGCCGAAGATGGACTATTCGCGCGGGCTGCCGCCGGAATTCCGTTCCTTCGTCGTGATCCCGACGCTCCTGAGCAGCGCCGAAAGGGTCGATGAACTGGTCGAGTCGCTCGAAGTCCGTTTTCTCGGAAATCGCGACGAACACCTTCTGTTCGGCCTGCTGACTGACTTCTGCGATGCAGGCGAGGAAACGCTCGAGGCGGACGAGTTGCTGTTGCGCCGGGCCCGGAACGGAATCGAGCAGCTGAACGATAGGTACCGCTCGACGGGGAGTGACAGGTTCTTCCTGCTCCATCGCCCGCGCCGCTGGAATCCGAGGGATCGAGTCTGGATGGGATACGAGCGCAAGCGCGGCAAGCTCGCGGACCTGAATGCGCTGCTGCGTGGCAGCGGCCGGGACCGATTCTCGCAGGTGGTGGGCGACGTCGCCACGCTATCGGGCGTCAAGTATGTCATCACTCTCGATACCGATACGAAACTCCCGCTCGACTCGGCGCGGCAATTCGTCGGCACGATGGCGCACCCGCTCAACCGGCCGCGCTACGACGAAAAAAGGCAGCTCGTGACGGCCGGCTACGGCATCCTGCAGCCGCGCATGGGCGCGAGCCTCTCGGGAACGCTGCGGTCCCGTTACGCGCAGCTGTTTGGCAGCGAACCGGGAATCGACCCGTATACACGCACCGTCTCGGACGTTTACCAGGACTTGTTCGGCGAGGGATCGTTCATCGGCAAGGGCATTTACGACGTTGACGCGTTCGAGCGCGCGCTCGGCGCGCGCTTTCCAGAGAATCGCATTCTCAGCCACGACCTGCTGGAAGGATGTTACGCGCGCTCGGGATTGTTGAGCGACGTGCATCTGTACGAGGACTATCCCTCCCGCTACGAAGCCGATGCGAGCCGTCAGGAGCGCTGGATCCGCGGCGACTGGCAGATTGCGCATTGGCTACTGCCGCGCGTTCCGGGACCGGAGGACCAAAGCCTGCCGAACCCGCTGTCGGCGCTGTCGCAATGGAAGATCCTGGACAACCTGCGGCGAAGCCTCGTGCCCGCAGCCCTGCTCCTGCTGTTGCTGTTCGGCTGGCTCGCCGCACCGCACTCCGGTTGGTGGACGCTGGCGGTGGCAGGTGTCGTCCTGATACCGCCCTTGTCGATCGGCATCGTGACCGTGCTGCACCGGCGCGAGGGCGCGCTATTGAGCCGGCACCTGGCGGCCGCAATGCGTACGGTCGGACGCAGCCTGGCGCAGGCCGGGTTCCGGATCGCCTGTCTTCCGCACGAGGCGGTATTCAGCGCGGCCGCGGTTGTCCGCACCGCCTGGCGCATGCTGATCACGCGGCGGCACTTGCTGGAATGGAGTGCCTACGACGACCGCCAGACTGGGCCGGGTTTTGCCGCGTCATATCGCACGATGTGGTCCGCGCCGCTCCTTGCCGGCGCCACGGCAGTCTGTCTCGCGGCATTGAGGCCGAACGCGTTGGCTGCCGCCGCGCCGGTCGTCGCTCTCTGGCTTGCCGCGCCGGTCCTCGCCTGGTGGCTCAGCCGGCCGCTCGTTCGCCGCAAGGCCGAATTGACGCGAGAGCAGCTGGTTTTCCTGCGCCGGATCGCACGCAAGACCTGGGCGTACTTCGAGCAATTCGTGGTCGCGGCCGATCATTGGCTCCCGCCCGACAACTTCCAGGAGCACCCCGGCCCCGCAGTCGCGCATCGCACGTCGCCGACCAATATGGGCCTGACGCAACTCGCGAATCTGACCGCCTGCGACTTCGGCTACATCTCAGCGGGCTCGCTGATCGAACGCACCAGCCGTTCGTTTCAGAGCATGGCGACGCTGGAGCGCCATCAGGGGCATTTCTACAACTGGTACGACACGCAGACGTTGCGGCCGCTCCCGCCCCGCTACATCTCATCGGTGGACAGCGGCAATCTCGCGGCACATCTGCTCACGCTGCGAGCGGCTCTGCTCGCGCTTCCCGATGAGACGATCGTTGGCGCGCGGGTATTCGACGGTCTCGCCGATACGCTCGGCCTGCTCGCCGACACGACACCGGAATCGGACCAGGCGGCGCTGCGCCGGGTGCAGACGCTTTTGACTGCCGCCGGTGAATCGCCGGGGGCGGCACTTCCGGTCATCAAGCAGCATCTCGAGGCAGTGGCGGATGCCGCGGATGCCCTCGCCGCCGAGACGGATCGCGCGCCCGCGGACGAAGCGGCAATGTGGGCCGGCGCCCTGGTGCGGCAGTGCCGGGATGCGCTCGAGGATCTGAAATATCTCGCGCCGTGGCTCGAGATGCCTGCGGGCCCGGGTGAGCTGCGCGAATCCGGGCACTTCGACAGCGCTCCGACATTGCGCGATCTGGCCGGTGACGCCGCCCGGCGGCTAGCTGGCATCGACCGGCTCCTCCGCCAGGAGTTGACGCCGAACGAGCAGGAATGGCTGGCGGAACTGCGTCGTTCAATCGCGTTGAGCGGCGAGCGCGCGGCCGCGCGCATCGCGATCTGCGAAGAACTCGCGCGGCAAGCGACCGGATTTGCGACGGCGAGCTACGAGTTCCTGTACGACAGGACCCGCCACTTGCTGGCCATCGGATACAACGTCGATGAACTCCGGCGCGACACCAGCTTCTACGATTTGCTGGCGTCGGAAGCAAGACTCGCCACGTTCGTCGCAATCGCCCAGGGGCAACTGCCGCAGGAAAGCTGGTTCGCGCTGGGGCGGTTGCTGACAACCGCCGGCGGCGAGCCGGTCCTCGTTTCGTGGAGCGGCTCGATGTTCGAGTACCTGATGCCGCTCCTCGTCATGCCCAACTATGAGGGCACATTGCTCGACCAGACCTGCCGGGCGGCGGTGGCCAGACAGATGTCCTACGGTCGCCAGCGCGCGCTCCCGTGGGGTGTGTCGGAATCGGGCTACAACACGGTCGATGCGAACCTCAATTATCAGTACCACGCCTTCGGCGTACCCGGACTCGGGCTGACACGCGGCCTGGCGGAGGACCTGGTCGTCGCCCCGTATGCCACGGCGCTCGCATTGATGGTGGAGCCGGAGGCCGCCTGCGAGAACTTACAACGCCTGGCTGCCAGCGGTCTGGAAGGCCGCTACGGGTTCTACGAAGCCATGGACTTTACGCCTTCGCGTGTCGAGCGCGGCCAATCCAGTGCCATCGTGCGCTCGTTCATGGCGCATCACCAGGGAATGAACCTGCTGTCGCTCGCGCACCTGATCCTCGACCGGCCAATGCAGCGGCGATTCGAATCGGATCCTTTCTTCAAGGCGACCCTGTTGCTGCTGCAGGAACGAATTCCGAAGGTCTCGGCATTTCACAAGCACGTCGCCGAGCATTCCGAAGGCAGCGCATTCATCGACGCGCCGGAACGATCTCCGCATGCGCCGATCGGCGCTGACACGCCGACGCCGGAAGTCCAGCTGCTGTCAAACGGCCGCTACCACGTGATGGTCACGAACGCAGGCGGAGGCTACAGCCGCTGGAGGGACTTCGCGCTCACGCGCTGGCGCGAAGACAGCACCTGCGACAACTGGGGAACGTTTCTCTATCTCCGGGACGTCGCGAGCGGTCGATGCTGGTCCGCGGCCCATCAACCCACGCTCGAGCGGGCGGAAACTTACGAAGCGATGTTTTCCGAAGGACGCGCCGAGTACCGGCGCCGCGATCACGACTACGAGACGTATTCCGAAATTGTCGTGTCGCCGGAAGACGACATCGAGTTGCGCCGGGTTCGAATCACCAATCACGCGCGCGTGCGCCGGACCGTCGAGGTCACGAGTTACGCGGAAGTCGTGCTTGCGCCGCCGGTCGCGGACGCGATACAGCCTTCGTTCGGCAACTTGTTCGTGCAGACGTCGATCGTCCGGGCGCGCCACGCTATCCTCTGCACGCGGCGGCCGCGCTCGATCGGCGAGCACGTGCCGTGGTCTTTCCACCTGCTCGCTGCTCGCGGCGCCGACGTCAGCGAGATTTCGTACGAAACCGATCGCATGCGATTCATCGGCCGCGGGCGCACCGTCGCCGCGCCGCTCGCACTTGCAGATGCCGCCGCACTCTCGGGCACCGAGGGATCGGTGCTCGATCCGATCGTCGCGATCCGCTGCCATGTTGCGCTGGAACCGGGACAGTCCGCGACGCTCGACTTCGTGACGGGCGCCGGCGGCAGCCGCGAAGCCTGCCTCGGGCTGATCGAGAAGTACCAGGACCGCCATCTCGCCGATCGCGTCTTCGACCTGGCCTGGACCCACAGCAACGTCATGCTCGCCCAGATCAACGCGACCGCAAGCGATGCGCAGCTGTATCGTCACCTGGCAAGCTCCGTGCTCTACGGCAATTCGGCGCTGCGCGCCGAGACCGGCGTGCTGACGCAGAATCGCCGCGGGCAGTCCGGTCTCTGGGGATATGCGATCTCCGGTGACCTCCCCATCGTCCTGGTGAAGATCGCGGACGCCTCGCACATCGATCTCGCGCGCCAGATGATCAGGTGCTACACGTACTGGCGCCTGAAAGGCCTGGTGGTCGACCTCGTGATCTGGCACGAGGATCACGTGAGCTACCGCCAGCGCCTCCAGGACCAGATCATGGGTCTGATTGCGACCGGCATCGAAGCGCACGCCATCGATCGGCCCGGCGGCATCTTCGTGCGATCGGCAGAACAGATTTCATTCGAGGATCGCACCCTGCTGCAGGCCGTCGCACGCGTCATCATCAGCGACAGCCGCGGAAACCTGATGGAACAGGTCAATCGTCGCGGACTTGCAGACAAGAGTGTTTCGCAGCTTTCCACCACCCGGACGCATCGACCCGAGCCCGCGGCCGTGCCCGACCGGCCGAGACCGGACCTGATCCTCGGGAATCACCTGGGAGGATTCACCGCCGACGGCAGCGAGTACGTGATCGCCACCACGCAGCTGCAGAAAACGCCGACACCGTGGGTGAACGTGCTCTCGAACCCGCACTTCGGAACAGTCGTGTCGGAAAGCGGCCTCGCCTATACCTGGAGCGAAAACGCCCATGAATTCCGGCTGACGCCATGGAGCGACGATGCAGTCGGCGCTTCGTCCGGTGAAGCCATTTACCTGCGGGATGAAGAAAGCGGGCATTTCTGGTCGCCGACGCCGTTTCCGAGCGGCGAAGCGATTCACTACCTCACGCGGCACGGATTCGGCTACACCCTGTTTGAACATGCGGTGGAAGGATTCCATTCGGAATTGTGCGTTTACGTCGACCTGGTAGAAGCGGTCAAATTCTCCGTGTTGAAAGTGCGGAACGTTTCGGGCCGCGCGCGGCGGCTGTCTGCGACCGGCTATGTCGAATGGGTGCTCGGCGATCTGCGATCGAAATCGGCCATGCATGTCGTCACGGAGATCGATCCGATGAGCGGAGCATTATTCGCGCGCAATGCCTACAACACCGAGTTTCCGGGGCGTGTCGCATTCCTCGACGTCGACGGCTTGTCCCGCACGCTCTCCGGCGACCGCACGGAATTCATCGGACGCAATGGCACGCTCGCCGACCCGGAAGCGATGACCCGATCGCGCCTTTCAGGGAGGCTCGGCGCGGCGCTCGATCCCTGCGGTGCGATTCAGCTTCCTTTCGAACTGGAAGACGGGCAGGAGCGCGAGATCATCTTTCGTCTCGGCGCCGCGCCGGACGTCGAGCGCGCACGCGAGCTGGTGCAACGGCTGCGGAAATCCGGCACGGCCCGCGCCGCGCTCGGCAGGGTGCGGCAGTACTGGAAACATGCGCTCGGCGCCGTGCAGGTCGAAACGCCGGATGCGTCCCTGAACGTGCTGGCGAACGGCTGGCTTCTCTACCAGACGCTGGCCTGCCGCCTTTGGGCGCGCAGCGGCTTCTACCAGTCCGGAGGCGCATACGGATTCCGCGACCAGCTCCAGGACGTCATGGCACTGGTGCACGCGAAGCCAGAGCTGGTGCGCGAGCACTTGCTGCGCTGCGCCGAGCACCAGTTTCCGGAAGGCGATGTGCAGCACTGGTGGCATCCGCCGGCCGGGCGCGGCGTGCGCACACGCTGCTCGGATGACTATCTGTGGCTGCCGCTTGCGGTCTGCCGCTACGTTTCGGTGACCGGCGACGACAGCGTGCTCGACGAGAACGTGCACTTTCTCGCGGGCCGGCCGCTCGGCGCCGACGAAGAATCGTACTACGACCTGCCATGGCTCTCCCCGGAGATTGCCAGCCTGTACGAGCATTGTACCCGCGCGATTCGGCACGGCCTGCGCTTCGGCCCGCATGGACTGCCCCTCATGGGATCCGGGGACTGGAACGACGGAATGAACCTCGTCGGCATTCGCGGCCGTGGCGAAAGCGTGTGGCTGGGCTTCTTTCTGCACGAAGTCCTGAAATCGTTCTCACGGCTCGCGCGCCGGCGCAAGGATTCCCGCCTGGCCGAGCGCTGCGCAAAGGAAGCGGCTTCATTGCGCCGGAACATCGCCCGGCACGCCTGGGACGGGGCCTGGTATCTGCGCGCGTGGTTCGACGACGGCTCGCCCCTCGGCTCGTCGCTCAATCCCGAGTGCGCAATCGACTCGATCGCGCAAAGCTGGTCCGTATTGTCGGGTGCAGGCAGCAAGGAACGGTCGCGGGTGGCGATGAACGCCGTCGATCGGCTGCTGGTGCGCCGCGATCACGGCCTGATCCAGTTGCTCGACCCGCCCTTCGACAAGTCGGCGATGAACCCGGGCTACATCAAGGGCTACGTCCCCGGCGTGCGCGAGAACGGCGGCCAGTACACCCACGCCGCGGTGTGGGCGTCGATGGCATTTGCCGAGCTTGGCGACAGCCGCCGCGCATGGGAGTTGCTGGCATTGATCAACCCGCTGAACCATTCGCGAACCGAGGAAGCGGTGGCCACTTACAAGGCGGAACCGTACGTGGTCGCCGCGGATGTCTACGGAGTGGCGCCGCACACGGGCCGCGGCGGCTGGACGTGGTACACCGGCTCGGCGGGCTGGTTGTACCGGCTGATCGTGGAATCGCTGCTGGGCCTGAAGCGCGGGGGCGACCGGCTGCACGTGGCCCCGTGCATGCCGAAGAACTGGAAAACCTTCTCTCTCAGCTATCGCTACGCCGACACCGTCTATCGCATCGCCGTTGTGCGCACTTCACTCCCGGGTGCGGCGGCGATCCGGACTTCGCTCGACGGCACCGAGCTGGCTGAACCGGGAATTCCACTCGTCGACGACCAGCGCGAACACGTCGTCGAAGTCAGGATCAACACCGCCAGCTGATCCGGCTCCGTCCGCGGTCTGAGAGGCGGATCACAGTTGGCGGCGCAGTCTGCCGCCCTGCCGCGCCGCGCCCCGTGAACTGCCCACCCGTACACATTGCGGGGCGGCTGCCCAACTCATCATCCAGACTCCCGGGTTACTGGCCGCCGCATGCCCGATGAACAGGCTCAGGCAAATCTTCAGTTCAATGATGGCGGCGGCCGTCTCCCCGTGGCGCCGCCTGTTTCGGCGCGCGCCCTACGAGTCGCGGCTCGGTATTGCGCCGCGGCTCTCCATCGCATTCGGCGCCGTCGCGATCCTCACGGTGGTCGCGAACCAGATCACGGAACACGGCAGCTCGCTGATCCGCGCGATCGAGCAGGCCCCGCTCGTGACGCCCCGGCTCGAAGAACAACGGGCTCCTGAGCTGCTGCCTTCGGCACTCGAGCAATTTCAGCGCGCCGTCCTTGCGCGTGCGGATTCGGCCGCCGCCGCACGCGCGGATGCGCACGATGCAGCTGCGGTGAACCTGGATGCCGCCCGCAAGACGTACTTCGAAACGCTCACGCCGACACTTGATGATGTCGCACTGCGGGGCCTGGACAGCGAGGTTGCGACCCACAGTCAGTTGGGCGCCCAGCTGATCAAGTCGGCGGATTCGCGGCGCCGACTGCTGAACGAGCTCAATCTCGAGTTCGACGCCCTGGACGGGCGGATAAAAGCTTCACTCGATCGGGTCTGGGCGATCTTCGGCAAGGTCGTCGGCCGCGAATACCTCGTAGACGCAAACCGTGTCCTGGACGAGCTCCGCAGGCACATTGCCGATCTCGCGATTATCCAAGGCTACGGACCGGGCACGGTACGCGCCGTAGTCTCCCGCGAGAAAGCATTCGCCGCGCTGCTCAAGGCAAACGAAGAGGGCATCGTCCACGTATTCGGCGCCGAGTGGCTCGCGCAGACACGCGGCAATTTCGAACGCGTCTCATGGCTCCGCGAACTGCTGGTACGAACCGACAGCCAGCGCAAGACCACGATCGACGACTTCTCAGTGAGCCACACCGCGCTTTCCACGCTGATTCGCAAGACGAACTCGCAGTTCGATGCCGAGCGCGCCATCGCCACGGCAAGGCGCAGGTCTGCGGCGGCCCTCACAGCCATGTCGGAGCAGGAAGCGCGGCAGCGCGCGCTCCTCGGCTGGCTCAGCGCGCTCATACTGCTCCTTTTGCTGGCGACCACTGTGAGCACGGTGATCAGCGTCGTAACGCCGGTGCGCAGGCTGGTCCAGGCCACGCGGCGCCTCGCGCAGGGAGAAACCGGCGTCATCGTGCCTCGCGGCGGCATCAAGGAGCTCGACACGCTAGCCGTGTCCTTCAATCAGATGGCCGAGCGACTGACGGCCGCCCAGGAACTCGCCCGCCAGTACCACGGGCAACTCGAGGCGAAGGTCGAGGAGCGCACGCGCCAGCTTCAGCACCTGGCGGCGCACGACCCATTGACTCGTCTTCCGAACCGCCGCCAGTTCCTCACGCAACTGGAAGCAACGCTGAATCGCGCAGCAGCAAACAACGACCTCGCGGGCGTGTTCTTCCTGGACCTCGACAACTTCAAGAACGTCAATGACAGCATGGGGCATGTGTTCGGCGACCGGGTCCTGCAGGCCTTTGCGGACCGCCTCCGCGTCGCAGTTCGCGATTTCGGCTACTGCGCGCGCCTCGGCGGCGATGAATTCACGGTGGTGTACGAGAACGGTGCCCAGGTGGACGAGATCGAGAGCGCGGCCGGTCAGCTGGTGCGCAGCTTTCAGGATCCGCTTTTCGTCGACGGTCGCGAACTCCTGATGGGTCTCAGCGTGGGAGCGAGCGTCTATCCTGACCACGGCCACGATCCGGAGACTCTGCTGCGCGCCGCCGACGCCGCACTATTTCACGCCAAGGCGCAGGGCCGCAGCCGGATCCGCCTGTTCAGCCCGGAATTGCTGGAAGCCGCCGCCGCGAAGTTCGCTACCGAACAGGGACTGCGCCGCGCCGTCGATCGCGGCGAGTTCGAGCTCCATTTTCAGCCCGAGGTCGACCTCGCGACCTGCGAGACGGGTCTCGTCGAGGCGCTGTTGCGCTGGCGGCTGCCGGACGGAAGCCACGCGTCGCCCCCGGATTTTCTGCCGGTGGCGGAAGACTGCGGCTTGATCCGGGAGATCGGCGACTGGGTCATCGAGTCGACCGTCGAGCACGCCGCCCGCTGGCACGCAGCCGCCTGGCCAGCCGTCCGCCTGGCAGTCAACGTCTCCTCGCTTCAGCTTCTAGACAGCCGCTTCGTCGACAGCCTCCGGCAATCGCTCATGCGGCATCGCGTCCCGCCGCAGAGCATCGAAGTCGAGCTGACGGAGAACGTGCTGCAGACGGGCCGTCACACCGGCGAGGCGCTGCGCGAGCTGCGCGAGCTCGGCGTGGGTGTCGCGCTCGACGACTTCGGCACGGGCTATTCTTCGCTGGTATCCCTCCAGCAGCTGCCGCTGACTCGCGTGAAACTGGACCGGAGCCTGATCGCGACCATCGACACGAGCGCGAGGTCACAGGCGATTACCCGGGCGATCATCGCGCTCTGCCAGAGCCTGGGGCTCGAGGTCACGGCGGAAGGCGTCGAGCGCCACGAACAGTTCGCCTGGCTGCTCGGCTATCCGGCGATGCACCTCCAGGGATTCCTGCTGTCGCCGCCCGTGGCGGAAGCCGACCTGCTGCCGGCGATCACGGGGATGCCCGCGCGCATGGAAGCGCTCCTTCAATCGACGTTGCCGGCGAACGCGGTGCCGATCGGCAGGCTTCTCTCCTCGCGCTTGCGTCGGATCCCCTGAGGCGAGCAGCGGCTCGCTGCCGGTCAGACGTCGTCCTGGATCGTGACGACGATGCGACTCATGATGCCAAGGCTGGCACCGGGCGAGGCATCCGTCAGTTCGATCGTGAATGCCCGGTCACCGGCGGCTTGCGGAGCGACCGTGATCGGCACATAGATGATCCGGAACGTGTGCCCATCCGTAAAGTTCGCTACGCCGCTCTGCGGACCCCCGTAGTCACGGCCCGCCACCGCACTGCCGTCGATGGCGCGCCAGCGGACCGCGACGCTCCGTCTTTCCCTGGTGAAATGGCGCACCGGAATCGCCGCGACGACTGCTCGGCTGCTCACGACCATCGATGACGCGTCGAATGCCACTAGCCCGGGCGGCGTCGGCGGCGCGACCTCAGGTTGGGGCACCGGCGATGCGTCGGCCGTCGGGGCGCTCGATTCCATCGGTGCCGCGGCCTTGGCAGGAGTTGTGGCGGGGATCCCGGAGCGCGGCGCAGCGGCGGCATCCCTCGGAGCCTTCGCCGGGGCATCGACTGCTGCGGAGACGGGCGATTCCCGATCGAAGCGGCTGATCGCAACGCCGATGACGAATGCGAATCCGACGGCAGCGGCCAGCCGCCATTTGCCGGTCCGCCGTCTCGACGGTTCTGCCGGGACGACGGGCGCAGGTGCGGGTACCGGTACGGTTACGGGCATGGGCGCGGCTGCGCGCAACGCAGCCATCAGATCGCGAATCGACGGCCGCAGCTCCCGGCTCCATGCCAGTCCCGAGACAAGCACGGCCCATTGCGCTTCCGTCAGCGAGGACAGAGCTTCGATCGTCAGGCGCGAGTCCCGCGCCACGTCGGCACCCCGGCGACCGTATGGGTGCCGGCCCGCGAGCATTTCGTAGATTACGCAAGCCAGGCTGAAGACGTCGTCGCGTGGTTCTGGACACTCTCCCGCCAGCACTTGCGGGCTGGAGTATGCACGTGTCGCCGCGGCCATCCTGCGATTCGGCGCCGGTCTATTTTCCGCGGGCGCGTGCGCAAGCGATTCCGGCGCGACACCGAAATCCAGCACCCGCACTGCGCCGGTCGTCGTCACGAAGATGTTGTCCGGCTTCACGTCCCCATGGCTCACTCCGCGCTCGTGCGCAAATGCGAGCGCTTCGGCGGTCGCGGCTGCGATTCGAATCGTCTCATCCATCGTGATGGGCCGCGGAGCCGCGCGCCGGAGGAGCGGACCGAGCGTCTCACCGTCGAGCAGCTCCATTACGATGAACCAGGTTCCCCGGTCGCAGTCGAGATCGTGAAACCGCACGATGCCAGGGTGCGACAGCGCCTGCGTCTGGCGGAACTCCCTCTGGAGCCGCGCGATGTTCTGCGGTCGATCGCGCAGTTCCGGGCGCAACAACTTGATCGCGACGCGCGGGCCTTCGGCGGCCGCGACATCCCGGCGCAAGTCGTTTGCGCGGAAAATCATCGCGGTCCCGCCGTTTCCAAGCTGCTGCTCGAGCACGTAACGCTCACGAAGCACGCTGCCGCATGCAGCATCCGGCTGCATCTGCGCTCTCGTCGAAAGCCGGACGGGAGTCAGCTCGGACGTGACATCGTTGGCGAGATCTTCCGTAGGATCGGACACGTCGATCGCCCCGGGAAGTGCACGCGGGAGGGCCGAAGTATCGAAGTGCAACACCTCGCCGGATTTTTCAGGAAGCGTGTCCTGGCTAATCGCACTCATGCGTGGTCATTTTCCGCTCATCGCGCCGACCGTGGCAACGAGCTTCGGCGGCCATTCTTTGGAGCATGAAGCGCACTCGCACGCGGTGCAAGAACCTGGAGTCAGCCGCCGCCTCAACTTGTGGTCAGTCGTTCCTGATTTCCCACGCCGCTGCAGCTCCGCATTTCACATAACGTGCTTATGGCCCGGCGAGTGGCTTGGTCGCGGAACATCGCGGCGTCGGTGCATCGCGGCAGCCCATCGTAGCTTTCGCCCGTCGGGATACGCGGCCAGACCAATGGCAGCGCCGACGTCAATTTCCATGCCGCCGATCGAATAGCACTCGCCAATGCGTTTGCGGATCCTTTCCGCAAATTTTCCGGCAATCGTTGCGTCGTCGAGGTTCGAAAGAAGCCCGACAAATTCGTTGCCGCCGTAGCGAGAGGCGATGTCTTCGGCGCGGATCAACAGCAATGCCAGCTGTCGACGCCGCTGAGCGGTGGTCTTGATCGCCATATGTTCATGGTTCGATTTCAGGCTTTCGTTCTCGCGCAAGGCGCCGAAAAGCCGCTGTTCGGCCAAGGCCGGTTCGCGCAATGCATCGCCGAGCGAGCCTTCCGCCCACGCCGCGGTTGCCCCAGGACGCATACCGTTCGTGCGCTTTTGATTCAGGCCAGGCACTTTCGCGACTACTTCATGCTCGGAAAGGGACGATTTCGAAGGTACGTAAGCGCTGATCCGACGGTCTGTGCGGTACCATGCATTGGAGCTGGCGCAGGCGCCCAAATCGCGATTTACTTCGCAATATGCCAGGCGGGTAAATGCTGTGACGACTCGCGGTGCACGAATCGACATCGACGACGCGGTCATGGATCCGACCCGGTATTTTTCGCACCCCGCCGAAGTGGTCGAGGACGACCGGCTGAACCGTGACGAGAAGCGCCGGATCCTGCGGTCGTGGGCGCTCGATGCGGAGTTGATCGACGAAGCCGAGTCCGAGAACATGCGCGGCCGCGCTGGCGACCGCTCGCACCTCCGCGAAGCAAGACTGGCGCTTCTCAAACTCGACGGCTGAATCCAAAGTCGCGCCTGACAGCGCGACGACTCATTGCGGCGGCTCGACGGGCTCCGCGGCCGGCAACTGCTTCGCGTCGCGGCGCAGCAGGCGGTCATAGGCGTCGCCGAAGAGAATCTCGAATCCGACGGTGGCGCCGAGGCATGCGCTGCAGCGATCCTCCGGCAGCGGACCATCCGCCCAGAACAGTTCACCGCCGAACTCGACGAACAGCCAGTCCCGCCACATCGACCGCCGGTGGGTGACGCCAATCCCGTACAGGTCGGGTTGTGTGCCGTCGGTTTCGCCGCGGACGCTGGCCTCGTAGCGCATCGCCCGGCGATAGTCGATTGCGTGATACAGGGCCGCGCGGCTGCGCCAGCGCACGCCGTCGGTTTCCTCGGACATGCGCACCGAATTGCTCAAGCGCACGAGATACTCGCTGGTCAGCACGCGATCGACGTCGAATGCCTGGGTGATGCCGAAGCCCTCGTCGTTCTCGACGAACGCCGTGGTCCGCATCGTCAGCAACAGTCCCGGGCGCCCGTAGATGTAATGGCGGTATCGCGCGTTGGCGTAAGGATTCAGCGGCGACTCCAGTTTGATGCCGGCGCCGAGATCGAAGCGGCTGTCGCGGGTGCGGTGCGCGCGGTAGCCGACGCCGGCGAACCACTCGGCCGGATCGTCGTCGGAAAACGCGCCGACCGCAGGATTGAAGACTCCCCGCTCATCCGCGACGTACTCGTCGCTGCTCGCGCGCCCGATCGTCGCGTTGAACCGCTCGTTGATCTGCGGCAGGTTCACGCTCGCCCGAAACCGGCCGTCGACCTCGAATTCGTCGTGTTCGTTCCAGCCGAGCGTCAGGCCGGCGCGGCCATTGGACTCATCTTCATACTCGAAGTACTCGTTCTCCTTGCCGAACAGCCGGTCGACGAAGCGCGCCGTGCTGCAGACGCCGCGCTGCAGTCCCGCGCGCATCGCATCGATCCGCTCGGCCGCGGGCGCGGACTCGCCTGCGCAGCCATTTCTCGGCTCGACTACCGGCGTGGGCGCAGGCGTCCCGGATTCCTCCGCTCCCGCCGGCGGGACCAGGACGCTCAGGAGCACCAGGATCGTGGCCGGCGACCTGGACGCCGTCGCCATCGTCAGGACGGGCGTCCCCGCCCGTTCGCGTCGAAATAGTGTCGTCGGCAGAGGGACACGTAACGCTCATTGCCGCCGATCTCGACCTGCTGTCCGTCGCGCTCGATTGCCCCGTCCGCGCCCACCCGCACGACCATGGTGGCCTTGCGGCCGCAGTGGCAGATCGTCTTCAACTCGGTCAGCTCGTCGGCGAGCGCCAGCAGGCGGCCGCTGCCCTCGAAGAGCTCGCCGCGGAAATCGGTCCTGAGGCCGTAGCAGAGCACGGGGATCGCCAAACGGTCGACGACGGCAGCGAGCTGCTCCACCTGCACTCGCGTCAGGAATTGCGCTTCGTCGAGTAGGACGCAGCTGACAGGCTGTCCGGCATGCTCCACGGCGATCTCCTGGTAAAGGTCCGAGCCTGGTGCGAAATGGCGCGCCTCACTCGAAAGACCGATACGCGAATGCACTTTGCCGCCTCCCCGCTGATCGAACTGTGCTGTATAGACCAGTGTGCGCATCCCGCGTTCACGATAGTTGTGGCTGGACTGCAGGAGTGACGTCGACTTCCCCGCGTTCATCGTCGAGTAATAAAAGTAAAGCTTCGCCACCTGGGGGAACCTCTGGTTCCCTAATACAGCAGCTTGATCTCGCGCAGCCTCTCGCGCAGGTAATCGTCTGCGAGGATGGGCTCCGGATAGCGGTTGGGCCGGTCCGGCGTGATGCAGCCCGGGAGGGTTGCGATCGGGAAGTCGGAATTGAAGTGCAGGAAGAACGGCATCGAATAGCGCGGCCGGTTGATTCGCGCGTCCGTCGGATTCACGACTCGGTGCGTCGTCGACGGCAGCACGTGGTTCGTCAGCCGCTGCAGCATGTCGCCGACATTGCACACGAGCGTGCCCGGCGGCGGATTGATCGGCAGCCAGCGCCCGTTGCGATCGAGCAGCTCGAGCCCACCCTCTTCCGCTCCGAGCAGCAGCGTGATCACGTTGATGTCCTCGTGCGCGCCGGCCCGCACTCCCGTCGCGCCTTCCTTCAGCGGCGGATAATGAAGGACCCGCAGCACGCTGTTGCCCTCGCCGACCTTGTCGTCGAACCAGTGCTGTTCGAGCCGCAGATAGGTCGCGATCGCCTCCAGGAGCTTGCGGCCCATGCGGTCGAAGGCCTCCCAGAGCTCGAGCGCCGCGCGCTTGAACTCCGGATCGCCCTCGATCCAGATGTTGTCCGGCATCGACGACCGGTAACGATGTCCGGGCGGCAGCTCGCGCCCGATCTGCCAGAACTCCTTGAGGTCATGGTGCGTCGCGCCTTTGGCCGTTTCGACGCCGAAGGGCGTATACCCGCGCG
This sequence comes from Steroidobacteraceae bacterium, assembly GCA_050738555.1. GTDB lineage: Bacteria > Pseudomonadota > Gammaproteobacteria > Steroidobacterales > Steroidobacteraceae > SCUD01. The sequence continues at coordinate 1,283 of JBOHZO010000149.1, read as the reverse complement.
CGCCGCCGATGCCGGGCACCTGGTAGCGCTTCTTGTCCTCGTCGCCCCCGGCGAAGAATTTCTTGAAGCGATCGAGGCAGGCATCGATCAGCGGCTGCGGCAGCTCGTGATCACCGACCACCGCGAAGCCAAAGCGCTCGAAGCTGCCGGCGAAATGCCTGACGAATTCGCCGGGATCGCGCGACGCTAACTCGTAGCTGACGGGCGTGATCTGGTCGATCATGTGGATCAGCGGAATGAAGCCAGGATGCGGTCGAGCATCGCGGCGCCGGGGCAGAGGCGCTCGTAGGGCACGGCGTTCAGCGCTTGTTCCGCGGTGCCGTGCTGCGCGTGGAAATCGCGCCGCGTCTGGTCCAGGTAGATGAGGCCGGTGACGTATTCGTTCCGCATGGCGCGCTCCTGCACGTATGCGGCGGCGTGCGCGCGATCGGTCGGGTCGTAGTCCGGGTCGAGCTTGCGCAGCACGACATTGCTGCCGTCGTGCATCGGCACCGACACCGTTTCGCCCGGCGCGTACTGCACGCGGATCTCCTGCTTCGGCGCGATGTAGTCCGCCGCGACCGGGCTTTCGCTGTGCTCGCGCACGTAGGCATAGCTCTTGGTCGAGCCTTCGTGGTCGTTGAAGGTCACGCAGGGCGAAAGCACGTCGATGATCGCGAAGCCATTGTGCGCGAGCCCGGCCTGGATCAGCGGCACGAGCTGCTCCTTGTCCCCGGAGAAGCTCCGCGCGACGAACGAGGCGCCGAGGGCGAGCGCGAGCAGCACCGGGTCGATCGGCGGCTGCTCGTTTGCCTCGCCCTTCTTCGACATTGAGCCGAGGTCGGCCGAGGCGGAGAACTGGCCCTTGGTCAATCCATAGACGCCGTTGTTCTCGAGTATGTACACCATGTCCAGATTCCGGCGGATCGCGTGCGCGAGCTGGCCGACGCCGATCGAGAGCGAGTCGCCGTCGCCGGACACGCCGATGTAGCGCAGGTGCCGGTTGGCCGCGTTCGCACCTGTCGCGATCGATGGCATGCGCCCGTGAACGGAATTGAATCCGTGCGCGCCGGCGACGAAGTACGCGGTGGTTTTCGACGAGCAGCCGATGCCGGACAATTTGACCACGCTTTGCGGCGGCAACGCGAGTTCGAAGCAGGCCTGCACGATGGCGGCGGTGACCGAATCGTGGCCGCAACCGGCGCAGAGCGTGGACATGCTGCCTTCGTAGTCTCGGCGGTTCAGCCCGAGCGCGTTCTTCGGCAGTCCGGGATTCGCGACCTTCGGCTTGGCGATGAAACTCA
>JBOHZO010000148.1:0-6787 GCA_050738555.1 Steroidobacteraceae bacterium | reverse complement strand
GAGCTTCGCCAGCAGCTCCGCGAGCTCTATGACCAGGAAGTCGCGCGCCTCGAGGTGGCGCGAGCGGCTTCGGAAAAGGACCTGCGCACCTCGCGGGTCCTGCTGGGCGCCGCCGCTTTCCTCAGCCTGGCCCTCGTCATCCTGCTCGGGGCCCTGCTCACGCGCGACGTGCGCCGGCGCGAAGAGGTGGCTGAAGATCTCGATCAGCGCAACCGGGAGCTCGATCGGACCGTGCAGCAGCGCACTTCGATGCTGTTTCACCTGTCGAGCAACCTTCAGAAAATCGCGGAGCGGGAAAAAGCCGCTTTGGCGCGCGAGCTCCACGACGAGCTGGGCGGCCTCCTGGTCGCCACCAAGATCGATGTCTCCTGGCTGCGACACCACGTGGACGATGGCAGCGAAGCGAGCAGGCTACGGTGGGAGCGCGTGCTGCGATGCATGGACGAAGGGCTGACGCTCAAGCGCCGGATCATCGAGAGCCTGCGGCCGACCCTGCTCGACAATGTGGGCCTCATTGCGGCGTTGCGCTGGCTCGTGGACGAAGGCTGCCGGCGCGCGGGAATTACCTGCGAGGAAGTGTATCCAGATCGCCTTCCCGAGCTTTCCCCGGATGCCCGCATCGCGGTGTTCCGCGTGGTGCAGGAGTGCCTCGTGAACATCATGAAACATTCGCAGGCGAAATCGGTCAAAATCATCGTGACGGCAGGCGACGAAGAGTTGTCCGTGAAAATCGTCGATGACGGCGTCGGAATCGACGAGGCGCGCCTCGAGACGCCGCAGTCGCATGGCCTGCTCGGCATGCGTCATCGCATCGAGTCGCTCGACGGCGAGCTTCGGATCCGGTCGCTCGGGCCGAGGGTCGGCACCGAAGTCACATTCACCTTGCCGATCGAGCGCATTCGCGGCGTGGGAACCTGATTTGCGCGCTTTCCTGATTGCCGGCTGCGTGGGCGCCATCCTGCTGCTCGCCGGCTGCGGCGATGCCCCGCCCGATGTGGCCCAGGCAGGCTCGCCCATCGAAGACGCGGCGCAGGAATTGCCGCCAGCCATCGTGGCTCCGATGGATGTCGCCGAACCGGGCAGCGCGCCGAGCTTCGAGGTGGGCATTGCGACGGCCGCGTCGGATCGAAATCACGCCAAAGAAAAATGCGCCGAGTTGCCGAAGGCCGAGCGGGAAGCCTGCGAAGCCGCAGCCGATGCAACATTCCAAAGCGCGCAATCCGAGCTCGAAGACTTACGAGGCAATCAGCAGTAGTCCTACAGAGGACGCGATCTGGATCGAACATGCTCCTTGAGAGTGCTGCGGAATTGGCCGTGGCGCTTCCCAACACCTCAAGGAGCAGAGACATGAATTGGGATCGCATCGAAGGGAATTGGAAGCAGTTTCAGGGCAAGGTCCGCCAGCAGTGGGGCAAGCTCACCGACGACGACCTTGACGTCATCGACGGCAAGCGCGAAGAACTCGCCGGCCGCATCCAGGAAGTCTACGGAGTTTCGAAGGACGAGGCGGAACGCCAGATCGAGCGCTTCTCCGGGACGCTCGACAGCGGATCGCACGATTCATTTGGCGCCGGCTTGAAGCCGCGCGAAGGCGACCGCTCGCGCGGTAACTGAGGCCTGAAGCAGGAGGCCTCCGCGCATCATGAGTAGCCAGCCGCAATTCGGGTTGCCCGCGCTGGGTTATGCCTACGATGCGCTCGAACCCGCGTATTCCGCGGAAGCACTCGAGCTGCATTACGCCAGTCATCACCAGGCCTACGTCGATGGCGCCAACCGGGCGCTCGAGGCGATGGCCGAGATGCGCGGCAAGGGCGACTTCGCGCGAATCAACCAGCTCGAAAAGGATCTCGCGTTCAATTACTCGGGCCATTTCCTGCATTCGATGTTCTGGCGCAACCTCGAGCCGAACGAAGGTGCGCCTCCCTCAGGCCAGCTGGAAGCTCGCATCCGGTCTGCCTTCGGCAGCACCGATGCGTTTCGGCGGCAGTTCGGCGCCGCAGGCGCCTCGCTGCAAGGCTCCGGCTGGGTCGCGCTCTCCTGGGAACTGACGCTTGGCTCGCTCGTCATCGAGCAGATTCATGATCACCAGGACAATGGCACCGTGGGGACTTTGCCCATCCTCGCGATGGACATGTGGGAGCACGCGTATTACCTCCAGTACAGGAACAAGAAGGAGCGCTGGATCGTCAGCTTCTGGGAGCTGATCAACTGGAGCGACGTGGCATGCCGGCTCGACAATGCCGAGTGCGCGGACCTCGCGCTCGATCCCGACGTGCAGCGCATGTTTCCCGGGCGCAGATCCGAGCCGGACAAAGTGCGCAGGCTCCGCGGAAGTAAGACCGGTGCCCGGTCGTAGATTCGTAGATTTGGCGTTTTGAAGCCCGGCTAGGTACGCTCCCGCTCGGCGCCGGCCATTACTTGCCGGCGCGGAGGGCGGGCATGCGGCTTTTCATCTCCTTCCTGACTGCCTGTTTGCTCGTCACTGCCTGCGGCGATGGCGAACAGAAGGCATCCACGGCGACAACCGCCAAAGCCAAGGCCGCGACCGAGGGACCGGCCGGCGTTCCCGCCGTGCGCACGAAACGGCTCGATTTCGCCTCCTGTTTCGCGGAAGACCTCGCGGATGAAGCTGCGAAGTCCAGCCGGTGTCCCTCCTTCGCGCTGCTCTCGCTCGACTACATGAGCAGCGAATGTGCGCTTGCCGGCGGCAACCTGCAGCCGCGGGCCGAGTCGATCGCCTGGTCGCTCGACGTGGATGGCGATGCAAGCGCGGAAGTGCTGGCGGATCTCTCGGAAAACCTCGACTGCCAGGGCGCGCCCGGCGTTTTCGCCTGCGGCAGCCTCGGCTGTCCTTTCATGCTCTACAAGAAGCGTGACGATACCTGGGCCGAGCTCGGGACGATCAACGCCGACGATGCGCCCGGGATCGAGGTGCTTCCGGCAGCGGACGGCGGCTACGCGACGTTACGCGGTGGCTGCACCGGCATGCTGCCTTGCAGCGAGCTCACCCATTACGAATGGAAGGGCGGCGAATACAAGCGCACCTGGATCGACTTCAAAGGCCATGCCGTAGACGTCGCGCCGGGCGGCCTCATGAAGCTGACGCAGGACGCCCCGGTGCTCGACGCGCCGAAGAAGAACGCGGTGGTGCTCGATGAATACCCCGTCGGGACGGCGGTCGTCGTGATCGGCACCGCTCGCGGTGCGCCATATCAGTTCGTCTCACCGTGCAATGCCTGCCGGCGGGGATTCGTCGAGACGGCGGTGCTGACGAAGTAACTGGCGCCTGGTCACGGCTTGCTCTGCTTGCCGCCGCTCACCATCCAGGGCGTGCCGAAGCGATCGGTGAGCATGCCGAAGGCATCGACCCAGAACGTTTTCTCCAGCGGCATGTTCACGCGGCCATTCTTGGCCAGGGCATCGATGACCAGGCAGGCGTGCAGGATCCGGTCGGCATTGCCGGGCGGTGACTTCGCCGCTTCCGGTGACTCGGCGTGCGTCAACATCATCTCCAGCTTGCCGCCCAGCGCGCGCTCATCAAAGCGCATGGCCTCGGCGCAGGTGCCGTCAGATCGACATCAGGGTTGCGAGCCGAGGGATGTCACGATGACATCGAGCAGTCCGTCGTTCCGGTCCTGGCTCAACTCCCAGAACATCATGCCGCCGAGGCGGTTCTCGCGCACGTAGTTCGCCTTCACGCGGATCGACTGCGGGTCGTCGTAAGTGATGAACGTCTTCGCTGCGCCATTCCACAGGAAGGGCGCCTTGGCGCGCTCGTCCCAGTGGCGGACGAAACCCTGGCTGCCGATGAACTTTTCCGCCAACTCGGCGTAGCTGTGATCGCCCTCGTAACGCTCGTACGCCTGGTTGAGGCCGTTTCTCAGCGGCTCCACGCCGGTAAACCCGCGGCCGTAGAAAGCGACCCCAAGCACGAGCTTGTCGGCCGGAATGCCCACAGCGAGGTGTTGCCTGACGGATTTGTCGGCGTTCCGATCCGTGGGCGCGGCAAACTCCGACGCATACAAGCCGGCGTGGTGCCCGGTAGTCGGAGTGAGACTGTTGAAGAAGTCGTAGCTCATGATGTTGAGCCAGTCGAGAAAGACGTGGAGCGTCTCCATCTCCGTGTGATCGAAATACTCGCGGTCTGCCGATGCGATCGTCAGCAGGTAGCGGTCGCGACCGGTGCGACGCTCCGCATCGCTCGCCGCATCCAGCTGCCCGCGCAGCGTTTGCAACAGCAGAGTGAAATTCCGCTTGTCCTCCGCCCGGTACTTGATCCCGGCAACGCCCTGCCCCGGGTACTCCCAGTCGAGATCGATCCCGTCGACAGCGTGCTCGCGCAGCAGCTCGACTGCGCTCTCTGCGAATGCGTCCCGCGACGCCTCGGTCAGGGCGGCATCGGAAAAGCCGTCCGCCTCCCATCCGCCGATGGAGACGATCACTTTCAATCGCGGGTTCCGCTGCTTGAGGGCCGGCAGGGATTTCAGGATCGGCGCGAAATTCGGATCCTCGAATGCGACCTTGCCGTCCCCATCGATCTTCGCGAATGCAAAATTGATGTGGGTCAGTTTCTCCGGATGAATGACCGGCGGTGGCGACCAGCCTGCCACGTATGCGACGATGCGATAAGGCGGCAGCGCGGGCTCGGGTGCGGAGGCAGTACAACCCGCTGAGCACAGGATGGCGCCAACCGATACAGTCGCGCGAGCCATGCATTGATGCCAGCGCTTTCGCAAGTGCAATGGGTCCTCGATGACAAGACGGTCAATTGGGGCGAACTATCGCAGCTTTACCGCATTGCGCCGCTCGGTGACAAGAGCCCGCCGGACCTGAAAGTGGCGTTCGCCAACAGCCGGTACAAGTGCTTTCTCTTCGACGCCGGCCGGCTGATCGGCGTCGGCCGTGCGCTGGCGGACGGCATCGACTGCTCCTATCTCTGCGACATCGCGGTCCATCCGGATTTCCAGGGCCGTGGACTCGGCAGGGCCATCATCGAGCGCCTGAAGGAACTGTCGGTCGGACACCGGAAGATCATCCTCTACGCCGAGCCGGGGAAAGAGGGGTTCTACCAAAAGCTGGGCTTCAGGCGCATGAACACAGCCATGGCGATCTTCCTGAATGAGGAGAAGGCTTTGAAGGAGGGCCTGATCCGCCTGGAATGACGGTGCCGCAGCACATCGGAATCGTTGCCTGCTCCGCGGAAGGCGCCGCCCTCTGCTATCGCACGATCTGCGTCGAAGGTGCCCGACGGCTGGGCCCGCATGCGCACCCGGAAGTGTCGCTGCACTCCTTTTCGCTCGCCGACTACGTGGCCTGCCTCGATCGCAAGGATATCCCGGGCGTCGCCGAGCTGATGCTGCGTTCCGCGCGCAAGCTCGCGGACGCGGGCGCCGACTTCCTGATCTGTCCGGACAACACGATCCACGAGGCGCTGCCCGAGGTCATGCCGCGCTCGCCGCGTCCCTGGCTGCACATCGCCGAGGTCGTCGCAGCCGAGGCCGAGCGGCGAAGATGGCGGCGCCTGGGACTGACCGGAACTCGCTGGCTGGTCGAGGGCCCGGTTTATCCGCAGAAACTCGCCGAGCGCGGCCTGGAATGCCTGTTCCCGACTGCGAACGAACGGGATGAAATCCACCGCATCATCATGGATGAACTGGTGATCGGCGTGTTCAGGCCAGAAAGTGTCGCCCGTTTCCAGGCGATCGTTGCGCGCATGGAGAGCGATGGCTGCGATGCCATCATCCTGGGCTGCACCGAAATCCCGCTGATCATCGACGACGCGAACTCGCCGCTGCCGACACTCGATTCCACGCGCCTGCTGGCCAGGGCCGCGCTGGAACGCGCCGTAAACTAGCGCAGCCGTCCGGCCTAAAGCTAAGGGGGACGCTCACCTTTAAAGGTGAACGTCCCCTTTGAGGATTCAGTTCGTCCGCAGCTGCGCCACCTGAAGAGTGACCATCCGCCCGAGCAGCGATTCGCTGTCGAGCGTGTCGGGGTCGGACACTGCGAACTCGCCGCTCACGTCGAAGGTGAACGCGCCATAAGTGACCGGCGGCACGCGGAATGCCTTCAGGTCGATGAAGAGGCTCGCCGTCCCGGCGCCGGTCGGCGCTTCGGTCGTCACGCCGAGCAGCTGGCCCGCCGCGTCACGAACGGTGACAGTGTACTCCATCAGGTTCTCGCCGAGCACCGCGCCCGACGGATGAGACAGCGTGATTTTCAGATGGGTCACGTTGGTCGCGACAGCTGTCGCGTAAGTGCGCTGGTCGCTGCCGGCGAGCGCGACCCGAGGCGCATCGTAGGTCCAGAAGTCTGAACGCAGCACCGCGAAGCCGTCGGCATTGCGCACGCGCGCATCGGCCTGCGACTGCGCCTTGGAAAGGCGGTTGGACCAGTTCTTTCCGGTCACCAGCGCGACCGCGGCTTCGAGATCCACATAACCGTAGCCGACTTGCCAGAACGGCAGCGGATTGCCGTCCGCGCCAAATACTGGGGTCGCGCTTGCCTGGAGCGCGGAGCGCAGCTGGCCCGCGGTGAGGTTCGGGTTGGCCTGCAGGAGCAGCGCCGCCGCGCCCGCGACATGCGGCGAGGCCATGCTGGTGCCCGAGGCTCTCGCGTTGCTGTTCGGCTGGCAGCCCGGTATCGCCGCGCCGACCGGCGTGCAGCTCGAGGAGATCGAGACACCGGGTGCCGTGAAGTCCGGGTGATAGATGCCGATGCGATCGCCGGTGAAAACCGTGTGCCCACCCGCGCCTACCTGGACTGCCTCGGAATTGTCGAAGATCAG
>JBOHZO010000147.1:0-6495 GCA_050738555.1 Steroidobacteraceae bacterium | reverse complement strand
TGGCCGGCGTTCTCGCTTCCGACGGACCTCGGTGGCTTCGCGGCTGGCGCGCGCCGTAGCGACGTCATGCGCTCGTGGGACCGCTGACTGGTAATCTGGCTTGATGGACGAGTTTCCGACGTTCGTGACCCATCTGGAGTGCAGTGCGACCGGCGCGCGCTATCCGGCTGACGAGCTGCACGGGTTGTCGGACGCGGGCAAGCCGCTCCTCGTGCGGTACGACATGGAAGGAATCCGCCGCACGGTGACCCGCAAAACGTTTTCCGCGCGCGACGGCGGTTTCTGGAAGTACCGCGAATTCCTGCCGGTGCGGAAGAGCGCCGACGTCGTGAGCCTTGGCGAAATCGTGACGCCGCTGGTCGAGCTGCCGTCGCTTGCGAAACGGGCCGGCGCGACGGAGTTGCTCGTCAAGGACGAGGGCCGGTTGCCGACAGGCTCTTTCAAGGCGCGGGGCCTCGCGCTCGCGGTCGCGATGGCGAAGTCTTTCGGCGTCCGCCGGATGGCGATGCCGACGAACGGCAATGCAGGTGCGGCGCTTGCCGCCTACGCCGCGCGCGCCGGCATCGAAGCCCACGTCTTCTGCCCCGCCGACACGCCCGAGATCAACCTGCGCGAGATCGCACTTGCCGGTGCGGCGCTGACGCTCGTCGAGGGGCTCATCACCGATTGCGGCCGGCGCGTCGCGGAGGGCCGCGAGCGCATGGGCTGGTTCGACGCCGCGACGCTCAAGGAGCCGTATCGCATTGAAGGCAAGAAGACGATGGGTTTTGAGCTCGCCGAGCAACTCGGCTGGAACTTGCCCGACGTGATTCTCTATCCCACGGGCGGCGGCACCGGGCTGATCGGCATGTGGAAGGCTTTCGCCGAACTCCAAGCCGCCGGCCTCATCGACGCGCGGCGTCCGCGCCTGGTTGCCGTGCAGGCGTCCGGCTGCGCACCGATCGTGCGCGCCTGGCAGCAGGGCTCGGATCACGCGGAGGCCTGGCAGGGCGCGCGCACGATCGCGGCTGGCATTCGCGTGCCGGCGGCGATCGGCGATTTCCTGATCCTGCGGGCGCTCCGCGAGAGCGGCGGTTTTGCCATCGCCGTGGACGACGCGGAAATAAAGGAGGCGCTCGCGGAGGTCGCGCGGGCCGAGGGACTGTTGCTGTGCCCCGAGGGCGCAGCGACCTACGCGGCCTGGCGCGCCGCGCTCGCCGCGGGCCAGGTCGACGCCAATGAAAAGGTGTTGCTCTTCAACTGTGCGAGCGGCCTGAAGTACGACCCGGCACCAACACGGGAATCCGGCGGTTGGCGCAGTCAAATGCGGTATCGGCACGGGCGGGAGCCGCCGAGAATCCCGCGGTGACTCCCGCGGCCCGTCCGGATGAGACCGCCGCCTGGCTCGAGCGCCTGTACGCGCCCGGGGACCGGGACCCGGCGGGAATCGAGCGCGACCTGCGCTGGCTCGAAGCGCCCGGGCGGGTGCTCATTACCGCGGCGGATCCGCGCTATCCGCCGCAGCTCGCCGCCGTTCCCGGCTGCCCGCCCGCGCTCTTCGTGGAAGGCGATCCCGCCCTGCTCTCGCGGCCGCAGATCGCCATCGTCGGCAGCCGCTCGGCCACCGCCGCCGGGCGGGAAACCGCATTCGAGTTCGCGGCGTTGCTCGCGGCCCACGGCTTCGCGATCACGAGCGGCCTCGCGGTCGGCATCGATGCCGCCGCGCACCGCGGCGCGCTCCAAGCTGCGGGCGTCACGATCGCGGTCTGCGGCACCGGACTCGACCGTGTCTATCCGGCCCTGCACCGCGCGCTCGCCGGCGAAATCGTCGCGGCAGGAGCGCTCGTCAGCGAGTTCCCGACCGGCACGCCGCCGCACGCGCACAACTTTCCGCGCCGCAACCGGTTGCTCTCGGGTCTCGCGCGCGGCGTGCTCGTGATCGAGGCCGCCGCCCGCTCCGGATCGCTCATCACCGCGCGTCTTGCCGGCGAACAGGGACGCGACGTGATGGCCATTCCGGGTTCCATACATAATGCCCTCGCGCGCGGATGTCATCGACTGATCAAGGACGGCGCCGCGCTCGTCGAAACGGTCGACGACGTGCTCGCGGCACTGGGCTATCCGGGCCTCGTCGCACACGCGAATTCGGCCGCCAAAACGCGCGACGGCGCGGAAATTTCGAACGGCCGGTTGGACAGCGGCGCGGAAATGCTGTTGAATGCGCTCGGTTTCGAGCCGACGGATCTCGACAGGCTGGTGGAAAGAACCGGGCTGAGTGCGCAATCCGCCATCTCGACGCTGCAATTGCTCGAGCTCGAAGGTCGGGTCGAGTCGCTGGCCGGCGGGCGTTACAGCCGGACTTCACCGAGGCGGAACAGATGAAGGACAGCGTGCTCGACATCCTGATCCACCTGTTCGAGAACTTTCTGGATGCCGAGGACGACGCCACACCGGATCGCGACGCGCTCAAGCAGGAGCTCGAGCAGGCGGGTTATCCGGAAGCCGACATCGAGCGCGCGCTCGTGTGGCTCGAGAGCCTCGCCACTGATCCGGACCGGGCGCTCGGCGAAGGCACGGCGCGGGCGGTCCGCGTGTTCAGCGGCCAGGAGCAGGTGCGGCTCGACACCGACGTGCGCGGCTACCTGCTGCACCTCGAGAACCTCGGCATCCTGTCCGTCGCGCAGCGGGAGGTCGTGATCGACCGGCTGCTGGCGCTCGAAGCCGACGACATCGACATCGAGCAGCTGAAATGGGTGGTGCTTATGGTGCTTTTCAGCCAGCCCGGCCAGGAGAACGCCTACCAGCGGATGGAGGATCTCGTGTTCGACGAGCGCCGGGACGCGATGCACTGAGCGAGGGCCGCCAGCTTCGGCCAGAGAGCCGCGGCCGGGCCCGCGGCTTTGGCGTCTCTGGGGACGACGTGAATCTGAATCATCAATGAGCTCAAATCTCGTCATCGTGGAATCGCCGGCCAAGGCGAAAACGATCAAGAAGTACCTCGGGTCTGACTTTGAAGTACTGGCCTCGTATGGCCACGTCCGCGACCTCATCGAAAAGGAAGGCGCGGTGAATCCGGACCGCGGCTTCGAGATGAAGTACCAGCTCATCGAGAAGAGCCGGCCCAAGCTCGACGCAATCCAGCGCGCCATGAAGAAGGCGGACGCGCTCTACCTCGCGACCGACCCCGACCGCGAGGGCGAAGCAATCTCCTGGCACCTCTCGGAGATCCTGCGCGAGCACGGGGCGCTCGACGGCAAGGACCTGCGCCGCGTGCGCTTCTACGAGATCACGCGGAATGCGGTCCGGGCCGCGGTCGCGCAGGCCGAGAGCGGAGTGAACGAGAACCTGGTGAACGCCTACAAGGCGCGCCGCGCGCTCGACTACCTCGTCGGCTTCAATCTGTCGCCGCTGCTGTGGAAGCAGATCAAGCCGGGGCTCTCGGCGGGGCGGGTGCAGAGCGTCGCGCTCCGGCTGATCTGCGAGCGCGAGGCCGAGATCTCCCGATTCCTGCGCCAGGAGTACTGGACCGTCGAGGCGGACGCGTCGAAGGAATCGTCGCGGTTCCCGGCGCGGCTCACCGAGTACCGCGGCGAGAAGGTCGAGGCGGACACGCAGAAGGCGCGCTTCAGCATCACGAACGAGGGCGATGCGCGCGAAGTCGAGCGCACGATTCTCGCGGCGGCCAACGGCGTGCTGACCGTCGAGAACGTCGAGCGCCGGCCGAAGCGGCGGAATCCCCCGCCGCCCTTTACCACTTCGACGCTGCAGCAGGAGGCCGCGCGCAAGCTCGGCTTCACCGCGCGCCGCACGATGCAGTCCGCGCAGCGCCTGTACGAGTCCGGCCACATCACCTACATGCGCACCGACTCGGTGTCGCTGTCGGCGGAGGCCGTCAAGGAGATCCGCGAAACGATCAGGGCCAACTTCGGCGACAAGGCGCTCTCCGAGGGCGTCAACGAATACAAGACGAAGTCGAAGAACGCGCAGGAGGCGCACGAGGCGATCCGCCCGACCGAGGCGGCCGAGACCCCGCAGAAGGCGGAGCACGACCTGCACGACGAAGACCAGCGGCGGCTTTACGCGCTCATCTGGAAACGCGCGGTCGCCTGCCAGATGGCGCCCGCGGTGTTCGACACGGTCGCGGTCGATCTCGTCGCGGGCGACGCCGGCAGCACGGGCCGCGACCGCCACGTGTTCCGTGCCAACGGCCAGACGCTCCTCGAGCCGGGATTCCTCGCCGCCTATCACGAGGATCACGACGAGGACGAAACCGACGTCGAGAGCGAGGACGAGCAGCGCTTGCCGGGGCTCGAGCCGGGCGAGCGGGTGACGCTCGAGGCGTTACGCCCCGAGCAACACTTCACGCAACCGCCACCTCGTTACACCGAGGCGAGCCTCGTCAAGTCGCTCGAGAGCCACGGCATCGGCCGGCCGTCCACTTATGCGTCGATCATCGAGACGCTGCGTTACCGCCGCTACGTCGAGATGAGCGGCCGCGCCTTCATCCCGACGGACATCGGCAAGATCGTCAGCAAGTTCCTCGTCAAGTACCTCGGCACCTACGTCGAATACGGCTTCACCGCGCGGATGGAGGACGTACTCGACGAGATCTCGAACGGCGAGAAGGAGTGGCACCTCGAACTCGGCAGGTTCTGGAAGCCTTTCATCAAGCTCGTGGACCACATCGCCAAATCGGTATCGCGCGAAGAGGTGGCCGAATCCCGCGAGATCGGCCGCGATCCGGTCTCCGGCAAGCCCATCGCCGTGCGCATGGGCCAGTACGGCCCCTTCGTCCAGCAGGGCACGCGCGACGATCCGGACAAGCCGCGGTTCGCGAGCCTGCTGCCCGGCCAGCGCATGGACGACGTCACGCTCGACGAGGCATTGAAGCTGCTTTCACTGCCGCGCGAGCTCGGTCACGCGCCCGACGGCACGCCGATCAGCGTGGGCCGCGGCCAGTACGGGCCGTATGTGAGGTTCGGGCAGAAGTACGCGTCGATCAAGGAGGACGATCCGTTCACTCTGACGCTCCCGCGCGCGCTCGAGATCGTCGACGCGAAGCTCGCGGCCGATCGCGAGCGCACGATCCGGGATTTTCCGGACGCCGGCATCCAGGTGCTGAAGGGCCGCTATGGGCCCTACGTCACCGACCGGAAGCGGAATGCGAAGGTGCCGAAGGATCGCGACCCGGCCTCGCTTTCGCTCGAGGAATGCCAGGCGCTGCTCGCGGCCGCGCCCGAGCGCAAGGGCCGGTTCGGGCGCCGCGCGAAGGCAGCGGCGCCGGCGCCTGAGGCGGCGACGGCCGAGACCCCGAAGCCGCGGGGCAGGAAGAAGGCCGCACCGGAATCACCCGGGACGCCGGCATCGGGCAAGCCGCTCGCCAAGCCGAAAGCCATCAAAAAGAAAAAGGCCGCGGCGGGCGCGGTCGCGCCCAAGGCCAGCGCCTCCGGGGAGTGATCCGTGACCGATCGCGTCGCCGTGCGCGCATGGCTTGCCGGTTTGCACGAACGGCTCGTGGCAGCGATCGAGCGCGCCGACGGCAGCGGCCGCTTCAGCAGCGATCGCTGGACGAGGCCCGGTGGCGGCGGCGGCGAATCGCGCGTGCTGAAGGACGGCGCGCTCATCGAACAGGGCGGAATCAACTTCTCCGAGGTGACGGGCGCCAGTCTTCCCGCCTCCGCCACCCACGACCGGCCCGCGCTCGCGGGCAGCGCGTTCACCGCGATGGGCGTCTCGCTCGTCCTGCACCCGAAGAATCCCCACGTCCCGACCGCGCACCTCAACCTGCGCTATTTCGTCGCCGAGCCGGCAGGCCTCGAACCCTTGTGGTGGTTCGGCGGAGGCTTCGACCTGACGCCCTGCTACCCCGTTCACGACGACGTGCTGCACTGGCACCGGTGCGCGCGCGAAGCCTGCACCTCAGCAGTCGCAGGCAGCTATGAGAAATACAAAGCCTGGTGTGACCGTTACTTCTTCCTGCCGCATCGCAATGAGACGCGCGGTGTCGGCGGGCTCTTCTTCGACGACCTGAATACGCCCAGCTTCGACGCCTGCTTCGCGTTCGCGCGCCGCGTCGGCGAAGCGTTTCCCTCGGCCTGGCTTCCGATTGCGGAACGCCGGAGCGACACGCCTTTCGGCGAGCGCGAGCGGAGCTTCCAGCTCCTCAGGCGCGGGCGCTATGTCGAGTTCAACCTGATCCACGATCGCGGGACGCTCTTCGGATTGCAGACCGGCGGGCGCACCGAGTCGATCCTGATGTCGCTGCCGCCGCTGGCACGCTGGGAATACGGCTGGCGACCCGAGCCCGGCTCGGCGGAAGAACGCCTCTATCGCGATTATCTGCGGCCGCGCGATTGGCTCGGTGAAGCGTGAAATACCGGCATGCCTGCCACGCCGGCAATTTTGCCGACGTGACGAAACACGTTGCGCTGACGGCGGCGCTCACGCGCCTCGCCGAGAAGGACCGGCCTCTTTTCCTGCTCGACACGCACGCTGGCCGCGGCCGCTACGAGATCG
>JBOHZO010000146.1:0-8160 GCA_050738555.1 Steroidobacteraceae bacterium | reverse complement strand
GGGCCGGCGTTCTCGCTTGTGAACGAAACGAAGATCAGGGAGAGCGAACTGCGTCGCCCACGTGCACTTCGCGATCCGACTGCAGCATCAAGCCATAGCTCATGCGATCGTAGGCCTTGAACACCATCGCGAGGCCGGTCCGCTCGTCCGGGAGCTGAAGCTTCGGGCTCTCGCGGTGTTCCGTGGTGTCGCGGACTTCTTCGCCCGCTTCCCAGACCGTCAGCACGTGCCCGGGCTCGAGGCCATGCCGCGAGCCGCGATTGATGATCACGACGTCGTAATCGGCGACGACCGTGCGATCGTCGATGACCGACATGATCCTGCCGTCGACCTTTTCGCCGGGCGCGCGCGGGATGAAATCCATCTTTGCTTCGGTTTCGACCGGCAGCAGGATGTCGCCCTCGAGCGTTTCGCGCGCGGAATCGACCACGCGCATCGTCACCGGGTTGCCGAGGCGGTGCAGGTCCGCTTCCGCCGCGTAGAGGCCCTGGTAACCGAGCACGTCGCCGTCGTCGGGGTCCTTCAGCTCGTCGCCGACGTGATAGACGCTGTAGCGGTTGCCGATCGAGCCATCGCCGAGGCGGCGGACATAAATGTCGTTGCCGACCGAGGAGATCAGCCGGTGATCGCGCGCATGCGCGACGTAGGGCGCGTCCTCGACCTGGTCCTTGGACAGCACGGCGGGTCGCGACATGAAAGCCGCGATCCGATCGTACGGAATCGCGTGAATCGCTTCTGAAAGCGGATGTTCGCGCACGCGCGGCGACAGGCGGGTCGGGCCGCCGCTGGCGATGGACACGCGCGGCCGGCCGTCGACCCAGGTGAGCGCAAGCTCGTCGCCCGGATAGATCAGGTGCGGATTCGCGACCTGCGGATTGACGTGCCAGATCTCCGGCCAGTACCAGGGATCCGTCAGGAATTTCGCCGAGATGTCCCAGAGAGTGTCGCCCGGCTGCACGACGTAACGGTCCGGCGCGTCGGGCGCCATCGGGATGACGCTGCGGTCGATGCCCTGGTCCTGGCCCGTGGCGACACCGGCCGGAGCGGCCAGTGCGATCGCGAGCGTTGCAATTGCCGCGGCCGTCATCGCGCGGAAGGGGTGACGGGAACCGATCTTCGAGGACGATGCCATGCGAGGTGCTCCCTTACTGCCGGGGCAGCCGTAGAATCGTATAATTCCCGGCATCCGGATACCGACGTAAGTCCATGCTTCGACGAACTTTAGCAGCATTCCCCGGTCAGATACACGCGCCACAGGCCCCGCTCCCATGACGCGCCTCACAATACTGGAGTATCCGGACCCCCGGCTGCGGACCCGGGCCGTTCCGGTTGACGCCGTGGATGCCCCATTGCGTGAACTGATCGACGACATGTTCGAGACCATGTATGCCGCGAACGGCATCGGCCTGGCGGCGACCCAGGTGGACGTGCACCGGCGCCTGCTGGTCACCGACGTTTCCGAAGGCCGCAACGAGCCACGTGTATTCATCAACCCGAAGATCCTCTCGAGCGAGGGCAGGGAAACCTCCCAGGAGGGCTGTCTTTCGGTGCCGGGTTATTACGACGACGTCGAACGGGCGGAACGCATCCGCGTGCGCGCGCAGGATCGCGACGGCAAGGCATTCGAGTCCGACGTCGAGGGCCTGCTCGCGATCTGCGTGCAGCACGAGATCGATCATCTCGACGGCAAGCTGTTCGTGGACTACCTGTCGGAGATGAAGCGCCAGCGCGTGCGCAAGAAGATCGAGAAGGACCGGCGGCTGCGCGCGGAAGGCCGGGCGCGGGAGCCTGCGCCCGCACCGGCGATCTGACCGCCGCCCCTGCCATGGACCCGAGCCTGGCGGTCGCGTTCGCCGGAACACCCGAGTTCGCATTGCCCTCGCTCGATGCCATCGCGGCATCGCGCCATGGCGTCGTCGCCGTCTTTACGCAGCCGGATCGCCCGAGCGGGCGCGGCCGGCACGTCGCGGCGAGCCCGGTGAAGGAGCGCGCGCTCGCACTTGGGTTGCCCGTCATGCAGCCGACCACGCTACGCGACACCAGCGTGCACGCAATGCTGTCCACATTCGCGCCGGAGGTGCTGGTCGTCGTCGCGTACGGACTCCTGTTGCCGCCCGCGATTCTCGAGCTTCCGCGTCTCGGCTGCCTCAATGTGCACGGATCGCTCCTCCCGCGCTGGCGCGGTGCCGCGCCCGTCGCGCGCGCGATCATGGCGGGCGATGAGAAGACGGGCGTCTGCATCACGCGTATGGACGCCGGCCTCGACACCGGGCCGGTGATGCTACGCCGCGAAGTCGCAATCAGTCCGCGCGAGACGGCGGGCGAGCTCGAGGCGCGGCTTGCGGAGGTGGGCGCGTCGGCGATCGTCGACGCGCTCGACGCGCTCGCGAAGGGGCAGGCATCGTTCGAGCCGCAGGATTCCGCGCAGGCGACTTATGCGCCGAAGCTCGGCAAGCTCGAGGCGCGCCTTGCCTGGCGTGAACCGGCAGTAGCGCTGGAGCGGCGCGTTCGCGCGCTGAATCCGCGGCCCGTCGCGGAAACGAATCTGGACGGGGCCCAGCTCAGGATCTTCGAGGCGGAGGTCATCCCGGCTCTGGCAGGCCCCGTGCCGGGAACGATCCTGGGCGCAGACGCGAAGGGAATCGTCGTGATGACCGGGGACCAGGCGCTTGCCCTTCACCGCGTGCAGTTGCCCGGCAGGCGCGCCGTCAACGCGGCGGAATTCGCCAATGCGCGACCGCTCGCGGGCCGGGTGCTCGCCTGAGCACGCGAGAAGGCGCGGAAATACGCGCCGCGGCAGCGCGAAGCCTCGCGGCGGTCTCGAGCCGTGGCCGCCGCCTCGACGCGGCGCTCGCCGAGTTCACGCGTGAAGGAACGCCGCGCCCCGCGACGCAATCGCTCACTTTTGGCACGGTGCGCTGGCATTTCGAGCTCGCGGCCTGCCTCGGAATGATGCTCGACCGGCCTGATTCCAGGCTGGATCCGGAAATCCGCGCGCTCATCCTCGTCGGCCTCTATCAGTTGCTGCACGGCGCGACGCCCGAGCACGCGGCCGTCTCCGAAACCGTCGAGGCGGCGCGCGCACTTGGTCATCCGCGATCGGCGGGCTTCGTCAACGCAGTCCTTCGGCGCTTCCAGCGCGAGCGCGCCGCGATCGTCGGGGCTGCGCACCGCAACGCCGCGGCGAGGCACGCGCACCCGCAGTGGATGCTCGCGGCCTTCGAGCGCGACTGGCCGGAATGCTGGCAATCGATTGTCCGTGCCGGAAACGCCGAGCCGCCGATGTGGCTTCGCGTGAACGCGCGGCGCAACACGCGCGACGAGTACGTTGCGCGCCTTGCGGCCACGGGCATGGCGGCCGAGGCCTGCGATTTCGCGCCGCAGGCGCTGCGTCTCGCGGAGCCGGTGGATGTCGGCGGGCTACCCGGCTTCAGCGGTGGCGACGTCTCGGTGCAGGATGCCGCAGCGCAGCTCGCGCCGTTTTTACTCGCGCCGCGCCCCGGTATGCGCGTCCTCGACGCCTGCGCCGCGCCGGGCGGCAAGGCCTGCCATGTGCTCGAGCTGATGCCCGAACTCGCGGAACTCGTCGCGCTCGACATCGATGCGGATCGCGCCACGCGCATTGCGTCGAATCTCGCGCGCCTCGGCCTCGGCGCGCGGATCGTCGTCGGCGATGCCGCGCGCCCGGAGAACTGGTGGGACGGCCGCCCATTCGACCGCATCCTGCTCGATGTGCCGTGTTCCGGCACGGGCGTGATCCGCCGCCATCCGGACATCAAGCTGCTGCGCCGCTCCGACGACATCCCGCGTTTCGCGGCGCGGCAGGCGGCACTGCTCCGCTCCTGCTTCGCGCTGCTTGCGCCCGGCGGTCGCCTGGTGTACGCCAGCTGCTCGGTGCTGCAGGCCGAGAATGCGGCCGTCGTGGGCGAGTTCCTGGACGCCGAGGCCTCGGCGGACGATGTGACCGAATCTGCTAGGCTTTTGCTGCCCGGCGCACTGCCGTGGCACAGAGCGGGGCCGGGTTGCGCGCTCCCAAGCGGGGCAGCCGACGCCGACGGCTTCTATTACGCCTGCCTCGAGAAGCAGGCCTGAGGAACCGGCGTGCAAGTGCGGGGGCGATGTCGCTGGCTGGTTCTCTGCATCGCGCTTGCCGGCGCGGCGGCCTCGATTGCCGCGCGCGCGCAGGACGAGGGCCGGTTCGAGATCCGTAACGCCTACGTGGAACTCTCGAACGGCGTCTGGCTGCTCGACGTGCGACTGGATCTTGCGCTCGCGGATGCGGCACGCCAGGCCTTCGAGGAAGGCGTGCCGCTCGTGCTCGAGCTCGAGGTCGAAGGGAGCGTCGAGCGGCGTCTCCTCCCGGACGAGACCGTCGTGTCGCTGACGCGCCGGTGGCAGCTGGCCCACGACGCGATCTCGCAGCGCTTCGTCGTCACCGATCGTGCGAGCGGCGATCACGTGAGCCATTCCACGCCGGAGGAAGCGCTCGAGGCGCTCGCGCGAATCAGCGGGATCGAGATCGCCGACGCAAGGACGCTGCCGTCCGACGGCCGCTTCGACATTCGCGTGCGCGCCGCGGTCGAGATCGGCGACCTGCCGGCTGCGGTCCGGATGCTGCTCTTCTGGAAAAGCTGGTCGCGCAGCACCGCCTGGTACGCCTGGAAGGTGCGGCCATGATCCGGCGCTGGCTCCCGATTGCGGTCGGCGCCGGCATCGTGGTCTGGATCGCGGCGCTCGTGCTGCTCGCGATCACCGCCGAAGGCTCGCAACGCTACGGCGAGCAATACGCCCTGATACTGCTGATCAACATCGCGGGCGTCGTGGCGCTTCTCGTCCTGATCGGCCGCCGGCTCGCCGATTTCATCCGCGACTGGCGCCGCCACGTGCCCGGCTCGCGGCTTCGCGGCCGCACGCTCCTGATGTTCGGCGGCCTCGCGATCGCGCCGCTCCTGCTCGTGTTCGCCTTCTCCGTCGTGTTCCTGACGCGCGGCATCGATAGCTGGTTCCACGCCGAGGTCCGGCAGGGGCTCTCGGACGCGCTCGGCCTGTCGCGGGCGGCGCTCGATCTTCGGATGCGTGAAAACCTCGAGCGCACGGGCCGTACTGCGGAACGTGTGTCGGGACTTTCGGGCGGAGGGCTTTACCTGGCCCTCGACGAGGAGTTGCGCCGCTCGGGCGCGGACGAGCTGATCGTGACGAGCGCGGGCGGCCAGCCCGAAGGCTACAGCCGCGCCGGCATGCGGCACGAATTACCGGCGGTGCCGCCGGAGGAACTGCTGATGCAGTTGCGGCAGGGGCGGCCCCACGTGAGCCTGCAGCCCGCACAAGGCGGCGGCTACCAGGTCCGCGCGGCGGTGCAGATCCGCTCGGAGCCGGGCCTGCAACCCCGTCTCCTGATCGCGACCTATCCCGTGCCGCAGAGGCTTTCCGACCTCGCGGCGACGGTGCAGGAGGCCTACCAGCAATACGGCCGGCTCTCGTTCCTGCGCGAGCCGCTCAAGGCCTCGTTCGTCCTGACCCTCTCGCTCGTGCTCCTGATGGCGCTGCTCGCCGCGATCTACGGCGCGCTGTATTTTTCCGAGCGGCTGGTGCGCCCGGTCCAGGACCTGATCGCGGGCACGCGCGCAGTCGCGAAGGGCGATTTCGACACGCGCCTGGCGCGGCCCTCGCACGACGAGATCGGATTCCTCGTCACGTCCTTCAACGACATGACCAAGAAGCTCGCGCGCGCGCGCGAGGAGACCGAGCGCAGCCGCGCCGCGGTCGAAGCCGAGCGCGCGGCGCTCGCCGTGATTCTCGCGCGCCTCACGAGCGGCGTGATCTCGCTCGAGCCGGATCTTCGCATTCGCGTCGCGAACCAGGCGGCAGGCAGTATTCTCGGGGTGGACTTCGAAGGCGCCACCGGCCGGCCGCTCGCGGAGCTCGCGGCCGGGCAGCCGCTGCTCGAGGAGCTCCACGCGGTATTGCAGCAGCACCTCGACGCCGGCAAAACCGAGTGGCGCGAGCAGATCACCTGGCGGGCCGATACCGGGCGGCGCGAGCTCGTCTGCGCGTGCACCGCGCTTCCCGGCGACGCCGGCGCGCAGGGCCTCGTGCTCGTGTTCGACGAGGTCACGCAGCTTCTCCAGGCGCAGCGCCAGGCCGCGTGGGGGGAGGTCGCGCGGCGTCTCGCGCACGAGATCAGGAATCCCCTGACGCCGATCCAGCTCTCCGCGGAGCGCATGCGGCGCAAGCTCATGCGGGGACTCGGATCTTCCGAGGCGGAGCTGCTCGATCGCGCGACGCACACGATCGTGCAGCAGGTCGAGGCGATGAAGCAGATGGTCGCGGCGTTCTCGGAATACGCGAAGGCGCCCGAGATCCAGATCAGCGAGTTCGACCTCGGCGCGCTGATCCGCCAGGTGTCCGACCTCTATCACGCGCAGGATCCACGCGTGGCGTTCGGACTTTCGCTGGACCCGCGCGCGGCGGCGCTCGAGGCCGACCCCGGCCGCGTCCGCCAGCTCCTGAACAATCTGCTGACGAACTCGCTCGAGGCGCTCGACGGGCGGCCGAATCCTGTCATCATGATCGAGACCCAGCGTGCGGGCGACCAGATCGTGCTGACGGTCGTCGACAACGGTCCCGGGTTCCAGGGCGGCCTGATGGAGCAGGCCTTCGACCCCTACGTGACCTCGAAATCGAAGGGCACGGGGCTCGGGCTCGCCATCGTGCGCAGGATCGTCGAGGAGCACGGCGGCCAGGTCGAGGTGGACAACGCGCCGCAGGGCGGAGCTCGCATCCGGGTCACATTGCCGGCGACGCCGCGTGAGGCGCGGCGGGCCGAGGCGAGGAGAGAGAAAGCATGAGTTCACCGAGAATTCTCGTCGTCGACGACGAGGCCGACATCCGCGGGTTGCTCTCGGAGATCCTCGCGGAAGAGGGATACGAGATCGAAGTCGCGGCCGACGCCGCGTCCGCGCGCCGCGCGGCCGCCAGGCAGGAGCCGGACCTCGTCCTGCTCGATATCTGGATGCCGGACATGGACGGAATTTCGCTGCTGCGCGAGTGGTCGGAAAAGCATTCCTTGCGCTGCCCGGTCGTCATGCTGTCGGGCCACGGCACGGTCGAGACCGCCATCGAAGCGACGCGGCTCGGCGCTTTCGATTTCGTCGAGAAGCCGCTCTCGATCGCGAAGCTCCTGCGCACCGCGGAGCGGGCGCTGGAAGCGGGCCGCAGGCGGCGGCAGGCGCAGCGCACGCAGATTCCGGCGCTGGTCGCGCCGGTCGGCAAGAGCCGGTTGATGCAGAGGCTGCGCGAGCAGGTCCAGCAGGTCGCGGGCCACGACGCCTCGGTGCTGCTGGTCGGCGAGCCCGGCACGGGGCGCGAAGCCTTCGCGCGTTACCTGCACTCCCTGGGCCCGCGCTCCACCGGCCCATTCGTCAACGTCACCTGTGCGAGCCTCGACGATGCCATCGCTGGGGCGAGGCTTCGCGGAACGGTCGTGGGCGGCAAGCCCGAGCCGGGTTTCTACGAGCAGGCGCGGGGCGGGACGCTGTTCCTGAGCGGTGTCGAGGACCTGTCCGCGACCGCGCAGCGCCTCCTGCTCGCGGACCTCGAGCAGCGCGGCTGGCAGCGTGAGGCGGCGGGCGAAATCCTGCCCTTCGACGCGCGCTTCGTCGCGGCCGGTGCGCCGGGTCACGACGGACCGGCGATCGGATTGCGGCGGGAGCTGCTCGCGCATCTCGAAGTGATCTCGATCCGCATTCCGCCGCTGCGCGAGTACGCGGAGGACGTCCCGGATCTCCTGCGTCATTACGTGGACCGGTTCGTGGACGAGGAAGGCATGCCATTCCGGCGCTTTTCCGTCGCCGCGCAGAATCGCCTGCGGAACTACCCGTGGCCGGGTAACGTCCGCGAACTCCGGAACCTCGTGCAGCGGGTGCTGATCATCGGCGGGCCCGAGGAGATCGGACTCGACGAGATCGAGCAGCATCTCGTGACCCAGCAGGCGCCCGGCGAGCCGCTGGTGAAGCAGGACCTGCTGGCATTGCCGCTACGCGAGGCGCGCGAGCAGTTCGAGCGCGCATATCTCCTGCAGCAGCTGATGCTCTGCAACGGCAAGGTCGGATTACTGGCCAAGCGCGTCGGCATGGAGCGCACCCACCTCTACCGAAAACT